>NZ_JAOVUB010000005.1:0-111373 GCF_027737825.1 Campylobacter sp. VBCF_06 NA8
CCATTAATAATACCGACCCTGATAAAATTATCAAGCTTACAGATAACAATGTTAGCATGGGTGGAAATCAAATTCACAATGTCGAAGCTGGTGAGGCTGATACAGACGCAGTCAATGTATCTCAACTCAAAAAAGGCGTAGAGGGTAATAAAACAAAAGTTACTGTCAATGGTGGCACGGTCGCTCCGACAGACGGCACTTACACAGATGGTAACCTAAAACTTACTCATGGCGGTGAAGATAACAACACCTATGACCTAAAACTTGCTAATAAACTTAGCTTGGGTGATAGTGCAGAAAGCGGCGCTGTAATAGTCAATAACAAAAATGGTAAAGCTGGCGTAGAAATCTTTGCAGATGACAATACTGGTGAAGGTCACATTAAGATTACTAACGGTAAAGATGGAAATGACGCTGTAAGTGCAGATATTACGGTAGCCAAAGTTGATCCTGCTGGCTCTGGTCAAAATGGCACAACTAATACTAGAATTACCTACAAAGATGCTAGTGGTAATCCTGAGACTGTCGCTACTTTAAATGACGGCTTGAAATTTAAAGGTGATAAAGGCGATGTAGTAAGTAAAAAACTTAACGAAACGCTAAATATTAAGGGCAACACCGCAGCTAATGCTAAATTAACAGAGGGCAATATCGGTGTAGAAAATGTTGGTGGCGATTTAATCATTAAACTTGCTCAAAATATTGACCTAGGAAAAGACGGAAGTGTTAAAGCTGGTGATACTACTATCAACAACGATGGTTTGACTATTGCAGGTGGTCCAACTATAACCAAAACTAATGTCGATATGGGTGGCAACAGAATTCAAAATGTTGCAGAAGGCACTGACTTAACTGATGCTGTCAATTTATCTCAGTTAAAAGCGGTTGAAGGCAAAATTAAAGCTCCAAATACTGTTAGTTCAAAAAATGGCTCTGTAAAAATTGCAGAGACAACAAATACTGACGGTAGTAAGAACTATGACTTGAAAGTCGCTACTAAACAAAATTCTGACGGCACTGTAAGTATGGTTACTTATAATGCTGACGGTAGCGAGAAAACAGGTCCGGTTCAAGTCAAAAATGTAGCAGCTGGTAAGGCTCCAACTGACGCAGTTAATGTATCTCAATTAAAAGAGCTAGTTGGAAATTACACTGTTGAAAACTACACTGATGAGAATGGCAATACATTTAACAATGTAGTTCAAACAAAAGATGAAAAAGGCAAAACTGTAACGCTAAAAACTTACAATGTCAAAGATAAAGGTGAGTATGTTACAAACAATGTCGTAACTGCGATTTCTAAGATGAACGAGCAAGGTATTAAATACTTCCATACAAATGAAGATGAAAATTTCAAACCAGAAGAACAAAGAAAGAATACTGTCGATTCATCAGCCAGTGGCGGACATGCGACAGCTATTGGTTATCAAGCAGACGCTAGTGGCAAATCATCATTAGCTGTTGGCGATAATGCAAATGCAAGTGGCGAGCAATCTATCGCTATCGGTAATGGCGCACAAGCTAGCGGAAAACAATCAATTTCAGTTGGAACTAAAAATATAGTAACAGGTAATAACTCTGGTGCGTTTGGTGATCCAAACACTGTCTCTGGAACTGGAAGCTACGCTATGGGTAATGATAATACCGTATCTACAAATGATACATTTGTAGTTGGTAACAATGTAACTAGCACAGTTGCGGACTCATTATTCCTAGGTAGCAGAACAGCTTATGTTGGCGAAGGCACTAGAAGTAAAGGCACAAACAACGCTTACACTAGCGCAAGCGTAACTGCGAAAAATGCAGCTGGCGAAAATGTCACTATCGGTATGAAACAATTCGCTGGTGGCAACCAAGTCAAAGGCGTAGTAAGCGTTGGTAATGCTAATGAAACTCGCCGTATCCAAAATGTCGCACCTGGTCTAATCAGCAAAGACAGCACCGATGCGATCAACGGCTCACAACTATACTCTGCTATCGAGGGTATCGCCGAGCATTTGGGTAGCAACATAACAAATATCAATCAAAGAATTGATAATGTTAGAGATGAGGCTAGGGCTGGTATCGCTTCTGCTATCGCTATCGGCAACCTACCACAATCTACAATCCCTGGTAAGGGTATGCTAAGTGTGGGTACTGGTTATTATCAAGATGAGGGTGCTCTATCTATTGGTCTATCAAAAATGTCAGACAATGGTAAATGGGTATTTAAATCATCTATCTCAGTCGATACGCAAGACAACATTGGCGCAGGCGCGTCTTTGGGCTTCCACTTCTAAGGTAGCCTAGTGCGAAACCGATGAATTTCGGTTTCGCTTTTTTTAAATTTAAAGGGTAAAAAATGAAAAAATCATTACTATCAGCTCTAAGTTTGGCTGGAATTTTATTTTTTAGTGGTTGCACCACTCATGTAAGCGACAATATCCCAGAAGACGGCGTCATGCAATGGGACGATGTGACTTTTTTGGATATGAACAAAACATGGATTGATGCTCCAACTCACCCAAATGCCGAAAATTTAGGCAAAGTAGAAAAGGGTATGAGCAAAGACCAAGTATATTTCCTAATCGGCCACCCGCACCACCAAGAGGGCTTGTATGCGGTTAGAGAGTGGGATTATGTATTTAATTTAAAGAAAAAAGCTGGCGATCCTGATAAAATTTGCCAATTCAAAATCATCTATGACAAAGATTATCGCGTAGGAAGCACATTTTATAATCCAAAAGGTTGTGCTGATGTAGCCCCTGTGCAGCTACCGAACCAAAATGTCGAGCTAGAATCTGACTTTTTGTTTGACTTCGACAAAGACAACCTTAAAGCCGAGGGCCACGAAAAAATCGCAGCTGTCGCCAAAGATATCGATGTAAATATGGTAAGAAGCGTTAAGGTTTATGGTTATACTGATCCGCTAGGAAGCGACGCTTACAACAAAACTCTATCACAACAACGCGCAAATATGGTCAAAAACGAGCTTATCGCAAATGGAATCCCAGCTAGCAAAATCCAAGCTATCGGCATGGGCGAGGCAGATCAGGTCAAATTCTGCCCAGGCGAAAAAGGTGCCGCGCTAAAAGAGTGCCTCAAACCAAATAGACGCGTCGTAATCAAAACTATTTATTAACAAATTTGGGCTAATCTTAGCCCAAATTTCACTTCAAAGGGGTTAGTTTGAAAAAACTAATTTTAATCTTTTTATTTTTCTCAAATTTATTTGCTATCGAAGATACGAAATTTATCGCGTGCGAAAAGGGCGACGCGCAGGCGTGCTATGAGGTGGGACTTTTGCTTTATATGGGGCAAAGCACTGCCAAAGACGATGAGGGCGCGGTTTTGTTCTTTAAAAAAGCGTGCGATAAAAAGCACGATAATGCCTGCGTAGCTTACGCGCAAATGTTAGAAAACGGCCTTGGAATCAAGGCGGATAAAAACGCAGCCTTGAATTTATACGAAAACGGCTGTAAGCAAAAAAATGTCCTTTCGTGCAAAGGGGCTGAGAGATTGCACTCTGCTTCGAATAAAAACAAAAAAAGATTAAGTGAAATTCGCGCGTTTTTGTGCAAAAATGGCGAGGACGAATACTGCGAAAATGCCCTTGTGACGCTAGAAAACACAAAAGCTGTGGCAAGGCTGGATAATGACTGCAAAAACGGCAATAAAGATTCTTGCGAAACCTTGGTGAATTTGTATTTTAAAGCCCAAGGCACGCCTGAAAATATCCAATCAGCGATTTTTTACACAGATAGGCTTTGCAAGCTAGATGTAGCGACTTCGTGCCGAAATTTAGCCATTATTTTCCAAGGTCAAAGCGATATTGAAGGGGCGAAAAACTACTACGCCAGAGCCTGCGCTATGGGTGATAAAATTTCATGCTCGGAGTATAAAAAGCTAAGCAAATAGCCTAAATTTAAAAGCCTTGAAGCGTGATGGCATACAGCCTTTCAACTGCGTCATCTTCTAAATTTAGCGAATTTTGACTTTGCAGAAATTCTAAAATTTCGCCCCAGTTAAAGCCTTTTTGGTGCAAACAATGCTCGTGAGCGGGCAAAAATCCGCGTGTGAGTGATACTGCGCCGCTAATCTCTTCGTCGCATAAAAAACAAAATGGCTCGCTGTGAAGTCTGCCTTCAAATTCTAAAATTTTAGCGTAACTTTCGATAATTATTCGGCGTGGATTTTGGCGGCCAAAGCGCGAAGCAGCGGTATTTAAAAGCTCATAGTAAAATTTATCAAGCTCGTTTGCGTCCTTTAAATGCGCGCCCAGTAGCCTGATGAATTGCTGCCAAAAAATGAGTTTTTCTCTATTTATCAGCCAGCCGTATCCTAGGTGCATGACATTGCTTAGGCGCGGGAGGAAATTTTGGTTTGAGACTAGCTCAAAATCTATTTTGTATCCTTGTGTGATATTTGGGTGTCTGGCACCATAAAAGCGATACGCGCGCACTAAGGCGTCAGCGCATAGCACATCTACTATACAATCTTCGTCTTTGATTTTTGTGACTTTTAATATAAATCCTTGCATGGTTATATTCTAGCGAAATTTTAAATTTAAATAAAGAAAAATAGGTTAAAATTGAGAGTTTAATTTTGCAAAATTAAAGGAATATTATGAATTTTGGAGATTTGTTTTCAAAGATTCGTAGAGCCCAACCAGAAGCTTCTGAGGCACCTGCGCATTGGGTTAAGTGTCCTGGTTGTGCTTCTTTGATGTATTTTAAGGAGGTGGAACAAAACCACCATGTCTGTCCTAAATGTAACTATCACATGCGTTTTAGCGCAGATGAGCGAATCGCGCTAATCTGTGATGAGGGTTCGTTTGTAGAGTGTGATAAAACCCTCGAACCCGTTGATCCGCTTAAATTTGTTGATAAAAAATCATACAAAAAACGCATAAGTGAGGGGCAGGAAAAGACAGGCAGAACGAGTGCTGTCGTCGCTGGCGAGGCTAAAATTTCAAAACAACCTGTGCAATTAGTCGTTTTTGATTTTAATTTTATGGGTGGAAGCCTTGGCTCGGTAGAGGGCGAAAAAATCGTGCGAGCCGTCAAACGCGCGCTTGATAAAAAGCAAGCCTTGATTATCGTATCAGCTAGCGGTGGAGCTAGAATGCAAGAAAGCACATATTCGCTAATGCAAATGAGCAAAACTTCGGCTGCGCTTAAAATTTTAAGCGAAAACAAAATCCCATTTATCTCTGTTTTGACAGATCCTACGATGGGCGGAGTTAGTGCGTCATTTGCGTGGCTAGGCGATATTATCATCGCTGAACCGGGTGCATTGATTGGCTTTGCTGGTCAAAGGGTCATCAAACAAACAATCGGAGCAGATTTGCCAGAGGGTTTCCAACGCTCAGAATTTTTGCTAGAACATGGATTAATCGACGCTATCGTGCCAAGAGCGCAAATGCGTCAGTATCTAAGCGATATGGTAAATATGCTAACAAATACCCCAGTCCAACTCGATGATAGTAGCGATGAGGGGCTATTTGATACGCACGGCGAAGAAGACGAATAGTGCAGATTATCGTTAATTCTATACAAAAAGGCACCGACGAATTTGCGAGCGAGCTAAACGAGTATCGCAAAATGTCGGCTAAATTTGCTAGCATAAAAGATGAAATTTTCTTTAACGCTAGTATCGCAAAGGCTCAGACGATTGATAGAGCCAGCGCGCTTAGGGCGTATGACGAGGTTTATATGCCTAGATTAAAAGGTTATAATATCGCCCTTGACGAGAGGGGCGAAGAGCTTGATAGTATGGAATTTGCTAAAATTTTAGACGGGAAAAATTTGGTTTCATTTTTCATAGGCGGTGCTTACGGGCTAAGCGATGATTTTAAGGGCAAATGCGATAAAATCATCAGCCTAACAAAGCTAACTTTGGCACATAAAATTGCAAAGCTTATGCTCTTTGAGCAAATTTTTCGTGCGCTTTGTATAAATGCAAATCATCCATACCATAAGTGAGGGTAAAATGAAAAAAAGTGAGTTGAAAATTTACAAAAAACTTTTAGAAGAAAGAAAAGCCGAGCTAAGCGCTAATATCAACAGCGCGACAAAAGATATCGAGGAGCTTAGAGAGCACGGCGCGACAGATGAGATTGATGTAGCTAGCATGGATACGGATTTGACGATTGAGTATTCGATTGGGCTAAAACAAAGAGAGAGCCTAAATAAAATAGTCTCTGCGCTAGAACGCATCGAAAACGGCACTTATGGCGAGTGTTTGGAGTGTGGCGAGCCAATCAGCCCAGAAAGGCTAAAAGTCCGCCCAGAATCAAGACTATGTATTTCTTGCAAAGAACTTGCCGAAAAAGCACAAAGGAGATAATGATGAAGGCAAAACAATTTTTTGTATATTCAGTGATATATATCGGTATCATCGCAGCTGTGATTTTCACGCAAGAAAGCGCGAGCTACACCCTAAGCGTGCTTGGATACTCTCTCACACTGCCTGTGGCTGTGTGGGTAGTGCTGCCATTAGCTTTGTATATGATACTTGCACTTTGTCATTTGGGCTTTTATGGTTTTATGGTTTATCGCAAAAACCGCGCTATACAAAAAGATGTAAGCTCGTATGATGAGATGACAAAAGAGGTTTTGCTAGGATTAGAGACGAACCGAAATTTCAAAACAGAGTTTTTCAAAGATCCAAGCGATATAACTAAAATTTTGTCTCCATGGTATGATAGTAGCGAGCTTGATATCAAAAACGAAAGCCTAAAAGAGATAGTTGATGTCGTCGAAAAGGTAAAAAACGGCGAGGTCGTGGATTTGAAAAAATACAAACTCCCTAAATCAAACGGTATGTTTTTACAAAACGAGCTAAACCGCCTTGATGCCGAGCCTGATTATGCGCGCGAAATTTTAAAAACAAAGGGCGTTTATAACGATCAAATCACCAAAAAAGCATATAAAATTTTAGTCGATAAGGGCGATTATAGCGCGATTAAAACCTATAAAGAATTCCAAGACACCGACGATATCAAGCGTATCGTAGAAAGAGCTGCTGATGAGAGCGAGTTTGAGGTCAGTAGCGAGGAGCTGTTTAATCTCATAAATAGCGATAAATTCAGCGACAAAGACTTCATTTATTTTGCCAAAAAGCTCAAAGACCACCTAAATCCGGAGCAATACAGAACCTTTTTCGAAAGGCTCAAAAACCAAAATTCAAGCGCGACAGAGGCGTATTTGTATGCGCTATATGAGCTTGGTATGATTGATGAGCTAAGAGAGCAGCTCCACATGAGCGACGGCGACGAATTTGATAAATTCCAAATTTTGCTATTTTTACGCGACAATGGCAAATCAGTGCCAGCTTCGCTGATATTCTAAATTTCGGGGCGCAAATTTGTAAATTTTGTAAATTTGCAAATTCGCGCCCTTTTTACACAATCAATGAATTTAAATAAATTTTTCGAGACAAAACCGCTTTTTTTAGCCCCTTTGGCTGGGTTTTCAGATCCGCCACTGCGCGGTGTGGTGAAAAAATTCGGCGCTGATGCGACGATAAGTGAGATGATTAGCGCAAATGCCCTGGTGTTTGAAAACGACAAAACCCTAAAAATGCTAGAAAAAAACGAAGCAGAAGAGCCCTTTTTCGTCCAAATCGCCGGAAGCGACGAGGAAGTGATAAAAAAGGCGGTTTTGATTTTGAATAAATTTGACGGATTTTGCGGGATTGATCTCAACTGCGGCTGCCCTGTGCCAAAGGTCGTGAAGCAAAACTCAGGCTCCGCGCTTTTGCTGGATTTGGACAAGATGGCCCGAATTTTAGAAATCATCAAAACTCACTCAAACAAAAAATTCGTAAGCGCGAAAGTTAGGCTTGGCTTTGCTAGCGTTGATATCGAAAATATCGCGCGCGCGGTGGAGCGAGGCGGGGCTGATTTTATCGCGGTGCATGGGCGCACGAGGGCTGGTGGATACAGCGCGCAGGTCGATTACGACGCAATCGCGCAGGCAAAAGGTGCCGTGCAAATCCCGCTCATCGCCAACGGCGACATTAGCTCGCAAAATGCCGAATTTGTGCGAAGCACGACCGGCGCAGACGGGCTTATGATAGGCAGGGCAAGTATCGGGCACCCGTGGGTTTTCGCCGAGATTAAACAGGGGCAAAGTGCTAGCGCAGAGCTGAAAAAAGAGATTATTTTGGAGCATTTTGCGCAGATGATAGCGCACTATGGGACGCACGGCGTGGCGATTTTCCGCAAACACCTGCACGAATACTCCAAGGGCTACGCAAACGCTAGCGCATTTCGCGAAGAGATAAATCACATAGAAAATGTAAATTTAATGCGAGATAAAATTTTGGAGTTTTTTTAAATTTTGGTTTTTTGTCGTTGCGAGATGACGCGCTCATCGTGCAATCCAGTAAAATTCGAAGCAAAATTTAACTTAAATTTATCATTGAACGAAGTTTTGAAATTTTACAACAACACTGACCTTGAATTTTAAATTTGTGGCAATGAATTTAAAGGATTAAATTTGGTGCCACAAAAACAGAAATAGTTTAAATTTGTAAATTTAAAAATTCAGTATCAACGATACTGACCGAGATTTGGATACCACCAAAATTTACAATATTTCCATAACTTTGTAAAATCATAAAATATAAAAATAAAGAAACAAAGCTTGAATTTAGTAATTTGAATTTTAGTTTTAATTCATCTTTGTTTTTATATGTTCCAAACATTTCAACCCTTTAATAAATTTTTCCTGTTTCTTTATCTACCCAACCAATATAGGGGCAACGCTGATACCAAAAATGTATATATTCATCATCGGTTCCCTCTAAACCTTTTAAGTGTATTAAATTTTTAGGAAACACTTCTCTTATGTATTCAACTATTTTGTCTGATGTTGTATTCCAAAATTTAATTCCTCGAATTTCTTTTTCTGTTTCATTATCAATAGGACATCGAACTAAAATTATTCCGTCATCAATTAGTCTTTTAAAAAGTGCAAGAAATATTTCTGCTTCTTCGGCATCGGTTAGCTCTCTTTTTAGTTGTTTTGAAAAGAAATCGTTTCCCCACCCATATAATGCTTCTGTATGATACCCAAAATATTCTTTATATATGTAATCTATTTGTTTATTACTAAACATTTTGGAGTTTATAACTAATTCTTTCACTATAAACTCCTTATTTAAACTTTAATTCTATTTTCTTTTTAGTATTTGGTAAATTGTTTATTTGTAAAGCACCGTAGGGTGGGCATCCTTGCCAACCGAATTTTATATTTTTATCAAATTTCATCATTTTTAATCCTTTAATTAACCATTGCAGTGAGAAAAAATAACCAAAATATTACAACCGCGTCATTGCGAGCCTAGCGTTGCAATCTAACAAAATTTAGATAAATTTCAAACTCGTAGATTGCTTGCGCGACAAATCAGGCAAATTTACAAAATCTCGCGCAGTGTCCTTGCGCTGTGCATCCAGCTATCTAGCTCGCTCCACTTTTCGTTTTCGATCATATCGGTGCAAATTTGAAGCTCTTTTTTGAAAGACTCTATCGATTTTAACAAATTTTCTTTGTTTTGTTTGAAGATATCGACCCACATTTCAGGGCTTGATTTGGCGATTCTTGCCATGCCAGTGAAGCTTCCGCCGGCTAAATTTATGATATTTCGACGATTTTCCTCTTTTAAGACACTATTTACGAGCGAGTAGCTAATCGCGTGTGGCAGGTGCGAGATGAGCCCCACATGGTGGTCGTGGCTGAGCGCGTCCATAAAGACAATCTTCATACCCGCAAACGAAAAAATTTCAACCGCGCGTTTGACATGTATTTCATCGGCGTTGTTATCGTCGCAGATGACGACTACTGCGCCGTTTAGTAGCTCTGAAAACGCCGCGCTTGGGCCTGAGTTTTCCGTGCCTGCCATAGGGTGAGCGGCGATGAAATTTCCTCTAATCTCTGGCGGGCAACTTTGCAAAATTTTAAATTTCGTGCTTCCTAAATCGATGATTGTGGTTTCCTTGCGCGCGTCTTTTAGCTGGGCTAGCGTCGTGATAATCGCCTCGACTGGGATTGCGAGAAAAATCACATCGCATTTTTGCTTCATCTCTTCGATACTTAAAATTTCATGCACCAGCCCCAGCTCCAAGGCCTCTTTTTCGTTTTCCCTAGAAATATCGTATCCGCTAACCGTGCTAATAATCTTTGATTTTTTCATACAAAGCCCGAGCGAGCCACCTATCAAACCTAAGCCTATAATGCCTATTTTCATAATTTTCCTTTGTAAATTCTTTTTGATTAATTTTAATATGCTATTATACGCAATTATTTTCATTTCTAGGTAAAATTTTATGAGAAAAAGTTTGTTTTTATTATTAGGTGGGGTTTCTGTTGCTTGTGCAGCGCAAATCCAAACTATTAAATTCGAGGGTTTAAAACACCTATCTCCGCAAGTTGCAGCTGCTATTTCTGGCCTACAAATAGGCGATCAAATCACGGGCGAAAACACAAACCGAGCGATCTCAAATCTCTTTGCTCAGGGCTATTTCGAAGATGTGTATATTAGCGAACAGGGCGGAAATGTAACAATTAGCGTAAAAGAAAAACCAAGCGTGGCCAAAGTCGATATCAAAAATGTCGTTACAAACGACCAAGACGCTATCAAAAATCTAATCGGACTTCGCCCAGGACAGGTCTATGATGAGGTTTTGGCAAAAAACGCTGCCGCTAGAATCAAGCAATTTTACGAAGTAAAGGGCTTTTTTGACACTGTTGTCGAAGTTACCCCAAAACCGCTTGATAGCGAAGGAAACGCCGTGCATGTCATAGTCGATGTCAATAGAGGCGAAAACATCATCATCGAAAAGGTAAATTTGATCGGCGCTAAAAAGCTAGATTACGATGATATCGAACCAGCTGTTTCAAACAAACAACGCGAAGTATTTGGCTGGCTATGGGGCTTTAACGACGGACAGCTAAAAGCTAATGAGTTGCCAAACGACGCAAATAGAATCCAAGAAGAATACTACAAAAAAGGCTACCTCGACGCTAGGGTATCTGCTCCAATCGTAAATGCCGATACTGGCGATTACACCGCGGATTTGACATACTATGTAACAGAGGGCGAGCGTTATAAGGTCAGCAGTATAGATATCGACTGCCCAGAAAATGTAACTATGGATAAAGAAAAGGTCATAAGCGATCTAAAACTCGAAAAGGGCGATACGATGAATTCAGACTGGATGCGTCGTGATATCCAAAAAATCGAAACCTTAGTCGCCGATCAAGGATATGCTTATGTCAAGGTCGTCCCGCAAACCGATCAAGACAGAGAGGCTAAAACCATAGGCATAACTTATAAAATTATACCTGAAAATAAAGTCTATATCAGAAATGTAACAATCTCTGGCAACGACAAAACAGAAGATAAAGTCGTTAGACGCGAAATGTATCTAACTGAGGGAAATTTATTTAGCAGAACCGATTACGCTGATTCTATCGCGGCTCTTAAACGCACGGGATATTTTGAAAATGTCGAAATCAAAGAAACTAGGGTGAGCGATGATCAGCTAGATTTAGAAGTCGTAGTCCAAGAAACCCCAACCGGCTCGATTACAGGCGGTATCGGATATGGTAGCGATGATGGATTGCTACTAAGCGGTGGAATTAGCGATAGAAATGTCTTTGGAACAGGACTAAGTGGCTCAGTATCGGTAGAAAAATCAGATGATAAATTAAGCGGTAGAGTAAGCCTTACAAATCCTAGAATTTTCGATTCAGAATACAGCCTGGGCGGTATGGTCTTTGCTAATGATTATGACTGGGACGATTACGAGGAGAAATCTTACGGATTTGCCTTGACGCTTGGCAGAAAGCTAGGACGAAATTTAAGCGCAAGTCTGACATACTACCTAGAAAAGACAGAAATCGAAGGGCTAAACGAATACTACGCAGCCGCTGGTTATCGTAACCATGAAAGCATAAAAAGCTCGATTACACCAGCACTTACATACAATAGCACAGATGATTACTATCTGCCACGAAGCGGTATCATAGCCACAGCTAGCCTAGAATACGCTGGACTTGGCGGAGATATCGAATTTACCAAAGCCAAAGGAAGCTTTAATTACTACTTTGGATTGCGTGATTATATCGATTACGATTTGATTTTCCGCTACAAAGCTGCGGCTGGATATGTTTGGGATAGAGGTGATCCGCTTCCAATCAACGAAAAACTATTCCTAGGTGGTATTAGGACGGTAAGAGGATATAATTCTAGATCGATTCCGCGTAAAGAAATTTGCGTAGCTAGTGGTAGTTGCCGTTATGTCGAAACCGGCGGTATGCAAAGCTTCAACAATTCAGTCGAGCTAAGCTTCCCGCTAATCGATCGTATGAAAATGCGCCTTGTAACATTTTTCGATTATGGTATGATAGGCGACAATGACTGGAACGAGGAAGAGCGATATAGCGCAGGTGCTGGTATCGAGTGGCTCACACCAATGGGGCCGTTGCAGCTGTATTTCACAAAACCGCTTAACGAAAAACCACACGATAAGACAAATAGTTTCGAATTTAGCATTGGAGCTAGATTTAACTAAAATTTGGCGTAAATTTTGGGTAAATTTCACTTTTACCCAAAATTTAACCTTAATGAAATTTAACCAATCCTTTACTTACGATTTACAAAAACTCAGTAAAATCAGGCTTTAATTTAAAATCAAGGTAATTTATGTATAGAAATCGAAGCAGAATAAATCCTAAAATTTTCATTTTTTTAATACTAACTTTGGCGATAGCTTATGGAGTTTTTCATTTTTTAACCTCGCCTAAATTTGAACAAAATCCCCCTAAAATCGAAATTGCAGATGAAATTTACTGGAATTTAATCTCGCCTTTGAAGGTTAAAATTTCAGATGATACAGGCGTAAAATCAATAAAAGTAAGCCTAAATGACGGGGAAAATTTAACTCCGCTAAAAGATGAAGAGTATGGCATAAGCCAAAAAGAGCTAGAAATTGCAGTTGAATTTCCAAAAAATTTAATCCTAAACAAAGATAAAAAATACAAACTACACATCGAAGCTGGCGATATTAGCGCGTGGAATTTCACCAAAGGCAATAAAACCGATAAAGTCGTAAATATAATCATCGACAACAAAAAACCTTTGATAAATTTGGTCGCAAATTCGTATAAAATAACCAAAGGCGGCTCGGCTGTGGTTGTTTTCAGCGCTAGCGATGAAATGCTAGATGAGGTTTTTATTCGCACAAATTATGGCAAAATTTTCAAAGCTACCCCCTTTGTCAAAGAAGGCTATTACGCTTCGCTTGTAGCCTGGCCGGCAAACGAAGATGAATTTCGCGCAGAAATCGTAGCAACCGACAAGGCAGGCAATGTCAGCTCGTCGCAGATTCGCTACTTTTACAGCGACAAAAAATACAAGGTTTCGCAAATCAAACTTAGCGAAAATTTTCTCTCAGGCAAGGTTAGCGATCTAGCCAGCCAACATGCGCAAAATTTCAACTCTATGAGCGATTTGGATAAATTTAAATTTGTAAATGAAACTCTTAGAGAACAAAACGCCAAGGATTTGCACGCATTTACGAGCAGGGTGCATGAGGATATGATAAGCGAGTTTTCGCTTCGTCCGTTTTATCCGCTTGCAAAGGGCGCTGCGGTAGCGAGTTTCGCCGACCACAGGCTGTTTTTCTTAAACAGCGAGCAAGTTAGCGAGAGCTGGCACATGGGGCTTGATCTTGCTAGCGTGGCAAATGCGGATATCAAAGAGAGCAATTATGGCGTGGTCGTGTTTTTGCAAGATAATGGAATTTATGGCCTAAATTTGGGAGTTTATTATGGATTTGGAGTTTATGGCGTGTATGCGCACTGCTCGAATTCAGCCCTTAGCGTGGGCGATCAGGTCAAACCAAACGATATCTTAGCCCAAACTGGCGCCACTGGCTTTGCCTTTGGCGATCATTTGCACTTTGGTATAGTGGTTCAGGGCGTGGAAGTAAGGCCAGAGGAGTGGATGGATCCGAAGTGGATTAAAGATAATGTGAGCGATGTGCTCGAAAGTGCGAAAAAAGTTATCGAAAAAGGAAAATAAATTTCAAATTTTTCGCTATAATGCAAAAATTAATGAAATGAGGGAAAAATGAGACAAAGAACAATAGCTAAAAAAGTCCATAGCGTCGGTATCGGATTGCATAAAGGTGAGCCAATCAGACTTACATTGGAGCCTTTGGAAGCAGGTAGCGGAATAGTATTTTATAGAAGCGACCTTGGAATTAGTTTTAAAGCAACGCCCCAAAATGTCGTAAATACCCAAATGGCCACTGTCGTGGGCAACGAAAAAGGCTATATCTCTACGATAGAGCATTTAATGAGCGCGATTTCAAGCTATGGAATCGACAATATTCGCATTATCGTCGATGCGAACGAAATCCCTGTAATGGACGGAAGCTCGGCGAGTTTTTGTATGCTTTTGGACGAGGCTGGAATCAAAGAGCTAGATACGAATAAAAAAGTCATTATCATCAAACGCGATGTCGAGGTCAAAGAGGGCGATAAATTTGTCCGCCTAAGCCCAAGCGCAAGGCCTAAATTTGATTATACGATTAAATTTGCAAATCCGATTATCGGCACACAGCACCATGTCTTTGAATTTAGCAAAAAGGCTTATATTAAAGAAATTTCTAGGGCTAGAACATTTGGATTTTTAAAAGATGTTCAAGCGCTTCGTTCTATGGGGCTAGCACTTGGTGGAAGCCTAGAAAATGCTGTCGTAATCGACGATAATAAAATTTTAAACCCAGAGGGTTTGCGCTATGAAAACGAATTTGTCCGCCATAAAATTTTAGACGCTATTGGCGATTTGGCACTTAGTGGAGCGCCTATTTTGGGCGATTACACATCATTTGCTGGAAGCCATGATCTAAATCACAAGCTCACCGAAGCTGTATTTAGCGACGCTAAAAATTATGAATTAGTCGAGCTAAACGCGCAAATCGTAAGAGAGTATCAAAAAGCTTTCGCGTAAGGGCAAATCATCAAAGAAATCAGCGTTTTAGTCGTAGCACTCACTTCGCCCGTGCTTGTCGGTATTTACGAGAAAAATGACAAAATTTTAGAATTTTCTAGCGCGCCAGGGCAAAAAGCCGATGAATTTTTGGTAGAAAAATTTTCTCAAATTTTAAAAGAGTATAAAATTTCAGAGCTTATCTATGCGAATACACCCGGCTCTTTTATGGGCATAAAAGTTAGCTTTGTAATGCTAAAAACGCTTAGTATCGCCCTAAATTTACCACTTTACGCGGTCAGTGGATTTGAGCTAAATGGATTTTTGCCGATCAGGGCAAACAAGGCATTTTCATACATTTACGAAAATGGCGAGATAAAAATGGCAAAATTAGAGCCTGCTCCTATGAAATTACCGCAAAATTTATCAACTTTAAATAAAAGCAATGATATACTACCAAATTACATTATTGATGCAGTTTAGGAGAAAATTTGATTATAAAAATTCCCGCCACCAGCGCAAATTTGGGACCAGGCTTCGACGCACTAGGACTTAGTTTAGAGCTTTTTAACGAAGTAGAGATTTGCGAAAACAGCTTTCATTGTATCTCATTAAACGGATATGGAAGCGAAAAGGCGTGGCTTAAAAAAAATAATGCGTTTTTAAACATTTTCCGCGAAATTTATACCAAACTAGGCGGAAATCCAAACCAAAATTTCAAAATTTCATTTCAAAATAATATCCCATTTTCGCGCGGTCTTGGAAGCTCGTCGGCTGTGATAGTCGGAGCAATCGCGGCAGCGTATTATATGCGTGGATTTAGCGTGGATAGGGGCAAAATTTTAAATCTTGCCCTAGAATACGAAAACCACCCTGACAATATCGCCCCGGCGACTTATGGCGGGTTTGTTTCGAGCATAACTTCTGGCAAAAATGTCTATTCGCAAAAGTGCGAGATCGACGCTGATATCAAGGCTATCGTCGTTATTCCAGATACGCCAATGCCTACAAACGAATCTCGCGGAAAATTGCCTAAGAGTTTTACTATCAAAGATTGCGTGAGCAACCTTTCGCACGCTGCGTTTTTGACGGCGTGTTTTATGAAAAAAGATTATGATAGCCTAAGGCTTGCTTGTGTGGATAAAATGCACGAGGAGGTGCGTATGAGCGCGCTACCTGAGCTATTTAGCGTGCGTGAAGTGGCTTACGCAAATGGAGCGATTATGAGTTCTCTCAGCGGTAGTGGCTCGACATTTTTAAATTTAGCCCATGCTAGCGACGCGCAAAAGATAAAAAATGCGCTAGCGGATAAATTTAAAAATTTCAAGGTAGAAATTTTAAATATAGATAATAACGGCTTTAATATTAGCTAAGAAAAAGTAAGATATAATTTTATGAATAAACCGATAAGAATGTGCGTTATTTGTAGAGGTAGATTTGCTAAGGCGGGGCTTAATGCCTTTGTGCAAAATTTCAAAAAAGAAAATTCAAAACGGCAATTTTATATTTGCAATCAATGTATAAATCAAAAAGAAAAAATTATTAAATATTTATCAAAATTTAGAAAATATGAAAATTTTGAGATTATTAAGGAGAGGGTTTTAAATGGCTGAGGGAGTTAAAATCAGTGACATCGCGGCTGAGCTTGGATATGCAAGCAAAGACATCATCGAAAAAGCGCAAGAAATGGGCTATACTAAGGTCAAAACCGCGTCAAACAAGGTAAGCAACGAAGAAGCAGCGGCTATATATGAGTATATTCAAACAGGAATTTTGCCAGAGTCTTTAAAGCCAAAATCCAGTGCTAAAAAAGCTCCTGCGAAGCCAAAAAAGCAGAGCGAAACCAAAAAAGATGAGCCTAAAAAAACTCAGAGCAAAAAAACAGAGCCAAAGGCTGAAAATTCTCAAAGCAAAGAGCCAAAGTCTGAGCCAAAACCTGAGCCAAAAGAGGAAAAGCCGCACTCTCAACCAAAAAGCGAAACGAAAATCGAAGCAAAAGCCGAAGTTAAAACCGAGCCAAAATCCAAGCCCGAAGCGCAAACCCCTCAAATAAATAGTGGCGAGAGCCTAGCTAGCGAGAGTTTGCAAAAGCGCCGTGGTTTGGTGATAGTCAAAAAGAAAAAAGACACCGAAGCACCAAAGATAGAAAAACCAAGCGAAAGCCGCGAAAAGGTAAGCGCTAGCTTGGAGGCGATTTTCTCAAACGCTGAGTTAAATTTGAAAAAGAAAAAAGCCGAAAAGAAAAAAATCGCCGTTTCTAAAAAAGAAGATACCCAAAAAATCGATTTGGTTAGCGACCACGAACTAGCCGACATTGTCATCGATGATGATGAAGATATGGTAGTTTTGCCTGATCTTACAGTTAAGCCTATTCAAGTCGAAAACAAAACAAAAACCAAAAATCAACCAAATATCTACAAAGGTTCTCAAACGCAGTTTTACGGGAACGATACGGGCATTAGCCGTGGAAGTCGCAAAAAACATAAAAAAGTCGTCAAAAAAGACGACGAACAAAGTGTAACTTCTGTAAATATCCCAAAAGAAATTCGCGTTTATGAATTTGCCGAAAAAATCAGAAAACAACCTAGCGAAATCATCTCAAAACTATTTTTGCTTGGCATGATGACGACTAAAAATGACTTTTTGGACGAAGATGCAATTGAAATTTTGGCAGAAGAATTTGGCATTGAGGTAAATATCGTAAATGAAGCCGAAGAATTCGACTATGTCAAGGCTTACGAAGATGAAGTAGTTGAAGAAAATTTAACCACAAGAGCGCCTGTGATTACCATTATGGGGCATGTCGATCATGGAAAAACTAGTTTGCTTGATTTCATTAGAAATTCGCGCGTCGTAAGTGGCGAAGCAGGTGGTATCACTCAACATGTGGGTGCGTATATGGTCGAGAAAAACGGACGAAATATCACATTTATCGATACCCCGGGACACGAAGCATTTACATCTATGCGCGCGCGCGGTGCCGAAGTTACCGACATTGTTATTATCGTGGTTGCGGCAGATGACGGCGTAAAACCGCAAACAAAAGAAGCCGTAAATCATGCGAAAGCTGCCGGTGTGCCGATAATCATCGCTATCAATAAAATGGATAAAGAAAACGCAAATCCTGATTTGGTAAAAACAGGTCTATCTGAGCTTGATATAATGCCTACCGAGTGGGGCGGAAGCTATGAATTTGTGCCGATTTCAGCAAAGACTGGCATGGGAATTGAAGATTTACTTGAAATCGTCTTGCTTCAAGCCGATTTGCTTGAATTAAAAGCTGACAAAACTCGCCAAGCAAAAGCAACCATTATAGAAAGTTCGCTTCAAAAGGGTCGTGGTCCTGTCGCTACCGTCATTGTCCAAAATGGCACACTAAAAGTCGGCGACACAGTTGTAGCCGGTGTGGCGTATGGAAAGGTTAGGGCTCTAAATGATGATAAAGGCAAAAAGCTAAGCTCGATTGCTCCTGGTGAGTGTGGTGTCATCATCGGTCTTAGCGAAGTTCCGGAAGCCGGAGAAACGCTAATTGGCGTTGGAAGCGATAAAGAAGCAAGAGAGTATGCGAGCCGAATTTACGAGCACCAACGCCAAAAAGAGCTATCAAAATCGACAAAGGTTACAATCGACGAGCTAAGTGCAAAAATCGCAGAAGGCGAGTTAAAATCGCTTCCTGTTATCGTAAAAGCCGATGTGGTGGGCTCTCTTGAAGCCATTAAGGCAAGTTTAGAAAAACTTCGCAACGACGAAGTTAAGGTAAATATTATACACTCAGGCGTTGGCGGTATCACGCAAAACGATGTGGGTTTGGCAAGTGCGAGTGAAAACTGCGTGATTTTGGGCTTTAATATCCGCCCGACAGGCGAAGTCAAAGAAAAAGCCAAAGAACGCGGTGTAGAGATAAAAACTTACAATGTCATTTATAACTTACTTGACGATGTTAAGGCGATTTTGGGCGGATTAATGAGCCCGATTATCAGAGAAGAAGACCTTGGCCAAGCTGAAATTCGCCAAGTCATCAATGTGCCAAAAATCGGACAGATTGCAGGTTGTATGGTTACAGAAGGTAGTATCCAAAGGGGAGCTAAAATTCGCGTTATCCGCGACGGCGTGGTGGTTTTTGAAGGAAATATCAGCTCGCTAAAACGCTTTAAAGATGACGCAAAAGAGGTGCAAAAAGGCTTCGAGTGCGGTGTCGGCATAGACGGCTACAATGATATGCGTGTTGGCGATTTCATTGAAAGCTACAAAGAAAAAGAAGAACAAGCCACGCTATAAAGGTGATTTATGAACGCTCACGAAGTTAGACGACTACGAACCGCAAGTGTCCTAAAAGAGCTGATTCCACAGGCTTTATCGCAGCTTGATGATGAGTTTTTGCACGGGCTTTGCGTAACCGATGTTGAGTGCAAAAGAGGACGCTATGATGCCTTTGTATATCTCGATAAAATGGGCTTAGACGAAAGGGAGCAAGAGCTAATCTTGGCAAAACTTAAAAAAGTAAGCCGTTTTATCCAAAACCACTGCATGGAAGCCGAGGGCTGGTTTCGCTCACCGGCACTTCACTTTAAATTCGACGATAGGCTCGAATACCAAAACAAAATGGACGATTTGTTTGAAAAAATTAGTAAGGATTTAAATAAAAATGGTTGATTTAAATGCCCTTGCCAGCGAGTGTGGGCTGGAATTTTACGATTGCGAAACAGCTAGCGAAAACGGCAAAACGATTTATAGAGTTTTTGTAACTAAAACTGGTGGCGTGAGCTTAGAAGACTGCGAAAGACTAAGTCGCATTTTATCTCCGATTTTCGATGTCGAACCGCCTGTTTCGGGCGAGTATTTTTTAGAAGTATCGAGTCCTGGGTTGGAGAGAAAACTAAGCAAAATGGAGCATTTTAGCAAAAGCGTGGGCGAGTTAGTTAAAATAACCACGAGCGAAAAAGATAAAATTTGCGGAAAAATTCTTAAATTCGAAGATGAAAATTTATACTTAGATACTACTGACGGCGAAATTTGCATTAAATTTAGCGATATAAAAAAGGCGAAAACTTATATTGAGTGGTAGAATTTGTAAATTTTATATAATATAAACGAATTTTTCGTTTATATTATGCTATAATAACTTTCAAATTTTTTATTTTCAAGGCTTTAATAATGTTAAAAAGTTTCAAAGTTAGCGGTTTTACTTCTATTATCGACCCTATATCAATAAATTTTATGGCACCTGAAAATAGACGCATAAAAAACACAAAATACGAAGATAATTTTTTTGAAAATAGAATTGCAAAAAGTGTAGTATTATTTGGTGGCAATGCAACAGGTAAGACAAATATTCTTAAAGCAGTAAATAGAATTTGTAATATTATGAAATTTGGATTAAATTCAATCAAAAATAAAAGCGAATTAACCGAAAAATATGAATTAGAATTTGTGATAAATAAAGCTACATATTCTTATATTTTGGAATTTTCTTCTGAAAAATTAATATATGAAAAATTATGCAAAGATAACAAACAAATTTATGAATTCAAAAATGATAAATTAAAATTTGAAAGTAAAAAAGACTTTGAAACGATTTTTTCGGTTGTCTCAAAAGATACGATTTTATACAAGCTTCGGGATAACCAAATAGAAGATATAGATAATTTGATTAAAGAAGTTTTGTTTGTGGCTTTTTCTGAAATGATAAATACTTTTGAAATTATTTCAAAAGTCCAACGAATAACTTTTGAAAAAAATAAAAAAGAATATATTGAAAAACATAAAGATGAAGTTTTAGAGATAGTTAAAATTTTGGATAACAGCATAGACGATTATGATTTTGTTTCGTTAGATGAGAATAATTATGTTCTTAGAATTATAAGGAATTCACGATTTTTTATTTTAGATATGGAAAGCAGCGGAATTAAAAAAATATTTAGTATAATCAATGTATTTTTAGCAAATTTAGAATTAGATTTTAATTCCATTATGCTTATCGACGAACTCGATAGCTCTATAAGCACGACTTCGCTGATTAGGCTACTAAACGGCTTTATAAATTCGAGTATAAACACCAAAGCTCAGTTTATCGTAACTTCACATAATCCTTTGATTTTTGATACAGATATGCTAAGTCCGACACAAATTTACATTGTCGGCAAACAAGATTGCAAAACAACGATAAAATGCCTAGATGAATTTGAGCTGCGAAATGATAAAAGAAAAGCATATTTAAACTATTTACGGGGCGATTATGAGTAAAATACGCCCGAAAATTACCATACGCGTTATTGTCGAGGGTTTTAGTGAAGAAAACTATATAAACGGCTTAAAAAGCGATTTGCTTGGCGATGAATTTTGCTTTAAGATAGAAAATGTCAAAGGCGGCGGATATAAAGAAATTTATAAAAAATTAGCTCAATTCAGAGGAACCCAAATCCCTGTTTTGATAGTGACTGATTTAGATAGAGCTTCGCAGGATACGACCGAGTTATCGAATTTGGCGAATTTGATACATAAAATGCAACAATTTGGCAAATTTAACAATATTTTTCTTACATTTGAAAAATTTGAGACATTTTTATCGGCAAATTTTAACCCTTTTGCTAAGGATTTTCCAAAAAATTTAAACTGCGATTTGAAAGATTTGAAAAACAAAGTAGATTTATATGAATTTTTAAAGCGAAATGGCGGGAAATTTGAAAATGCAAAAAGATATTTTGATATACGAAGCGAAAATTTGTGTTTTTGTAAAATTTCCGATAAAAAGGCCAAATTTGATGAAGAAAAAGTCGCTTTAATACAAAGTTCATTTGTAAATTTTGCCGAGTATTGTGAATATATCAAAGTACAAAGGGAGAAAAAATGAATTTTACGCAAGAACAAAGAGAAGTTATAAAGTCTGCTATAAGCGAATTTTTAAATAGAATAAATAGTTCTTTAAACAATAATAAAAGCACAAAAGGGTTTGATGTAAAAGATTTACAGGATAAAATTTCAAAGTGTTTAAAAGGCTATTTAAATAAAGAGTATTCGACAATATTGTCTGTCGGACAAAATATATTGGCTTATAACCCAGCAATAGCTATTTGTAGAAAAGATATTTTAAAAGAAGGTTTAGTTAACACCAATAAATTTACTCTTAAACACGGAATTTATGTCATTTTAAACTATGATTGGGAAAAGAAAATTTTTTATACTAGAATTGGTGCTTCGATGGATACAGATGATTATATAAAATGCAAAGTTTATAATTCATTAAATCAACGATATGAGTATGAGTCTTACAAAGATAGAAATATAAATTGGAATAAAAAAACTTTTAATAATATATCAAATAATTTTGAAGATATAATCACGGAATTAGAAAATTTAATCAATATATTTAATGAATTTAAGGTTGATGATTTTAAGCCACTGACTAATGAAAATTCGCAAATTTCAAATTCTCAAAATTCAAATAGAACTCAAAGCAAGGATAATGAAATGAAATTCCCTTTAAATCAAATTCTCTATGGACCGCCGGGAACGGGTAAGACTTATAACACCATTGTCAAAGCAATGGAAATTATTGACGATGAGGAATACAAAAATATCGACAAAGAAATGTATGATACCTTAAAAAAACGATTTGATGATTTGAAACAAAACGGGCAAATCGAGTTTATAACCTTTCATCAAAGTTACGGCTATGAGGAGTTCGTCGAGGGTATAAAGCCTGTATTTGATGATAATAGCGAATTAAAATACGAGATAAAAGACGGAATTTTTAAAGAAATTTGCGAAAAAGCAAATTCTATTCAAAATTTAGATAAAGAAAAAACCTTATGGAGACTTTATACACTCCCTAGCGGCAAAAAAGAAAATGATTATTTTGACGAGTGTATAGAAAATAAGTATGTTTATACTTTCAAGGATTATGGCTATGATGAACTTAAAAATTTGGCTCAAAATGGACATTATATAATTATCCCAACTGCTACTGATGATAGAAGTAAAAGAATACGAGCATTTGGCATTATAGAAAATATTATAAAAGAAGAAAAGGAAAAAATTTATAGAAAAATTAAGTGGCTTTGGTATGCAAAAGATGCGAATAATTACATAAAATTTGATAAAATTAATTTTAATAGACCTACATTTCAAAGAGTAAAAACAAATAAAGATTTAATTATCGAAGCTGTAAAACAAAGAATTAAACAAGAACCACAAAATATAAAACAAGAGCCATATATTTTAATCATAGATGAAATCAATCGTGGGAATATTTCAAAGATTTTTGGCGAGTTGATTACGCTGATAGAAGAAAGCAAACGCATAAAAAATCCCGAAGAATTAAGGGTTGCGTTGCCGTATAGTGGCAAAAAATTTGATAACGGCAAAGGTTTTGGAGTGCCAAAAAATCTTTATATAATCGGCACTATGAATACAGCCAACCGCTCTATCGCCTTGCTTGATACTGCGCTTAGAAGACGATTTGAATTTGTGGAGATGATGCCAAAAGCTGAAATTTTGAAAGAAATTGACGGCGTAAATTTAAAAGAGCTTTTAAACGCAATAAATGAAAGAATAGAATTTTTGCTCGATAGAGAGCATACAATCGGTCATGCTGATTTTATGAGCGTTAAAAATTTAGATGATTTAAAGCAGGTTTTCAAAAATAAAATTATCCCGCTTTTGCAAGAATATTTTTATGATGATTATGAAAAAATTCGAGCAGTATTAAATGACAACGGTATGATTACACAAAAGCTGCAAAAGCCTAAATTTAGCTCAAACTTTGATTTTATCGATGATGATAAAAAGATTTATGAAATTTGTGAATTTGAAAATTTAAGCGACAAAGATTTTGTAAAAATTTATGAATAGTTTGCAAATTGCCGAGTGGGGCAGGATTGACAAAGATAAAATCGGGCAAAAAGTTTTTGATGAACTTATGGATTTCGCTCATGGAGAGGGAAACGATAAATTTATCGGATTTGTAAATTCTCACACGCTAAAAGCTAAAAATTTCGTCGGCATAATCCAAACAAAAAGTGGTTTTGTGGTGGAAATTTTGCCAAAGATTTTTGAAAAAGATGATGAATTTGACGGCAAAAAATCCCAAGATTTGCTTATAAAAATGTTAAAAACGCTCAAAAAATCGCCTTTCAAGCAAACCCAAATGGCAAATTTAAAAGCCAAAAATCTACCGCTTTTAGAAATTTTTGCAATTATGTTCTTAGATGAACTTGATATAATCATAAAAAGTGGTATCAAAAACAACTATGTCGAAATTAGCCAAAACAGGCACTTTTTAAAAGGAAAATTACTTTTTAACGAGCATTTAAAGGCAAATTTAATCCACAAAGAGAGATTTTATACAAACGCCGATGAATTTATAGCAAATATACCTGAAAATCGCATTATCGTAAGTGCGTTAAATTTGCTTTTTGGGCTTGATTTTGGCATGAAAACAAAATCAAGAATTATAAGGGCGAAATTTATTTTTTCTGATATTTTGGAGAGTAAAAATTTGAGTGCGGATTTCGCAAAATGCCAAAGCTCACGCCATTTTAGCAGATATGAAACCGCCCTTGCGTGGTGCAAAATTTTCCTAAAAAACGAAAGTTTTACGCAGTATAGCGGAAGCGATAGAGCTTTTGCCCTGCTTTTTGATATGAATTTACTTTTTGAAAGCTTTGTGGGGCATTGTTTTAAAAAATTTAGCACTGATGAGTGGCGGATACGATTGCAAAGTTGCCAAAAATATCTTTTAAAAGATGAAAACGAAAAAAATCTATTTCAAATGCGACCAGATATTGTGGCTGAAAAAGACAAAACCGAAAAAGATAAAAATATCATCATAGATACAAAATGGAAAATCATAAATGACTTTAAAAACGATATTTCACAAGGCGATTTATATCAAATATTTGCCTATGCAAAAAAATTTAATAGTGAAAGAAATTTTTTGATTTATCCGAAAATAGGAAAAAAAGAAAATTCAAACTACACCTATAAGGCTGATGATTGCAAATATAAATTGCAAATTTTATTTTTTAAATTTTTTGATAAAAATGGTAAATTTTTAGATGAAAATTCTATGAAAGAACAAATCGAAAAGATTTTGGCGGTGAAAAATGACTGATAAATTTTATATGAATTTAGCATTGCAGGAAGCGTGGCGGTATCAAATTTTAACCTTTCCAAATCCTGCTGTGGGCTGCGTGGTCGCTGATACGCACGGCAAAATTTTAAGTATAAATTCTCATAAAAAAGCTGGACTCTTACACGCCGAAGCAAATGCGATTTTTGTGGCACTTTGCGAGATAAGCGATGAATTTTTAAATAAATTTTTGCAAATTTATGAAAGCGAATTTGGCGTGAATTTGAGTGAAATTTGCAAAAATCCGCAAAATTTAATCTACGGCGATTTTTTTGAAAATTCAGACGCTGTATCCGCAAAATCGCACTTTGCAAATCAAATTTTAGAGTTCAAAAATCTAAACGCAAATTTCGTTTATGAATTTATCACGCAAAATCATGGCAATTTACTTAAAAATGCAACCGCTTTTGTTACGCTTGAACCCTGCGCCCATATCGGCAAAACGCCATCGTGCGCGAATTTGCTTAAAAATTTGGGCTTTAAAAAAGTCGTAATCGGCGTGGCGGATTTAAGCGAAAAAGCTAGTGGCGGCGGCGAAATCTTAGCGCAAAGTGGCGTAGAAGTGGAATTTGGCGTTTTGAAAAACGAGTGTGGCGCGCTTTTAAAGCCGTTTTTGCAGTGGCAAAATGGCGGAAATTTTAGCTTTTTTAAACTCGCATTTTCTGCAAACGGCGTGATTACGGGCGAAATTTCAAATTTAAAATCTCGCACATTTTCGCACTATTTAAGAAGCGTTTGCGACGCTTTGCTTATAGGCGGAAACACTGTGCGCACAGATCGCCCGAAGCTCGATACTAGGCTGATTGCGAACGGAAAAAATCCAGATATTTTTATCTATTCTAGGCAAAGCGAATTTGACAAAACTATCCCGCTTTTTGGCGTTGCGGGTCGCTCCGCTCAAATCACAAATGATTTGCAAAGTGCCTTAAATTCGGGCTTAGTGATGATTGAAGGCGGGCAAAATTTACTAAATGAAATCGCTAAAAGCGTAAATTTATTTCTGTTTTTCCGCTCAAATTCGCTCAAAAACGGGCAAAATTTCAGAAGCGATTTGAAATTCAGGCCACTTTTCACAAGCAAATTTGATAATGATGAATATGGCTGGTATGAGTTAGAAATCCGTATAATAAATGAAATTTAGGCTTCAAATTTAGCCTAAATTTTAAATTTAAAGCTTACTTATAGTTTTTTCATAATCATCATCAATCAAAACGATTTTCTCGCCGTTGTTTAAAAAGCCCTTTATAAAATTTTGATTATCCGCTTTTAAATTTTCTTTTGTGCAGGTTGTATCATCAAGCCTATTTTCTATATCACAGCTATGTTTTTTGATTTTATCAAAATTTTCATCGATAAATTTATCGCTCATCGCTAGGGCTATAAAACGAATTTGGCACAAATATTTTTCACTAAAATCGCTCCGCCAAGAAAACGGCACATAACAACCTTCGATGATTAAATTTTGCCCGTTTTCAATCGCAGTTTTGATTATTTCACGCACGATTTGCCACAGATATGGCGTTAGTGCTTCATCGTCATTTGGGGTAAGATTTGTATTTTTTGAGCGAATTAGCCCCATTTTTAGGTGGTCGATTGAAAAATACGGAAATTTATACTTTTCTAACAATCTTTGTGCCAAAAGCGTTTTTCCCGTATGCGAAGCGCCCGTTATGAGTATAACCATTTTTTGCCTTAAACAAGAGCGATTTTTTTGGTTTCAAATTCGCCCGAGAAAAAATTTAAGTAATAAAGCGTATCTTTTTTAACTTCCAAATTTGCTAAATAACGAAGTGCTAAATTTGCCGCAAAACTCGCTGCAAACATCACAATTGGCGCAGCAATTCCAGCTGGCGTGGCGCCCAAATTTGGGAAAAATTTGAAATTCGCCTCGCTTACGAAGCAGACCTGCACCTGAAAGCTATCGACCGAGCTAAACACCCATGGCGTGGCAGTTTGCTTGGCAAACTCATCGATTTGCGCGCGAGTGGCGAGATTGTCAGTCGCATCTAAAATCAGGTCAAATTTATCCGCGCAATTCGCAAAAAATTCATCAGCTTTCATTTTGTGCGTATTCACACGCACTCCATCGTATCGAGCCTGGACGCGCTCTTTGAAAATATCAGCCTTGTATCGTCCCTCATCGCTTAGCGAAAATAAAATTTGCCTGTGGATATTATGAAGCGACACTGTGTCGAAATCGACAATGTCAATCCGCCCGATCCCGCTGGCTCCTAGTGCATACGCAAATGAGCTTCCAAGCCCGCCAGAGCCGATGATTAGGACGGATTTTTGCGCTAGGGAGTTTTGGGTATCCTCGCCCCAAAGCTGGATTTGTCTGTGGAAAAATTTCACGCAAAGCCTTTGTTTTCTAAATTTGCCTTAAAGCCCCAAAATTCCGTAGCTTCGCGCACGATTGCTGGGTCTATTTCGCACATTAGCGCGCCCTCTTCGTCACGCAATTCGTTGATAATCTCGCCGTAAGGATTCGCTAGGAAACTGCCGCCATAAAATTTAAAGTCCATATCGCCGAATTTCGCCTCGCCTATGCGGTTTGTGCGCACGATATACGCCGAGTGCGTGAAGGCTCGCATTTTAAGCAGTTCTGCCCAGCGCAAATTTGACTCAAATGTCGAAGCTGTGGGGATTAGCGCGCAATCTACGCTTTCGTGGTCGAAGCGCTGCCACACCATATCAAAATGCGCTTCAAACCCAAAACAAACGCCAAATTTCACACCCTCGACCTCAAAAATCAGTGGCTCAAATTTGCCGCTTTCGTGAATTTTGGCGTTTAGGAAAAACTCATCTTCGTTCCAGTGCGAGTAGTTTATCAGCATAGTTTGATCGTAAAATTTCACGCCAGAGGGGCTAAAATGCGCGCAGGATTTGATCCATGCGATTTCGCCAGCCTCGCTATTGCTTTGGCGGATTATGGGCGCGATGATGTGTAAATCGTATTTTTTAGCCAAATTTTGCATTAGCTCCATTTTGTGTTCGCTTTGTTTTTGCGTGATTGAGCTTGGCATGTGTTTTAGCTCGGTAAAAAACGAATTGAGCGTGTATTCGCCCAAAACCACGATTTTTGCGCCATTGTCGTGGGCTATTTTCATATAATAATCAATGCGATTTTCGCTCATCGAAAGCGTGGCGAGTTGCAGAGCGCAGATTTTAATCATTTTGCGCACCTTCGTTTATTTGCGTGATTTCAAGCTTGGCGTTTTCTAAAATTTCCTTCGCCTCTTTTAGCAGGCAAATTCCGCTTTTATACAGCTCTACGGAGCGATCTAGCGTGATGTCTTTGTCGTTTAAGCTCTCTAATAGCTCGCCTATTTTTTTCATTTTTTCTTCGAAATTATCTTGCATCTAAAACCCTTTTAATGATATAGTCAAATTTTTCCACCTCGACCAAAAATGCGTCGTGTCCGTAATCGCTGTCGATTTGCGTGTAAAACACGCGCTCTTTTGCGCCAAGATCAATCATACATTTATACATTTCCTCCATTAAATTTGGCGGAAACAAAATATCGCCAGAAAACGAAATCAAAAATAGTTTCGCGCGGATTTGCGCCATAGCGTTTTTTAGCGAACCATAATGCCTAGTGCAATCGAAAAGATTCATCATTTTTGCGATATAAAGGTAGCATAGCGGATCGAAGCGATGAGAGAAATTTACCCCATTGTAGTCTAGGTAGCGATCTACTTGAAATCTGCCGTCAAGCTCGTAAAGTCCGTCGGTTTCTACATAATTTCGCCCAAATTTTTCGTTCATCGAAGCAGGGCTTAAAAAGCTAATATGCCCAGCCATGCGACCTACTGCCATGCCATTTAGGCCTGATTTGGCGATTTCATCTTTGTCGTAATACCCACCTTTGAAATTTGGATCGCTCTTAATCGCGCTGATTGCGATTTTATTAAATGCTATCGCCCAAGGTTGCGTCGCATAAGTGGTAGCTAGTGCGAAAATATTTTCGGCGAAATTTGGGTATTCGATTGCGTAGCACAGAGCCTGCATACCGCCTAAACTCCCGCCGATTACGGCTTTTACCCGCGAAATCCCAAGCTCGCTTAGCAATCTAACCTGCGCCTTTACGACATCTGAGATTACAAGCACGGGAAAGCGTGTGCGATACTCCTTGCCGGTGCTATCATCGATATCTAGCGGGCAGGTCGAGCCAAAGGGCGATGAGAGGATATTTATGCAGATGACGAAAAATTTGCTCGTATCCACTGCCTTGCCATCGCCGATTAGGCTGTCCCACCAGCCAGCCTTGCTCTCGCCCTCATATCTGCCAGCAGCGTGTGTGCTACCGGTTAGAGCGTGTGTGATGACAATGACATTTGATTTATCAGAATTTAGCTCGCCGTAAGTTTCGTAAGCTAGGTGAAATTTAGAAAAAACACGACCGCTCTCTAAATAGAGCGGTTCGTCAAAATAGTGGGTTTTGGTTTGGATTTTCACTGATTAACTCGGTAGTTTGGCGCTTCTTGCGTGATGATGACATCATGGACATGGCTCTCTTTAAGTCCTGCGCTTGTGATTTCGACAAATTCGGCTTTTTCTTGCAAGGTAGGGATATCCTTGCTTCCGCAATATCCCATAGCACTACGCAAACCACCGACTAATTGGAAGATTACATCTTTAAGAAGTCCAGCATAAGGCACACGACCCTCGATTCCTTCTGGGACTAGTTTTTCTTTGGCAGTGCCCTCTTGGAAGTAGCGATCTGAGCTTCCTTTTTGCATTGCGCCGATTGAGCCCATGCCACGGTATGTCTTATACTGGCGACCTTGAAAGGTGATTAACTCGCCAGGGGTCTCATAACAACCTGCCAAAATGCTTCCCATCATAACTGAGCTAGCTCCCGCTGCTAGGGCTTTTGCGATATCGCCTGAGTATTTGATACCGCCGTCTGCGATGATTGGAACGCCAAATTTAGCCGCTTCGTTTGCGCAATCTACAATTGCGGTAAATTGTGGCACGCCCACACCTGCGACGATTCTAGTGGTGCAGATTGAGCCCGGTCCGATACCGACTTTTATCGCGTCTGCGCCAGCTTCGGCGATATCTTTGATAGCCTCTGGGTTCGCGACATTTCCTACTACGACATCGACATTTAGCTGTTTTTTAAGCTCTTTTAGGGTGTTTATGATACCTTTGGTATGTCCGTGAGCAGAATCCATTACAATCGCATCTACGCCTGCTTCGACAAGGGCTTTTGCGCGATCAATCTGACCTACGCCAATGGCGGCTGCTACGCGAAGTCTGCCATAAGCGTCTTTGTTTGCAAGAGGGTATTCGATGCGTTTTTTGATATCTTTAATGGTAACTAATCCCTCTAAATGGTTGTTTTCATCAACAATCGGAAGCTTTTCTACCTTGGTGCTGCGGAAAACTTTCTCAGCGTCATCTAGCGTCGAGCCCTTTTTGAGCGTGATTAGTGGCATTTTAGTCATTTTATCGCCAACGCGCGCTGAGGTATCGCTTTCAAATCTCAAATCACGGTTAGTTAAAATTCCGATTAATTTATGCTCGTCATCGACGACTGGAATTCCGCTAATGTGGTATTCAGCCATCAAATTTAGCGCATCTTGCACGCTGGCTGTGGCTTTGATAAAAATCGGATCGATGATGACGCCACTCTCGCTTTTTTTCACTCTTTTAACCATTTTGGCTTGGCTTTCGATATCCATGTTTTTGTGGATTACGCCAATCCCTCCAAGGCGAGCCATCATGATAGCTGTGCGATACTCGGTAACCGTATCCATAGCAGCACTCACAAGTGGCGTATTTAGAGTGATATTTTTGGTAAATTTTGTCTTTAAATCTACATCTTTTGGTAAAATTTCAGAGTATTGTGGCACCAATAAAACATCTTCAAATGTCAAAGCTTTTTTCAAAATTTTCATCTTAACCCCTTACGATTGTTTCTAAATTTAACCCGCCATCAAGCACCGTTTGTTCGTCATAAGCGCGTCCTATTAGCTGTGCGCTGATATTTAAATTTTGTGAATTTCTAGCTACTGGCACGGAAATCGCTGGAAGTCCTGCTAAATTTACGCCGATTGTGTAAATATCGCTAAGATAAGCTTTTAGCGGGTCGTTTAACTCGCCAAATTTATACGCCACATCAGGCGCAATCGGCATAAAAATCAAATCAGCCTCTTTTAAAATTTCCTCATATTCAGCCTTGATAAAGGCTCTGGCTTTTTGCGCTTTTATGTAGTAAGCGTCGTAGTAACCGCTACTTAGCACAAATGTTCCTAGAAGCATTCTGCGTTTGACCTCGTCGCCAAATCCCTCGCCACGGGTGTTTGCGTAAAGTTCGTTTAAATTTGACGCCTTTGCGCGGTTTCCGTATCGCACGCCGTCATATCTGCTTAAATTTGCGCTAGCTTCGGCTGTGGCGATGATATAGTATGTGGCGATATCGTATTTGGAATTTAGCAAATTTTTATAAATTATCTTGTGTCCGAAGCTTTTTAACTTCTCGATTGCCAAATTTAGCGCAGTTTTAATCTCATCGTTAGCCTCGTTTAGGTAGTTTTCGATGACTGCGATTGTAAGTTTGCGCTCGCTATTTAATTTATCAGCCGTGCTGATAAACTCGCCAGCGTAGCTTGTGCTATCCATTTCATCATGTCCAGCGATGATATCGTATAAAATCGCCGCGTCCTCGACATTTCCTGTGATTGGTCCGATTTGATCTAGGCTAGATGAATACGCCCCAAGGCCGTAACGGCTTACCCTGCCATAGCTTGGCTTAAATCCCACGCAACCACAAAAGGCTGCTGGCTGGCGGATAGAGCCACCTGTATCGCTACCAAGGGCTGCGATTGCTAGACCAGCTCCCACAGCAGCAGCACTTCCGCCACTGCTTCCGCCTGGGACGCGAGTGTGATCGAGCGGATTTAGAGTTTTGCCATAATACGAGCTCTCTGTCGTGCTTCCCATGGCAAATTCGTCCATATTGGTGCGACCAAATGGAGCTAAATTTGCCTCTTTTAGCTTTTTGATTACGGTTGCGTCATAAGGCGCAATGTAGCCTTGCAGGATTTTTGATCCAGCCGTTACGCTCCAACCTTTGACTTGAATATTATCTTTAATCGCGATTGGCACACCTGCGCCACTTTCGTTTAGCTCCTCGCCCGTGAGTTGTTCGACATACGCGCCAAGGTTTTTATTGGCTATGATTTGGCTTTTTAAATCTGCGCGAAGTGCCAAAATTTCGCTAGGGCTCAGTTTCAAAGCCTCTTTTAAACTTATCATTTTTTATCCTTAAATTTTATTACAAATTTTATCCCCACGCCTATGCAGACAAAGATTAGCGCGATTGTGAGAACTACTATACTAAAATGTTGAGGCGAACTAAGCATTTAGCACCTTTGCACACCTTGGGCATAGGCAGTCTTGCTCTTTTGCGCTAAATTTCCAGCACCTTGGGCATTTAAATTTATCAGATTTTACAAGGCGGAAAATTTCATCACCTATGCGAAATTCTGCCAAGGCATTGTCGCTGTTGCCATCTAGCGAGGTTACATCGCTTACCATAAACCAATCGCTCACGCCCAAAATATCGTAAGATAAAATTTCATTTGAGCTAGTTTGCAAAGCGAGTTCTAGGGTTGATTTGATGATTTTATCTTTTTTGAGTGCGTCGATGATTTCGAAAAATTTCTCTCTTGATTGCTCTAAAATTTCATCATATTCGACAAAATCGCTAAATTCAATCGGCGCATAAACCAAATCAAAAGCGTCTTCTTTGCCGTTTTTAACGATACTTGGCGCGTATTGCATTACTTCATCGATTGTGTAAGTTAGCGTAGGCGCAATCAGAGGCAGTAGCGCTCTGGTGATTAGCACTAGCGCACTTTGCGCGCTTCTGCGTCGTGGTTCGTCGATATGGTCGCAGTAAAGGCGGTCTTTGATGATATCAAGGTAAATTCCGCTTAAATCTGCGCTTAGGAAATTTAGAAGTTGGTTAAATCCTTTTGAGAAATCATACTCTCTAAAACTCTCTTCGACCGCGCCAAAAGTCCTTACTGCGCGGGTTAAAATCCATTTATCAAGGGTTGTGAAATTTGAGGTTTCAAGCTCTTCTAAGTCGCTAACATTTGCTAGCAAAAAGCGAATTGTATTGCGAATTTTGCGGTATTGCTCGCTGACTTGTTTTAGGATATTTTCGCTGATTTTCAAATCTGTGGAGTAATCACTTAGCGCAACCCATAATCTCATAATCTCTACGCCGTATTCTTTGGCGACTTTTTGTGGAAGGACGATATTGCCCACGGATTTGCTCATTTTTTGACCCTTCTCATCGACGGTGAAGCCGTGAGTTAGGACGCTTTTATACGGAGCGAACTCATTTACAGCGCAACTTAGCAAAAGCGAGCTTTGAAACCAGCCTCTGTGCTGGTCTGAGCCCTCTAAATACATATCGGCTGGAAACGCGCCTGCGTCGTATTCGCCGCTTTTTAGCACAGCGTTCCAAGTCGATCCACTATCGAACCAAACATCTAAAATATCGGTAACTTTCTCTAAATTTTCAGGGTTATAGCCAGAACCTTGTGGTAAAAGATCGCAAATTTCGCTATCCCACCACGCATCTGCGCCTTTGGCTTTGAAAATTTCGTATAAATGATCCATTATTTTTTCGTCGAAAATCGGCTCTTTTGTCGCTTTATCACGAAAAAATGCAATCGGCACACCCCAATCTCTCTGTCTTGAAATACACCAATCAGGGCGATTTTCAATCATCGCTGTGAGGCGATTTTCGCCAGTGGCTGGGTAGAATTTGATTTTTTTGATTTCGCTAAGCGCAATCTGGCGTAGTGTTTTTCCACCGCTAAATTCTTTATCCATAGCGATGAACCATTGCTTTGTAGCGCGGTAAATTACTGGTTTGTGCGTGCGCCAGCAATGTGGGTATGAGTGGGTAAATTTGCCGACTTTCACCACTGCATCACCAAGAATTTCGACGATTTTTTCATTTGCTTTGAAAATGTGCATGCCGACCATTTCATCTACGACGCCAGCCCTAAATAGCCCCTTCGCGCGCAGTGTTTCATCAAAACACCCTGCCTCATCGACTGGCATTAGCACCTCTATGCCGTATTTTAAGCCCACGAAATAATCGTCCTCGCCGTGTCCTGGGGCGGTATGAACTAAGCCTGTTCCGCCGTCCATTAAGACATGTTCGCCTAGGATAAATTTTGAGCTTCTATCATTTAGCGGGTTGATTGCGTATAAATTTTCTAGCTCTTTTGAGCTAAATTCTTTTAAAATTTCGCCATTTGTGATACCTGCGCCGATTAAATTTTCTAAAAGCGGTTTTGCAAGTATGAAATTTTCGGCTGTTAGGACATAGGTTTCGTTTGGATTTAGGCTGATTGCGCCGTTTGCTGGAAGTGTCCAAGGCGTAGTCGTCCAAATCACGGCTTTTGCGCCTTTTGCACCGATTTTGGCGTTTGCTTCATCGCTCAAATCAAAAGCCACATAAATCGAATAATCCTCTTTGTCCTTATACTCGACCTCTGCCTCAGCTAGCGCGCTTTTTGCCGCCCAGCTCCAAAACACAGGCTTACTGCGCTCGATTAAAATGCCCTTTTTAGCGATATTGCAAAGGGTTTTGTAAATTTCAGCTTCGAAGTTAAATTTCAGTGTCAAATATGGATTTTCCCAATCCCCAATTACGCCAAGGCTTTTAAATTCATCTCTTTGGATATCAATAAATTCTTTTGCGTGTGCGCGACAAAGCTCACGAATTTCGTGCTTGGTAGCTGATTTTTTCGCGTCGCCCATTTTGATTTCTACTTGTTGCTCAATCGGCAAGCCGTGGCAGTCCCAGCCCGGGACATAGCGGATATTTTCACCGAAAAAATAGTGGGTTTTTGTGATAATGTCTTTTAAAAATTTATTCAGCGCATGGCCGATATGCAGGTGTCCGTTGGCATAAGGTGGGCCGTCGTGGATATTAAAGCTGACGCCCGCGTTTTTGCGTTTGGCTTTCATTTTTTCATAAATTGCTCGCTCGTTATACCAGCTAGAAAATCGCGCTGGTTCGTTCGCTGGGAGTGAGCCTCGCATAGGGAAGTCCGTAGTAGGGAGAAAAAGTGTTTCTTTGTAATCCATAAAAAACCTTTAATTGTGTTTTAAAAAATTTGGTAAGTGTAGCAAAAAGGCTTTTAAAAAGGACTGAAAATGCAAGAATTTTTTATGCTATAATGGCAAAAATTTAAAGGTCGAAATTTATGAAAAATGTGATTTTAATCATCGGCGAAGCTATCCGCTATAATCCGCCATTTTTTAGCTATATTTTGCGCGAATACGAGCAGGTTTTCGGCGTGATTGATGATATTAAATTTATAAATGAAAACGATAAAAATTTGCCATTTTTGATAGAAAAAATGGTTAGTAAATACGATTATATCACGATTTTTGCGACAAAAGTGGCTTATGCAATCGCCGGGAAAATCCTCTCCACGCTCACGCTTGATACTTTGGAGCTTAAAGATTGTGGCACGCTAGCCCCCTCAGCAGCTAAATTTGTGGTAAAGGATAGTTTTTTGCTAGATATTAAGGGTTGCCTTGTAAATGTGCTAAAAGCAGATCCTTTGCAAAAATTGCCCCAAATTTTGCAAGATCCCCTAAACGAGGGCGAGGGATTTTATCTATTTGACACAGACTATGCGAGCGCAAAAGCTAGACTCGAAAGCCTAGCATTAAGCTATAAAATTTCATTTATCATTAGCGAATACAGCTCGTTTTTGCTCTTTGTGCGCGCTAGCGAGCAGAAATTTGGCGCGCTGGATAAATTTTTAGATAGCGTGAGCAAATACTACGCAAACTCATTTATCGCACCTAAAAATTTCATCTCTCACGCCGTGGAGAAATTGCGAGAAATCGGGGCGAAAATCACATTTGCAGAGAGTTGCACGGCTGGACTTTTGGCGGCTAAATTTGGCGAAATAGCCGGTGTGAGCGATATTTTTGATGGCTCGGTGGTAAGCTATGCAAACGAGATAAAGCGCGCGTGGTTAGATGTGAGCGATGAGGTTTTACAAGATTACGGTGCAGTGAGCGAGCAATGCGTCGCAGGTATGCTTAGCGGGGCATTGGAGAGTTCGGGGGCGAATTTTGCCCTAGCCATTAGCGGGATAGCTGGACCTGGGGGCGGAAGCGATGAAAAGCCCGTAGGAACGGTCTTTATCGGGGCAAAAGAGCTTGGTGGGCGACAGATAATCGGCAAATTTCACCTAAACGGAGATCGCAACTATATCCGCGAAGAGGCCGCAAATATCGCAGTTTGCTTGCTTTTGAAATTAAGAAGTGATTTATTTTTAAACTAAGGAGAGAGTATGAAAAAATGTGGAATTTTGCTTGCTTGCGCGCTTATTTTTAGTGCGTGTAGCGACAGCGACAAATCTAGCCAAAACGGCCTAGATATCGAGAAAGAGATCGAAAAAAAATCTCAAAAAATGGTTGAGAAAAATGAGCCAAAAATACAGATAAATTTGGATAAAAATTTATCGGCTAGCGAAAGCGCGATTAAACCTGCGCCAGGAAGCACTGCTTCAAGCGAGCCTGCGTCAGAGGCAAATTTGAGCCAAAACGCTAAACCAAAGGTTCAAATCGAGCTAGTGCCAAAGCCTGAGGGCAAAATTTCAAAAGATATCAACGAAACGATTGATGAATTTGCCGCAACGGCTAAAATTTTGGGCGAAAATTTGGAAAGATTAAGCAAGGAAGCACCGAAAATTTTAAACGAATTTGCCGAAAAAAACGCGGATAAATTAGAAGATTTAGCCAAAAAAGGCGAGAAGATCGTGCGCGATTTAAACGGTTCATTAGGCGGGATCGAAAAGGATTTAATGGATTTAGCAAAGGACGCAAATTCGAGCTTTGGACAGATTTTAAATATCTTTGGCGATATGATTAATAATGGCAAAAAAATTGAAAAACATTATGAAAATTCGCAGGACGAGGATTTAAAAATTTAAGTCAAATTTGCGTAAAATACAGCGAAAATTTTAACCATTTTAGGAGGCAAAATGTATAAATTAAAGCACCTGCTTAGCACGCAAGATTTAAGCGCAGACGATATTTACGATTTCATCGCTTTGGCGAAGGATTTCAAAGCCCTAAACCGCTCAGATATCAAAAAATCAGACTCTTTGCGTGGAAAAACCGTGATTAATGCTTTTTTCGAAAACTCCACTAGAACGCGCATTTCCTTTGAAATCGCCGCCAAACGCCTTGGCGCGGACGCTATAAATTTCAGCGCAGGTTCAAGTAGTACCAAAAAGGGCGAAACGCTAATCGATACGATAAAAAATATGCAAGCCATGCGCAGTGATATTTTTGTCGTGCGCCACGCAAGTAGCGGTGCTGCGAAATTTATCGCCTCTAACTGCGACGCCTCGATTGTAAATGCAGGAGATGGACTAAACGAGCACCCGACACAAGCGCTTTTGGATTTGCTCACAATCCACGAAGCCAAAGGCAAATTTGAAGGATTAGAAGTCGCTATCATCGGCGATATTTTCCGCTCTCGTGTGGCTAGATCTGATGCGTGGGCGATGAAAAAACTAAGCATAAATGTCAGACTCTTTGGTCCTCCGATGATGCTAAGAGACTGCGAGGCGTTTGGGTGCAGGATTTGCAAAAGCGTCGAGGAAGCGATCGAGGGCGCAGATGTGATAATAATGCTAAGAATTCAATTAGAGCGCCAGGACGGCGAGCCAAGCTTCCCGAGTGTGAGAGAATATAGCAAATTTTTTGGACTAACTGCTAAGCGTATGCAAGTAGCCAAAGAGGGTGTGATTATCATGCACCCAGGCCCGATAAATCGTGGCGTGGAGATTAACTCAGATGTCGCGGACGATCCGCGATTTACTTGCATTCTCGATCAGGTCGAAAACGGTGCAGCCATGCGTATGGCGGTGCTTCACACGATAAATTTAAATAGGAGCTTGTAATGAAAATTTTAATCAAAAATGGCACCGTTATTAATCACAATAAAACAGAGAAAATCAATGTCTTAATCGAAGATGATAAAATTTGCGCCCTATGTAAGGACGAGCCAAGCGCAGATAAAGTCATCGACGCGACTGGCAAGCTCGTCATGCCGGGGCTAATTGATATGCATGTGCATTTTAGAGATCCGGGCTTTGAGTATAAAGATGATGTCATCACTGGTAGCGAAACAGCCGTAGCAGGGGGCGTAACGACCGCTATGCCTATGGCAAATACAAACCCGGTAAATGATAATTCTGCAATCACAAAGGCAATGATTAAAAAAGCGCGCGATAGGGGGCTAATCGACCTGCTTCCAATCGGAGCGATTTCGCAGGATTGCAAAGGGGCGAAAATCGTCGAAATGGGCGATATGATCGAGGCTGGGTGCGTGGCATTTAGCGATGATGGACTTCCAGTTACAGATAGCTCGGTCATGCGACAAGCCCTCGAATACTCGGCGCATTTTGGCTCTTTTGTCATAAATCACAGCGAGGATTGCTCGCTTTGCCATGGTGGAGTGATGAACGAGGGCAGGGTGAGCGCGATTTTAGGGCTTAAAGGCATGGCGAGCGAAAAAGAGGAGATTATGGTTTCGCGCGATATCTTGCTTGCTAAAAAAACGGGCGGACACCTGCATGTGGCGCATGTAAGCTCGGCCTGGTCGCTAAAACTCATCGATCAAGCCAAAAAAGAGGGCATTAATGTAACCTGCGAGGTTACGCCACACCATTTTACTTATGATGAGAGTGAGCTTATGGGCTATGATACGAATTTCAAAATGTCTCCGCCACTTCGCACAAATGCCGATGTAGAGGCTATGCGAGCGGGGTTAAAAAGCGGACTAATAGATGTCATCGCCACAGATCACGCACCGCATAGCTGGGACGATAAATTTGTCGAATTTGACAAGGCTCCGTTTGGGATTTTAGGGCTTCAAACACTCGTGCCTTTGACGCTAAAATTAGTTGATGATGGCGTGATTGATTATGAAAAAATGGTAGCTCTCACCTCGTATAATCCAGCCCAAATTTTAAAACTCTTTGGCAAAGGCGAAATCGCTGTCGGAAAGCTAGCTGATATCGCTATAATCGACCCTGAGCTAAGATACACTTACGACGCGAAACTCAACAAGTCAAAATCGTGCAATTCGCCACTTTTTGGCAAAGAGCTAAAAGGTGCGTGCGTGCTAACGATAAAAAGCGGAAAAGTAGTGTTTGACTTCCCAAATGTGGTAGCGTAAATTTCAAATTTAACCCAAATTTGGGTTAAATTTGACCTTTTTTAAATTTTAAATTTTAAAAATTCTAATATAATTCCTTAAAAATTCAAAGGTAAATTTATGCAAAATATCTACATTATCGGCGATGTGCATGGTTGCTATGAGAGCTTAATGGCGCTGATTGCGCGTTTGCCAGCGAAATTTGATAGCAAAATTTGCTTCGTGGGCGATTTGTGCGATCGTGGCCCTCAGAGCGCCAAAGTCATCGAGTTTGTGCGCTCGCACGGTTATGACTGCGTGCGCGGAAACCATGAGCGCAGATTTTTGCTAGCAAAATCCAGCGCGCAAAGGTGCGTGAGAGACCGCGAAATCGTAATTGGCGCAAGTGATGATATTAACTGGATTGCCAAAAGTGGCGGCAGCGATACGATGAAATCGTATTTTGCGCCCGAATTTAGCGCGCTTTTAAACGAGCATTTAGAGTATTTACAAAACTTGCCCGTGTTTTTGCAATACGACATTTTCGACGAAAATTCCCGCTCTCTCGTGGTGTCGCACTCGGCTGTGGGAAATATGTGGAAATTTCGCGACTTCGTGGCGGTAAAGGACGATTTCGAGGCGCATGTGTTGAGCGGGCGCGACGATTACACTGATAATGCGGGCATTTTCAATGTCTATGGCCACACGCCACAAGATGAGCCATTTATCAATGATTACAGCGCGAATATCGATTTGGGCTGTGTTTTTAAAAAGCGCGGTTACAAAAACGCCCGCCTTTGCGCTATGGAATTCCCCTCCAAGCGACTTTTTATCCAAGACTGCTTAGAATTCTAAATTTGGTTACAAAATTTACTCAATTTTTAATTTTTTTGTTAAAATTTCATTTATTTTTCAGCCGACTTTAACCCCCCCCGTATAATTATGCTAAACCATCACATTTTTTGGGGAGTTTATGATGAAATCTCATCTAAAATTTAGCCTTATGACGGCTATGGCGATTGCAGGTGTGGTGCCAAATGTGGCTCTTGGTTATGAATTTAATCTAGGATATGATAGCGTAAATAATAAAGTCATTGTCACAGGAGACGATAGAAACTGTGGGTATTATGGTGGTTGTCGCTATGATATTGGAGATGATTACTTTGCGGGTCTCAATTCCGAGACTATTGTAAATATTAATCTTGGCACTGCAACTTTTGGTGATATTTATGGAGAGTATGTATATGCTGCTACTCCAAAGAGTTCTAGTGTAAATAAGGTATATTTAAATAGCGGAAATGTAGATAATATCATAGGCGCTAGAAATGATAGTCAAGATCCGCAGTTTATACCATATAATAATGAAGTGATTATTAGGGGCGGAAGTGTAAAAAGAGATGTTGAAGGTGGACTAAGTATTTTTTCATTTGCCTATGAGAATAAAGTAACTGTATATGACGGTAAGATAGGCGGATATGTTTATGGTGGTAGTGGTGTTTATGCTAGTAAAAATAGTGTAACCATCAAAGGCGGTGAAATAACAAGTGATGTTATTGGTGGGTATGCTTTTGAAAATGATGCCGAAGACAATAGTGTAACTATCGAAGCAGGAACTATCAAAGGAGATGTTTCAGGTGGAAGAAGTAGAGGAACTAATACACGAGCTTTTAACAACAAAGTAATTATCAAAGGCGGGACTATCGAAGGAAGAGTTTATGGCGGTAGTGGCGATAGACACGGTGGTAACAAAGTAACTATCTCGGGCGGAGTTATAAAAGGTGATGTTTATGGCGGTTTTGGCGATAGTTCTTTTGCTAATGGAGACACTATAACCATATCAGGCGGAACTATTGAAGGCGATGTTAGGGCTGCTCGTTATAGCTCGGGTGAATCTCCTAACATGTCAGACACTATACGCATATCAGGCGGAACTATAAACGGAAGTGTTTATAACTCAGGAGAAAAGACATATTATGAAGGCGGAGAAATAAAAGGCGATATTAGGGGCGGAAGCAATACAAATTATCTATACATTACAAGCGGAACAGACGGTCTTAAAGCAAACAATGTAATGGGTTTTAGAAACATAGGCTTTTATCTACCTAGTAGCGTTACAGACGGATACACGGCTTTAAATTTAACAGGCACAAGTGCTACAAATTTAAAAGACACAAGAATATATGCTCAGTTAAAAGACGCTACGGGCTTAACAAAAGATAGCAAAATTCATCTAATAAAAACAGCAGGTTCTATAATCAACTTTGATGAAACAAAGACAAATGCAGTTTTGACTAATGTAAATATAGCAAATTTAGTAAATATCGCAGGAAAGATAGTTTTAAGTGATGAAAAAACGCTGGATTTAACATTTATAGGAAATCCTATACCTAGCGGGTGGAGCTATACAGATCAAATTTATAATATCATCTCTAAAACAGAATATACACGAAATACGACTGAGGGGATAAAAACGCTTAATATCGTAAGCGATTTTGATAATGGAGAAATGACCGAACAATCAAACAATACCATAAATATGAATTTTGATGATGTTTCTACCAATGCTAGAATTTATGGTGGTTTTGGCGATAACGATAGCACAAATAACACTATAAATATAAGTGTAAATTCTTTTAGGGGAAATGATATTTACGGCGGATACTCTACAAATGGCAATGCTACAAACAATACTATAAATTTTATAAAAGGCGATTTAAAAGTTGCGGTTAGCTTATATGGCGGTTTCTCAGGTGATAGTTCAAAAGATATGTTAAGCGGCAATACTTTAAACATAGGCACTGCTTCAACACCTACGGCTATGAATTTACAAGCTAGACATATAGAAAATTTTGAAACTATAAATTTCTACCTACCAAGCAGTGTTACAAATGATAGTGTAGCTTTGAATTTATATGACACAGGAGAAACTGATTTATCTAAATCAACCATAAATGCCTACTTACAAAACGCTTCAAATTTAACAGCTGATAGTAAAATTCATCTTATTCAAACAGCTGGAACGCTAAATGTCAAAGACGAATATAAAACAACCGACGGTGTAGAACAAGCAGGTGTAAAAAATATAAATATAGCAAATTTAGTAAATGTAAAAGGCTATATAAAACTAAGTGATGAAAAGAATTTGGATTTAGTTTTTAAAGGCGATGAAGATACAAGCGGTTCAGGTTCTGGCGGTTCAACTGGTGGCGGTTCAACTGGTGGCGGTTCAACTGGTGGTGGTTCAACTGGTGGTGGTTCAACTGGTGGTGGTTCAACTGGTGGAAGTAGTTCTGGTGGTTCAACAACCGGTGGAAGTAGCACGGGTAGTAATACAGGTGGCAGAACTTCTATAAGCGCAAATGAAAATTCAAAAACTCTATTAGAGACTAAATTATCTCAAAGTATTGCTATAAATGAGAGTGGAAATTTATTTTTGTCAAATTTAAACAATATCGTTTCTACTACATTAGATAATACCAATACAAGCGATACAGTTGTATTTGCGTATGCAAATGGAAGTGATAAGAGATATAAAACAGGTTCGCATGTAGATCAAAAAGGATTTAATGTCAATGTTGGCATAGCCTCAACAGATAGATTACAAAGTGGTGATTTCACAACTGGTGCATTTATCGAATACGGTAAAGGTGAATATGAAAGCAAACTAGATAATGGTTTAGTAGGCAAAGGTGATACTGAACTTATCGGTGGTGGAGTGTTTGCTAAATATCAAAATTTGAGCAATTATTATATAGACGGAAGTTTTAGAGTAGGTAGCGTAAAAACCGAATACGAAAAATCACTATATGATGAATTTGATATAAGTTCTACTTATTATGGTGCTCATATAGGTGTAGGAAAGATATTTGATTTAACAGATTCGAATAATTTGGATATCTATTCAAGATTTATCTATTCTTATACAGAGGGTAGTGAATTAAATATCAAAGGTGTAGATGTGAGTTTAGATAGTGTGACATCAAAAAGAGCTCAAATAGGTCTAAGAGATACTATTCGCTTTAATGATACAAATTCATTTTATGTAGGTGCTGCTTATCAATATGAATTTGACGCTAAAAGTAGTGGCGAGCTAAGCCTACCTACATTTGGCTTTGCAAGTATTGCAAGTCCAAGCTTAAAAGGAAGCACAGGAATAGGCGAAATCGGATACACTTATGAGACAAATTCATTTAAATTTGACATAAGTGCAAAAGGTTATGTTGGCAAAGAAGAGGGATATTCAGGAAATATGGGGGTAAGTTTTAAATTTTAAAATTTAATTGAATTTTAGAATTTTAATTTAGAGAAATTTAGCAAAAATGCTAAATTTCTCTTTTTTATTTTTACTCTTTTTCCAAAAAAGTTTTGTAGATAATTCCGCCGATTGCGCCACCGATGATTGGCGCTACCCAAAACAGCCATAGCTCGCTAAGCGCCCAGCCACCTTGGAAAAGTGCCACGCCAGTTGAACGGGCAGGATTTACTGAGGTGTTTGTAACTGGAATTGAGATTAGGTGGATTAGCGTGAGGGCTAAACCGATCGCAATCGGTGCGAAGCCACTTGGAGCGCGCCTATCTGTCGCGCCCATGATGACGATTAGGAAAAACGCAGTTAGCACGATTTCTGCGATTAGCGCGCTTAGCATTGAATATCCGTTTGGTGAGTGCTCGCCGTATCCGTTGGTCGCAAATCCTGCGCTGATGTCAAATCCAGCCTTTCCACTTGCGATTAGATATAGTGCGGCTCCTGCTGCTATCGCGCCTAGCACTTGCGCGATGACATAGCCTGCTAACTCGCTAGCTTTAAATCTGCCGCCACATAGCAAGCCCACTGAAACTGCTGGGTTAAAATGTCCGCCACTAATGTGTCCAAATGCGTAAGCACCGCTTAGCACGGTCAAACCAAAGGCGATTGAAACGCCGACAAATCCGATATTGTATGCAGCGAAAATCGCGCTTCCGCAACCGCCAAATACTAGCCAAAATGTGCCAAGAAACTCGGCCAAAAGCTTTTTCATAAGCTCTCCTTTGAAAAATTTTGCAAAAGTGCGTATTTTACTGCGTTTTGGTAAATCAAGGATAATTTTTGGCTAAATTTAATGGCTGGTTAAATTTAAGAGCGTAAAATTTGAAGAAATTCAAGGAGAAAACATGGTTTTATGCGTGGAAGTGGTAGGTTATATCAGCGAGAATTGCTATTTTTTTATCGACGAGGCGAGTGGGGCAGGGTTTGTAATCGACCCTGGGGCGCAAGCGGACAAGCTTTTGGGGATTATAAAAGAGAGAAATTTCAAAATCGAAAAAATCCTGCTCACGCACGGACATTTCGATCACATTGGCGCAGCTAGCGAGCTCTCGCGGGCTTTGGGCGCGCCGATACTCGCGCACGAAAACGCGAGCGTGTATCTGGGCGAGCCAGACTATAATCTATCGAATTTCACGGGCGAAGAGATAATCATAGAGGATTTCACGCCCCTAAAAGATGGGCAGAGGATCGCGCTAGCTAGCGGGGCGTGCGAGCTAGCTGTGATTTATGCGCCAGGGCATACGAGCGATAGCGTGGTGTTTTATAGTAAGGGGCAAAATTTGGCGTTTTGCGGGGATTTGATTTTTCGCGCGGGCTTTGGGCGCACGGATTTGCCGGGCGGGGATTATAGCGCGCTAAAAACTAGCATAGAGGGCAAGATTTTTACCCTGCCAGATGAGGTGGTTTTATACTCGGGGCATGGAGAGCCCACGAGCGTGGGCGCAGAAAGGGCGAGGTTTTAGCGAAATTTGCGTTGATTTTACAAGTAAAGAAATGCGAAGCATTTCGTGGCAATCGCCAAAAGTAAAATAACAAATTTGCAAAATCGCAAATTTAAAAACAGAATTTCGTATCGTGGCTAAACGATACGACCTGAATTTAAATTTGCAAAGAAATTTTTATAAAAGAAAATAAAAGTGAAAAATTTATTTAAAAAATTGTTCGATACCAAATTTAAAAAAATAAGTTGGTTTGTTGCAATTATAACGATTATTTTATGTCTTGGTTTTATTAGAATTGTGCCAAATTATTCTAAAAAATACGACTTTGAAATAGTGAGTTTGTGGGATTATAACAAATATAATCGGGGCTATTGTTTAGTAGAAAATAGGATTTTAGATAAAGAAGAGTTGTATAAAAGAGCTGTTGTGGAATATTTAAAGAAAGAATTAGAAATAGAAAATAAATTAGACGAATATAGAATTAAGACACTAGGTAAAAATAAGCGAGCAAATAGTATAGATATAGGGTATTATAAATTTGACGATGATATAAATTTAAATAATTGGATTTATAAATTAAAAGAAGCATACGATAATAGGGATATTTATGCAGATAGCGTTGCAGGAGATTTAATTTTAAATATATTAAAAGCCACGCAAATAGACCCAAACCAATATATATCGGTAAATTTAAAAGAGATGACGGCAGGTTTTGCAAGACCGATTTTTTTCTCTGAGTATTTTGGTCGCAATCGTGTTTTATTAGACAATTTTATATTATTATGTGAAGATGATACTATTGATATTTTTAATGGTTATTCACTTTTTGGTTATATTGGCGATAAATTTAAAGATAAAAATATTATAGGAAACGAGTTAAAAAAATATAAATACAAACAAAAATGCAATCTAAAATATTCAAAAAAAATAGATAATTGCGGACATTTAGATTACGGCGATATGGAAAAAATATTTTTAGAACAAAAAGAATATTTATTTGGCTAATATGCAATAAACTAATTTTAAAGTCGTAGATTGCCACGAATTTTGCTAACGCAAAATTCTCGCAATGACAAATTAGGTGTAAAAATTTTAAATTTTAAAATTTCGGTGCAGTGTTTAGCCAAAAATTTTACCGCAAATCGCACATACCCACAGGGCGAAATTTAGGCTCAAAGTAAGCATTACAGCGGTGCTGGCGGTATCTTTGGCAGCCCCTGCAAGCGGGTGGAAATCAGGGTGAGCTAAATCGACCACGCGCTCGATTGATGAGTTTATGCACTCGACAACCAGAGTAAAAACCGCGCCAAAAACCAAAGCCAAATTCCAAACTAAGCCAAAATTCCAAAAAAATAGTGAAACCAAAAGTGGCGCAAAAACAAAAATTTCTAGCCGAAAACTCCGCTCCGAACGCCAAATTTCAACTAGCCCCGCCAAAGCATAACCCCAGTTTGCGAAAAATTTGTATTTTGGCTGATTTCTCATTTTTTTCCTTTTAAATTTTAGTTAAATTTAGGCATAATCATAGCCAAATTTTGATAATTAAAGGGTAAAAATGAAGCTAATGAGTTGGAATGTAAATGGGCTCAGAGCCGTGCTTGGCAAGGGCGCATTTGCGTGGCTTGATGATGAGAAGCCTGATTTTTTGGGCTTGCAAGAGATAAAAGCGAGCGCAGAAAATATCCCAAAAGAGCTTTATGAGCTGGGATTTTCGCAGATTGATACGAACTCAGCCACGCGCGCCGGGTATTCTGGCGTGGCGAGCCTAGCTAAATTTGCTAGCAAGGTTAGCAAATGCAACTTCGCTAGCGACGATGAGGGGCGGGTTTTGGAGCATAGATTTGGCGATGTGGTGCTACTAAATATCTACTTCCCAAACGGCCAAAAGGACGATGAGCGCCTTGCTCATAAGATGAAATTTTATGCCGATTTTTTGCGCTATATCGACGAGCTAGTCGCGCAGGGGCTTGGCGTGATATTTTGTGGCGATGTCAATACCGCTCACAGGGAAATTGATCTAGCAAATCCAAAGTCAAATTCTAAAATTTCTGGCTTTTTGCCTATCGAGCGTGCGTGGATCGATGAGGTGATAAATCACGGATTTATCGATACTTTCCGCGAAATTCACGGCGATGAGGCTGGGGCGTATTCGTGGTGGAGTTACCGCTTCAATGCGCGCGCTAAAAATGTCGGCTGGCGGATTGATTATTTTTTTATCTCGCAAAATTTGCGTTCGCGCCTCAAAGACGCCTTTATCCGCGCTGATATCACAGGTAGCGACCACTGCCCAATCGGCATTGAGATTGATTTGTAAAATTTAAATTTAAGGGGAAAAAATGTTAAGCGATATCGAAATTACACACAATGCAAAGCTTAAAAAAATCACAAAAATCGGCAAAAAACTAGGTTTGAAAAAAGATGAAATCGAGCCTTATGGATTTTATAAGGCAAAAATTCCGGGGCGCGAGTATAGCGAAAGGCACGATAAAAACGGCGCGCAGGGCGCAAAGCTGATTTTAGTTACAGCCATTAGCCCGACTCCGTATGGCGAGGGCAAAACCACGACCTCAATCGGCCTAGCTGACGCGATTAAATCGCTGGGCAAAAGCGTGGCTTTGGCGCTTCGTGAGCCCTCTCTTGGCCCAGTATTTGGCATAAAAGGTGGTGCAGCAGGTGGGGGATACTCGCAACTAGCACCCATGGAGGAGCTAAATTTGCATTTCACGGGCGATTTTCACGCTATTACGAGCGCAAACAACCTAATCAGCGCGATTATTGATAATTCGATTTATCAAGGAAATCCGCTTAAAATCAAAACCGTGCTTTGGAAGCGTTGCATGGATATGAACGATCGCGCACTGCGCCAAATCACCGTGGGACAAGGTGGTAAATTTGACGGCGTAGAGCGCAAAGACGGCTTTAATATCACCGCTGCTAGTGAGATTATGGCGATTTTGTGCTTGTCGAAAAATTTGGCAGATTTGAAGAAAAATATCGCAAATATCATGGTGGCTTATGATGAAGATGACAAGCCTGTTTTCGTGCGGGATTTGGGTTGCGAGCAGGCTGTGAGCGTGCTTTTAAAAGAGGCGATTAAGCCAAATTTGTTCCAAAGCATCGAGCATACGCCTACTTTCGTGCATGGCGGGCCTTTTGCTAATATCGCTCACGGGTGCAACTCGATAATCGCTACAAAAACGGCGATGAGCCTAGCCGATTTTGTCGTAACTGAGGCTGGATTTGGCTCTGAGCTTGGCGCGCAAAAATTCCTCGATATCAAATGTCCGCGCGCAGGTATCGCCCCTGATGCGGTGGTTTTGGTGGCTACGATTCGCTCACTCAAATACAATGGCGGCGCAGCCAAAGACGAAATCACTAATCCAAATTTAGAAGCGCTTATGGTGGGAATCGAAAATTTAGGCGGACATATTGAAATTTTGCAAAATTTCGGTCTAAATCCGATTGTCGCACTGAATAAATTTAGCTTCGATAGCGACGAAGAGATCGAGTTCGTGCGCAACTACTGCACCGCGCGCAGTGTCAAAATGGCGCTTTGCGAGAATTTCGCCAAAGGCTCAGTTGGGGCAATAGATTTGGCAAAACTAGTCCTTGCCGAGTGCAAAATCCTAAAAAATATCAACTACACTTACGATAAAACCGATGATATTAAGACCAAAATTGAAAAAATCGCCACGAAAATTTACGGCGCAAAAGAGGTTGTTTTCGAAAATCTGGCACTTGGGGCGTTGGAGCAAATTCGCGCGCTTGGGCTTGAAACTTACGATGTGTGTATCGCCAAGACGCAGTATAGTTTCAGCGACGATGAAAAGGCGCTAGGTCGCGCGTGCGGGTTTAGCCTGCGGGTCAAAGACTTGCAGATTCGCACGGGGGCTAAGTTTATCGTGGCAGTGGCTGGCAAAATCATGCTAATGCCCGGACTTTCCAAACACCCTAGCGCGCTGGATATGAAAATCAGCGATGATGGCGTAATTAGTGGGTTATCATAACCCGCTAGCGGGGCTTTCAAACACTGCCCCGAAATTTGCAAATTATGCAAATTTCTTCGCCATTGTCATTGCGAGATGACGAAGTCATCGAAGCAATCTACGAGTGAAAATTACCAAAGCGCGAATTTAGTGTCATTGCGAGCGCATACCGCGCGCGCCAATCTACGACTTTAAAATTCTCTGCGCTAAATTTGCTGTCATTTCGAGCGTGCGGTGGTGTGCGAAGCAGGGCAGAAAAGCCAAATCAGAGCTACAAGCTCACATACTAAAATCAAATTTCACGCTTAAAAAACTTAGCCTAATCGCAGAGCAGAGTAAGAAGTGTGAGTGGAGGGAAAATGATGAATTCTAATAAGAGAGATTATGATAAGGAACCGATTATTATAAAAGATAAAAGTATAGATTTAACAAAAATGTTTAGTTTACTTTTTATCTTTATCGATTTTTTGAAATATTTCTCGCCATACAGACAAGCCACAGCCTATAAATTCGGCGAATTTGGTGATTGTTATGTAATATTCAAAAACGAAAATATCGAACTGTTTTCGACGAAAAAAAATGCGATTTTAACTTCAATAAATTTGAAAAATATCATAGCAATAAAGCGAACATACGCACTATCCGAGCCAGTTGCAACGAAACAAACAAAAATTTTTGGTTTATGCGTTGTATTGTTTGGTTTAAGCATTATGAGTTTGCGATTTGCCGTAGAGGGCAAATTTTACGCTTTATTATTGCCTTTTGGGATTTTACTTTTGCTTGTAATGCCAATTTTAATTTATATGCTTAAAAATAATTTAGAATTTAGCGTAGCCGATAGTTTGATTATTTATGGCGAACAAAATTTTATAGAAGTTGCGTTTTTATCACGCAACGAATATAATGAAATCAAAAGATATTTTCTATCAAAAACTGGTATAAATTTAGACAAAATTGTGCCACAAATTTTTATTTAAAAATTCAGTATCAACGATACTGACCGAGATTTTATAAAAGGATTAAATTTGGAAAATTTTGAGAATACAAATTTCGACAATAAACCAAATGTCAAAAAAGAAAATTTGCGAAATTACGACGAAAATCCGATTGTTATAAGAGATTTTATAAAAGAAATTTCGTTTTATATGTTTTTCCCTGCCATTTTTGATTTAATTTTAACAAAGATACTTTTTGATAAGGGAGTTATTACATTTATGACTACAAATACAATTTATGACAAATTTAATAACAATGTTAATTTTATTTTTTCGATTATTTTAGCGGTAATAGTAGCGTTTTGGTTTAAAAAACGCATAGGCACGAACGACGATGAATTTAAATTTTTTAATTCTAAAATTGCCCTAACTAGTATTGTATCCATAGAAACAAATTCGTTGAAAGCTTCAAATTTTATTATTGACAAAAGAACGATGCTACTTCCTATTTTTATAGTGGCAATGTTTTTTTCTTTATTTATGGGCGCGATGAATATGGCGAATATTTTTGGCGGAATAATTATATTGTTTTATTGCCCATTTATGATACTTTCTGTTGTCAGAAACGGGTCGCTTAGCAGTCTGTTTTCATTTGGTTTTTTACTCATAAAAACCAAATATGGCGAAAAATTCATACCTATAATCACAAAACAAGATAAAGATGATTTAAGAAAATATTTTTTAAAAGTTACAGGTATTGATATTGAGAAAAAAATCAATTATTTGATGATAAAAACATTTTAACATAAGGAGTTACAAATGAGTAGAGAAAGTGTTGCTCAAAGAGAGTTTGACAAAGCTTACCAAAAAGATTATTGGAAAATAGCCAATTATCAAGTTTGATTGCAAATGCGTTGGTAAAAGCTATCGAAAAGGAAAGTCTTGGCGCAAAAGCATTATAAGAATTTGGCGAAATTTCGGGGCAGTGTTTGGGGGTTGCGCCAGCGAAATTGGGAAATTTTAAAATTTCAAATTCGCCAAATTTAAAATTTATCAAAATTTATTTCTAAATTAAAATTTAACTATTCTTCGGTTTTGTAAATTTTGTTCGAAAATCTGCGGTGTTTGATCTGCAAATACACCACAAAAACGATAAACAAAACCGCCGTTGCGATGATATAGTAGCGGTTTTTAAAGATTATCGCGCCGTTTATGAGCCCAGAAAAAAGTGCTAAAACCACAGCCGTGAGAAACGGAAAGCGCACGGCGTCCTTTTCTTTGATTGCGATTATCACAAGCGCAAGGGCGAAAAGCGCGGTATTTAGCAAAATAGCTAAAATTTTAATCTCGGCAAACAAATTTGGATTTGTCCTAGAAATGCCGTAAAGTGCGAGTGCGCCGAGGGCAAAAAGGATTAGAATTATTAGGATTAGTTTTTTCATTTGATTAGTCCTTTTTTGAGTTTGCGAATCAAAAAGCGCGATGGCATTAGCTCGTTTGCGATCGAGCGTGGCACGCAAAGCGGGCGCGAAAGCGCATAATCGCATATAAGCTCTGCGCCCAAAACTGCGGTGCTTAGCCCGTGTGCGCCGTGCGCTGTGTTAAGGTATAAATTTGGGATAAATTTGGCGCGTCTGGCGGATTTTTTGTTTTTGCTCCATGGCAGATCCTTGAAATCTCGCGCCAGAGTTTCTGGCTCGCACACTGGGCCAATTAGCGGAAATCTATCGCCACTATATCCCCTGTATCCGACCTTAGAGCCGATGATTTTGGCCTTTTTGCTCAAAAACTCGCCGACGCTTTCTAGATTTTTGACATCGTCGATTGCCCTTGCTTCGTCGTGGTAGCACTTCCTATCGTAAGTCGCGCCGATGAGCTGCTTTTTGCCCACGGCTGGGCAGATGTAGCCAGAGGCACTGAGTGGAAATTTGGTTTTGATTAGCGGGCGAATTAGCGTGGTTTGACCGCGCACGGAACTGATTTGCACGCTAGGATCTAGGTTAAATTTGGCATCTTGCGATACTGCGCCGCGCCCGAAAAATTCCTCGCTCTCGCTTCCTGCGCAAAGGACTAAAATATCGCAAAATAGGCTTGCGCGGTCTTTTAAAATCACTTCGAATTTCTCATTTTGCTTTTTGAAATTTAGCATTTCGTGGTTAAATTTGACGCCGAGTTTTTTGGCGAAATGTTTGCAGAGCTTGTGCGGGTGGGCTAGGACGGCGTTTTTTATCATTATGCTTGGATATGGTTTTGAGTGGGCTTTAAATTCGTAAATTTCAGGGTTTCCTGCGCTTTGATACCTTGCTAAAAGCTCGCTATCATAGGCAAAATCCTGCGCTCCAAGCAGGCTAGCTAGCTTTTTGGGAGCGTGTTTGGCATAAAAGCTAAGAGCCAAATCAAATGCGTGTATGTGCATCTCTCCGAGCTTCACGCCCTCTTTGGTGATTAGCGGGGCGCACACGCCTGTGAAATTCCCACTACCATTTAGCCCAGCTTCGCTTCTTTTGTCTATCACGCTGACGCTAAAACCAGCCTTTTTAAGCTTAAAAGCCGTGCAAAGCCCGGCAATTCCGGCTCCCACTACAATCGCTGTGGGGGTTTGCGCCTGCGGTGCGCGCTCTTCATCGTATGAATTAGGGTCGTATAGGCAGTGCGTGGCGGATAAATCGGCGAAATTTGAAAACTCGATTGGCAAAATTTGCGGGTGCTTTCTGGCAAAATAAAAATTCTCTACTTCATCATCTGCGCGCAAAAATTTCGCCCTAATCATGTGGCGTTTGGTGTCGAATCCGTCTGTTTTCTCGACGAAAAATCCTGCCTCGCGCAGTGATTTTGCCACCCAGCCAGCGCTTGTGTATGTCGCTAAAATCGCGCCCTTTTTGCAAAGTGGCGTAAGGGCGGCAAAAATCTCTTTGCTCCAAATGGTTTCGTTTTTTGCAGGCGAAAATCCGTCTAAAAACCACGCATCGGCCTTGAAATCAAGCTCACCAATTAGCTCGCTAGCTTCGCCAATGCAAAGATCAAGCGTGATTTTTTTGGAAAAATTTATGCGGTGGATTCCCTTGGTAAGGGGCGAGAGTTTTTTGATTAAAATTTTAGAAACTGATGAGAGTTCGCTAAATTTAGCCCAAATTTGGGCTAATTCGTCCTTGCTAAGCGGATTTTTTTCGATTGAGACAAAGTGTAGGCGTTTGTTAAATTTAAGCGCCTTTTTTGCGCAGAGCAAAAAGTTGCGCCCCACGCCAAATCCTAGCTCGCCCACGATGATAGGCGCATTGCTAGCAAACGCCGAATCTAGCGCGCTTATAAAGACATATTCACTCTCGCCAAGAGGATTTTTGAAATTAAAATAAAAATCCTCGTAAATTTCACTAAATGGTGCATCGTTGATAAATTTCATCACTTATTCTTTTGAAAATACGCATCTACGCCGTTTGCGATACCTTGGGCTATGCGGTCTTGGTATGCAGAGGTGCCTAGGTTTTTGCCCTCGCTTGGGTGTGAGATATAGCCCATTTCTACGAGCACAGCTGGCATTGTAGCCCCCACTAGCACCCAAAACGGCCCCTCTCTGACACCGCCGTCTTTGCTTTTGTAGCTTTTTTGGACGGAATTTAACATATAGCTTTGGATATCGATTGCAAGCTTGTTTGAGGCGATTATCTTTTCTCTATTTAAGAAATTTAAAAATGTCTCTTGCGAAAAGGCGTTCATATCCTCCATGTCGCCTTGGTTTTCAAATGCTGCGACATTTTTGCTACGCTCTGATTTGGCTGGGCTTAAAAAAAATGTCTCCACGCCACTGAAATTTGGCGCTTGTTTGGCGTTTGGCGCGGCGTTTGCATGCACTGAGATAAACATATCGGCATTTTTTTTGTTGGCGAAAGCTGTGCGGGATTTGAGGTTGATAAATACATCGTTGCTTCTGGTATAAAGCACCTTGTAACCGCGTTTTTGAAGCAGTGCGCCAAGCTTTTTAGAGGTTGCAAGAACGATAGTTTTTTCCTTCAAACCATTTCCGATAGCGCCGCTATCTTTGCCGCCATGACCTGGGTCTATGACGATTAGTTTGCCTTTTATAGATTTGTAAATTTTATTTGTGGCACTTGCCTCGCTTTTGGCTGAATTTACCTGAGTAGCTTTTGCGCTAGTTTGCGCTGGCATAGCGATTTTAGCCCCCGCTTTGGCGATGATTAGCTCATTGCCAAAAATTTCAATCTTTGGGTTAAATTTTTGGTTGTGATTTAGCACGACACGGGCGATTTTGTCGTTATACTGCGAAGTGCGAACTTCATCTACGAAACTGCCCGTTAATCTCGTGGTGTGCGAGCTGTTTTTGGCGTTAAAATCTAGGACATAGCGATAAACTTTATCTTTGTTAATTACGAAATTTTTATACTCGCTGTGGTCTAAATTTCTATTAAATTTCACCCTGACGCTATTTTCATCGCTACTGATTGATTGCAAAATCAAGGGTTTTGATTTATCGATTTTCGTGCTATTTGGCGTGATTTTGCCTGAGTTTAAAAACTCCAAATCAGCCTTGCTTAAAGTTTTTTTAGCGTCCGTGATAGATGGCTTGTAATCGGCCTTGGCGCCTAGTTTTTCTAGCTCGGATTTATACACAGAGTAGTTTGAATACCCAAGCACCTCGCTACTATAAGTTAGCCGTTTTAGGACGCTAATTTTGGTTTTTTTATCTTTATTTGAAGTGGCGGAATAAATTTTTTTAAGCTCGCTGTGAAGCTCTTTTTTCGCGGTTTTGCTGGCACTGACATAGTTTTTGTCAAAATTCGCAAAAACGCTACTAGCGTTCGCGCCAAATGCGAAACTTACGCTAAAAACAATAGCGCATAAAATTTTAACTATCTTCGCCATTTACGAGTTTTTCCATTAATTCTTTTACAGAAATGATTTCATTTAGCTTCCAGCCGTTCGCGCCTGTGAAAAACAGCCCGCTTTCTTGTCTGCCAAGATAAGCGTCGCTTAGGCGATCTGCTATGCAGTATCCGACGAGTTTGGCGCCTTTGCCACGCTCGCAAGGTGCCACGCAGTTGCTAACGCATGAAATTTTCGGTGCGCTTCCAGCGGCAATCATATCTTGCAAATTCGTATGAATTCCGCGCGCAGGATAGCCTACTGGGGATTTTAGAAGTTTGATATCTTCTTTTGTGGCTTTTAGTAAGACCTCTTTAAATTTCTCGTGGGCGTCGCACTCAAATGTGCCGATAAATCTAGTGCCCATTTGAACGCCGTCTGCACCAAGACTTTTGGCTTTATCTATATCGTTTTTGTCCCAAATTCCACCTGCTGCAAATAGTGGAAAATCGCCCCAGCTATCTATTTCGGCTCTTACTTGCGGGATTAATTTTTCTAGCTGATACTCTGGGTCAGTGCATTGCTCGTAGGTAAAGCCCTGATGACCGCCACTTAGTGGGCCTTCTAGCACGACGCCATCAGGCAGGCGGTTGTATCTGCCACTCCAACGCTTGGCTATGATTTTTAGAGCCTTGGCAGATGAAACGATAGGCATAAGCGCAACATCTGGGAAATCAGCGGTAAATTCAGGCAAATTCGTAGGAAGTCCAGCCCCGCTGATGATGATATTTATCCCAGCTTCGCAAGAATCCTTTACAATGCGCTCATAATCATTAGCCGCGCACATGATATTCATCGCTAGTGGTGCGTCGCCACAGATTTCGCGAGCGTTTTTTACGATTTGAGTAAGGGCTTTTTTGTTATAAAAATTTAGCGAAGAAAATGGTCTATCATGGATACACTTTTCCGAAAATTTAAGGTCGTCATAATATCCAGTCCCTACCGAGCTAATCACGCCCAAACCGCCATTTAAGCTGACATTTCCAGCTAGCTTATCCCAGCTAATCCCTAGCCCCATTCCGCCTTGGATAATAGGGTGTTTGATCTCGTATTTGCCGATTTTAACGCTCATTATCTTACCTTTAATTTAGCAAATTTTTTCTTTCCTACTTGTAAGGTGTATTCGCCAGCACTTAGTTGGAGTTGCTCGTCTGAAATTTTGGTCTGATCGACGCTGACGGCGTTTGATTTGATTAGGCGTCTTGCATCTGAGCTAGAAGTGGCTAGCTTGCAAATAAGCAGAGCCTTTACAATCCACGCTGGGGCTGAAACGCTAAATTCAGGGATTTCTGCTGGAAGCTCGTTTCCGCCATGAACTCTATCGAATTCCTCTTTTGCCTCTAATGCGACATCTTCATCATAAAATCTCGTAACGATTTCTGTGGCAAGCTCCTCTTTTACGGCTTTTGGATGCACAGCTTCGTCTGCTACGAATTGTTTGATTAGTGCGATATCTTCGTTGCTTTTTTGTGATAGTAGATTATACCAATCCCACATCAAATCATCGCTGATACTCATTACCTTGCCATACATATCGTTTGGAGCGTCTGTTACGCCGATATAGTTTCCTAGGCTCTTGCTCATTTTATTTACCCCGTCAGTGCCTACAAGAAGTGGCATCATAACGACGGCTTGTTCTTTGCCTACATTATAAACTCTTTGGAGTTGGCGTCCCATAAGAAGGTTAAATTTTTGATCAGTGCCACCAAATTCGATATCGCATTTCATACATACGCTATCATAGCCCTGCAAAAGCGGGTATAAAAATTCGCTAATGCTAATTGGCATTTCGGCCTTGTAGCGTTTCTCGAAATCATCTCTTTCTAGCATTCTGGCTACATTAAATGTGCTTGATAGCTCGATTACACCGCTAGCACCTAAGCGATTTGTCCATTCGGAGTTGAACATTACCTTTGTTTTTTCTGGGTCTAAAATTTTAAAAACTTGCTCTTCGTAGGTTTTGGCATTTTGCATTACGACATGGTGAGGAAGTTTTTTTCTAGTTTCGCTTTTGCCTGTTGGATCGCCGATTTGAGCTGTGAAATCACCGATCAAAAACTGCACGATTGCGCCGTGTTGTTGCAAAAATGCGAGTTTGTTTAGCACGACAGTGTGTCCTAGGTGTAGATCTGGCGCAGTCGGATCCATGCCGATTTTTACCAAAAATGTTTCGCCACTCTCGTAAAATTTAGTAATCAAAGCCTCGATTTGCTCTTCGCCTATTATCTCGCTTACTCCGCGTTTGAAATTTGCCATTATATCTTTAATGTCAGCCATTTATTCTCCCTTTTATTAGTTTTTATACACATCATCTAATGATATAAAATCAGCGATTTTATATCTATTTTTTAATCTGTCTTTGATATAAGTGTGGTCTAAATTTTCGTTTAATTCTATAATGATTTCGAAAAAATCAGACACAGCTTCGTTGTTTTCGTTCAAATTTATCGAAACTAAATCGACGCTTAGTTTAGCCAAATATGTTAAAAACTCAGCCAGTGAGCCCCGTTTGTTTTCGATATTTAGTATGATTTTATACCTGTGTGGCGCGTTTCGCGTCCATTTGACGAAAATCATTTCATCGCTTTTCATCAAATTTGCTGCTCTTTCGCAAAGCTTGTGATGAACCGTGACATTGTGTCCGTTGCGAAAACCGATGATATCGTCCCCGCGCTTAGGATTACAGCAGTAATCAAACTCTACTTCGTTGATTTTGTAGTTTGAATACACCACGATATTGTCAAATTTTTGCTTTTCGACGCTGTATTTATCGCGGAATTTCATATTAAAAAGCTTCTCTTTGAGCGGGTATTTTTTTAGCGCATTTACGACATCTTTCAAAAATACCGAATCATAGCTTGCTTTGCCGACTTTTTTGATTAAATTTTCTTTTTCTACCCAGCTTATCACGCTCTCTTCGGTTGTGGCGAAAATCGCACTTAAAATTTTAATCGCTACTTCTTGATTTACATCGCGAATTTTTTGTTTGCAAAATGCCTTGATTGTGGCTCTTGCCTTGCCGGTTTTGACAGAATTTAGCCAGCTACAACGATAGTGTGGGTTGTTTCCTGTGATGATATGGACGATATCGCCGTTTTGAAGCTCGGTTAGAAGTGGCACTTTTATGCGATTGACAAAGGCTTCGACGGCTTTAAGACCGACTTGTGAGTGTATTTCATAAGCGTAATCAAGCGCAGTCGCACCTCGTGGGAGTGTGAAAATTCCACCCTTTGGCGAATATACTGCGATATCCTCGATATATAGGCTATCTTTGGCATATTCGTATAAATCATCGGCGTTTGAATCATCGGCTTCTTGCAAGCCAATATCGCTAATCCAATCAAGCTTAGGATTTAGCGAGCCAGAGTATTTGTATTTCCAGTGTGCAGCCACGCCAAGCTCGGCTGTGTTGTGCATCTCTGTGGTGCGAATTTGAACTTCGACTATCATGCTGTCGTTAAAAACGGTAGTGTGAATCGTCTGGTAGCCGTTTTGTTTAGGTAGGGCGATATAGTCTTTAAATCTCGAAATCAAAGGGTTAAATTTGGTGTGAATTACGCCAAGTGCTAGGTAACAATCCATCGGTTTTTGCACGATTATACGAATAGCTAGCAAATCCAAAACCTCTTCAATCGAAATGCCCTTTCTTTGCATTTTTAGGTAAATTGAATAGTAATGCTTCATACGCTTTTGAATTTCAAAGCTGTTTTCGCTAAATCCGTTTGTAAGCAGATACTCGCTAATCGTTTCGCTAAATTTGCTTAAATTTATTTGGAGCTGTTGTTTGTGCTCCTCGACATAGTTTGCGATTGTGGCGTATTCTTTTGGCATTACATATTTGAAGCTTAGATCTTCTAAGATATTTTTAATCGATGAAATTCCAAGCCTGTGCGCGATTGGCGCATAAACTAGAAGCGTCTCTTCGCCTATGCGTTTTTGCTTATCTGGGCGGAGTGCTTCTAGGGTTAGCATGTTATGGAGCCTATCACAGAGTTTGACGACTAAAACTCGTTGATCTTCTATCGAAATCATCAGCATTTTGCGAAATGTCAGAGCTGTGGTGCGAAGTTTAGCGTTTTTATCGCCAGAGGGGGCTAGTTTATCCTCGCGGATATTTACGATTTTTGTCATACCCTCTACGATTTTTGCGACATCTTCGCCAAATCTATCCCCGACTTGCTCGGTGCTAAAATCCGTATCCTCGACCACATCGTGCAAAAGCGCAGAAATGACCATAGCGTCATCACCGCCCATAAATGCGACGAAACACGCTACCAAAATCGGGTGGATTGCGTATGGTTCGCCACTTTTGCGAAATTGCCCTTCATGCTGTGTAACGCATAAATTTATCGCATCTACAAGCACTGGGGTAGGCTCTTTTAGGCTGTAAAGTAGCCGTTTGGCGTCCTCGATCTCTTTTGTTTCGACAATATCTTCGATAAGGCTTTCTAAATAGCCGTCACTAATCCTTGTCAATGATTCCATCTAGGGTAATCTTACCTTCTGCTAATTCTAAAATCGCAATATCTGCAAATTTCATATTGCGTGTGTCAATGTTTTCGACAAGCGGAGTTGCCCCAGCGGCAAGCTCTTCTGTGCGTTTAGTAGTCATTAGTGATAGCTTGTAGCGATCGCCTCCTGTGACTTTCAACGCTTTTGCTATGATTTGTTCTGTTCTCATTAATTCTCCTTTTTTAGTTTTTTACGATTGAACATTGGCTTAAATCGCCGTTATTGATGATTTTGTGTAAATTTCCGCTCTCAAACATATTACATACGATGATTGGAAGTTTGTTGTCCTTGGCTAGGGCGATTGCGGTATCGTCCATGACCTTGATATTATCGTGCAAGGCTTGATCGTAGGTAATGGTATTTAAAAGCACTGCGTCATCGAATTTATGCGGATCTTTGTCATAAATTCCATTTACCTTTGTCGCTTTGATAATTGCGTCTGCGCTGATTTCGACCGCGCGCAAAGTGCCAGCAGTATCAGTGGTAAAAAATGGATTTCCAGTGCCTGCTGCAAAGATTACGACCCGTTTTTTCTCCAAATGTCTTTTGGCTCTGCCGATGATGAAGGTTTCGCAGATTGCTTCCATTTTTATCGCGCTTTGCACGCGCACATCTATGCCGTTGTATTCGAGTGCCTCGCGCATAGCGATTGCGTTGATTACGGTTGCTAGCATGCCCATGTGATCGCCACTTGTGCGTTTGATGATACCGCCAGCTGCCGCGCTTACGCCTCTGATTATGTTTCCGCCACCGATTACGATACCTACCTCGATACCGTTATCGACGAGCTGTTTAATCTCTCTGGCTATAAATTTTAAAATTTCGCTATCTATTCCAAAACCATCTTTTCCAGCCAGTGCCTCGCCTGAAAATTTAACGAGCACACGATTAAATTTTGCCATTTTAATGCTCCTTGAAAAAATTTGATTATGTTATCTAAAACTCGTTTAAAAATAGCTTTTTACGCCGTTTTAAATAATGCCAAAAATTTATTCACCCATAGTTTTTTGGGCGTGATTATCTCGCTAGGACTTGCGTTTATGGCGTGATACACACTTGCCCCGCTTAGCGTGGCGTAATAGCGGATTATCAGGCGTTGCAGGTGCGGTTCGTAGCTAGGAATAAACCAGCCGTTGTTTGAAATCGCCACGACAAATTTTGGATTATCGCTGTAAAACTCACCCCTCGTCGCCTCGTAGCAAATCGCGCTTTTTACGGGGATTTCTTTGATTGTATAAAAACTAAAATTTGGCGCAATGGAAAAATCGCTAGCCCCGCCTAAAAATGTGTTATTTATAAAATCTCTAATCGGCGCAGGCAGGGGCACTTGCTCGCCAAAAGGCACCAAAATGTGCTTGTCAAATCTGCGCAAATTTCCGTTTTCAAAAACATACGCGCTGTTGTAAAATTTAGACTCTTCATACGCCTCAGCACCAGCTACAATCGAAATTTTATGCGATTTTTCTAGCAAAATTTCCTTTAAGGCTTCCTCGCGGTTTAGATAGAGTGCAAATGCGCTTTCTGGCAATACTATCGCCTCGTAGCCACTTTCTATCGCCTCGTCGATTTTGGCTAAATTTTCTCTAATCGCGTCTAAAATTTTGTCATTGTCCCAGATGTCAAATTGTGAAATTTGCGAGTTTTCAAGCTTGATTTTAAGTGGTAAAAATTCGGCTTGTTTTTCTTTAAATTCTAACGCGCAAATCAAGCAAGCGCAAAAAAGCAAAATTTTGGCTTTGTGCCTAAATTTTATTAAAATGCAAATTCCAGCCAAAATCGCGCAAAATGCGAAAATTTCGGCTCTGAAAATTCCGTGTGAAAACAAAAGCTCGAAATTTAGCCAATCAAAGCCAAATGGGTGGATAAATTTCAGCCCCACCAAACAGAGCGCGCGCGCTATCGGCTCATCAAAAATGGCAAAAATACGAAAAATCGCCCCCGCAATCAGGCAAATTCCTAAAATTTCAACTGGGATTAAAAACGAAAGTCCAAAATAAATCAGGCTAAAACTAATCCAATAAAACCAAATCGCGCCGATAAAAAACCCAAACCAAAACCAAATTTGCCTTTTGCTTTTTAAAAGGACAAATAGCGCAAAAATCGCGATTAGTGGCGATAAAAATTCAGCCAAAAGTGGTAAAATTCCACTTAAATTTTGGCTTAAAATTTCAACAAATATAAAATTTGAAACTCCAAGCGCAAGAAAAAAGCCGTTATTTATTTTATTTAATGTAAAATACTCTCTTTTTAAATTTTTTACAAAGGAAAACGATGGAACAAGGAAGTCTTTTTGGAACATTATTACCTCTAATTGTCTTTGTTGGGATTTTTTACTTTTTGCTAATCAGACCGCAACAAAAACAAGCAAAAGAGCATAAAGCTATGGTTGATGCGCTCGCTAAGGGCGATAAAATCGTCACAAGTGGCGGACTAAAATGCACAGTCGTAAAAACAAGTGAGGATTTTATCACAGTTAAGCTTAATGATGATGTTATCGTCGAACTAGACAAACTTTATATCGCAAGAAGGTTAGATGCGTAGTAAGATTACATATCGTTTGATTGCCTTTTTAGTAGCGGCAATTTTTAGTTTGATTTTTGCTATGCCTTCGATTTTGCAGAGCGAAAAGGGCGATAAAATCAACCTCGGACTTGATTTGCAGGGCGGTCTTCACATGCTGCTCGAAGTCCAAAGCGACGAGGCGATAACTTCGAAAATCAAATCAATCGCAGCTAGCGTAAATTACGCTGCTAAGCGCGATGATTTGCTAATGGACGGCTTGAAGCTTGATAGCGATTTTTTCGAATTTGAAATTTTAGACCCCGATGAAGCGCCTAAATTTGACGCTTTGCTTCACTCTGCTGCTAGTGGGCTTGAAATCGCCAAAACTGGCGAGAAATACCGCGTAAGCCTGACACCAGAGGAGATCGCTAGCACCAAAGAATACGCGATTGCTCAGGCTGTGGATACCATACGCAACCGCTTGGATCAATTCGGCCTTGCTGAGCCAACAGTCGCCAAACAGGGCGAGAGCTATATCCTAGTCGAGCTTCCTGGAATTAAGAGCTCAGAAGAGGAGCAACGAGCCAAAGATTTGATTGCCAAAGCAGCGCATTTACAGCTCATGGCACTTGATGAGATTCGCCAAGACAGAGCCTTAACAATGAGCGAAGATGAGGCCAAAAGCTACGGCGATGTAATTTACCCTGATGCGAAAAATCCAGAGTATAAATACCTAATCAACGAAATTCCGGTTTTAGACGGAGCAATGCTAGTCGATGCTAGGGTGGCTTTTGATCAAAATACAAATCAGCCAATCATAAATTTCACGCTTAATTCACAAGGCGCGCAAATTTTCGGCGATTTTACAGGCGAAAATGTCGGCAGACGCCTTGCGATTGTGCTTGACGGCAAGGTCTATTCAGCTCCACGCATTAACGAGCGAATCGGTGGCGGAAGCGGACAAATCAGTGGCGGATTTAGCGTGCAAGAAGCACACGATGTGGCGATTGCACTGCGCTCTGGTGCGCTTTTGGCTCCTGTTAGCGTGAGCGAATCACGCAGTATCGGACCAAGCCTAGGTCAAGATAGCATAGATCAAAGCGTGAAAGCCCTAACTTTCGCGGCGATTGTAATTTTGATTTTTATGGTTTTATACTATGGTATGGCGGGTGTGTTTGCAGATATCGCTTTGATTGTAAATATTTTATTTTTGATAGCATTTATGGCGCTGTTTGGGGCGACACTGACCCTGCCTGGTATGGCTGGAATCGTGCTTACCGTGGGTATGGCAGTCGATGCTAATGTCATCATAAATGAGCGCATAAGGGAAGTGCTAAAATCTGGTGGCTCCATTAGCCAAAGTATCACCAAAGGCTACGAAAACGCTATGAGTGCGATTGTAGATGCAAATATCACTACGCTGATAACTTCGGCTGCCTTGTATGCGTATGGCACAGGCCCTGTTAAGGGCTTTGCGGTAACTATGAGTATAGGTATCATCGCGTCGATGATTACAGCGATTTTGGGCACTCATGGTATGTTTGAGGTGGTAATGGGCAAAATGGAAAAGAGCAAAAATACGAAATTTTGGCTAGGTTACAAAGTTAGAAAGGCGCAAAATGCAGGTATTTGATAGTGATAAAATTTATGATTTTATGAAATTTAGACATATCGCATTTGTGATATCTGCGATTTTGATAATTGGCTCGATTGGGCTATTTTTGATTAAGGGCTTTAACTATGGTATAGATTTTAGCGGTGGAACGCTAATCCAGGTCAAATACGACCAAAAAGCCCCGCTTGATGAAATTCGAACTCGTTTTGAAGCGGCAAATTTGGGAAATATAAATGTAACTGAGTTTGGAAGCGATGAGGAAGTTACCATTAGATACTCTGGCAGTAGCGATTCACTGGGCGATAATCCAGCCTTAGCAGCGCAAGAAATTTTAAAAGGAAGTGGAAATTTCGAGGTTCGCAAGGTCGATGTGGTGGGTCCAAAGGTCGGTAGCGAGCTACGCACAAAGGGAATTATGGCTGTTTGTGTTTCGTTTGCACTTATTTTAGTATATATTACTTTTCGTTTTGAATGGAGATTTGCGATTGCGGCGGTGATTTCGGATTTGCACGATGTCATCATCGCATGTGGTGCGCTGATACTATTTAAAATCGATTTTAACCTTGAAATTTTGGCCGCACTTCTTACGATTATGGGCTATTCGCTAAACGATACTATCGTCGTTTTCGATAGGATTAGAGAGGGTGTGCGCACTAGCAAATCCATTAAGCTAACCGAGGTTATCAACGAATCGATCTCAGCTACGCTTTCAAGGACATTTTTGACATCATTTACGACCTTGCTCGTAATTGTGATTTTGTTCGTTTGGGGTGGGGCTATGATACATGGATTTAGCCTTGTTATGCTTGTTGGCGTCGTGGCTGGAACATTTAGCTCGGTTTTCATCGCTGCACCGCTTTTGATTTTATTCGGATTCGATGTGGAAAAATATCGCGCGTTTTTGGCTGATAAACAACGACGCGCCAAAGAAAAAGAAAAAATGCGCGCAATGTATGAAAAAGGCACTGTATAAGGATAGAAAATGAACTGGGGAAGAGTAACATACATATTTTTTGCTTTGATGAGTGCGACTACAATCGCTGGATTTATCTACGAAAGACACGAGCTTTTGCTCTTTATCGCTGCTAGTATTAATGCGGTTTCTACGCTACTTAAAGTCGGTGTGCGCAATATGCTCTCAGCCGAGCTTTTCGCAAGCTCGCTTGTGGCTGATTTGCATCTAATCCCAGCGTTTGTGCTTATGATAGTTCATCCAGGTGATCTTTCGGTTATAACCGCGCTTTGTATCGGCGCGCTGATTGCTGTGATTTTCTCATTGGTGCTAATCACCGTAGAATCAGCCAAATCAAAAGATGAATTTTAGGAGTAATAATGGCTTATAATAGCAAAGAGATAGAGTTAAAATGGCAAAAAATTTGGAACGATGAGGGCGAAGCAGAGCCAAAGGACGATTATAGCTTACCTAAAAAATATATTCTTTCGATGTTTCCATACCCAAGTGGGCGTATCCACATGGGACATGTGCGAAACTACGCTATCGGCGACGCGCTATCGCGATACTACCGCTTGCAAGGATACAATGTGCTCCAACCAATCGGCTTTGATAGCTTTGGTATGCCAGCAGAAAACGCAGCGATTAAGCATAAAATTCACCCCAAAAAATGGACTTACGAAAATATTGATTATATGAAAAACGAGCTAGACAGGCTTGGTTTTAGCTTTTCAAAACGCAGATTATTAGCTACTTCTGATCCGCTTTATACAAAATGGGAGCAGGAATTTTTCATCAAAATGTATGAAAAGGGGCTGATTTATCGCAAAAGCTCACTGCTAAACTGGTGCGAACACGACGGCACCGTGCTTGCAAACGAGCAGGTCGAAGACGGCAAATGCTGGCGCTGTGGCAATGAAGTAGTGCAAAAACAAATGCAAGGATATTACCTAAAAATCACTGATTATGCGCAGGAACTGCTTGATTGCTTGAAGGATTTGGAGGGAAAATGGCCAAATCAAGTCCTAACCATGCAAGAAAACTGGATTGGGCGAAGTGAGGGTTTGAAATTCCGCTTTAAATTTGACGATGAAAGCCGTGAGATGCTAGACGGAATCGACGGATTTGATGTATTTACGACTCGCCCTGATACGATTTATGGTATGAGCTACTCGGCTCTTGCGCCTGAACACGCGGTTATTGCGAAGCTTTTGGAGAAAAATTTACTTCCAAAAGATGTAGAGCAAAAGGTCCGCGCGATCCTAAATCAAAGCCCAAGAGAGCGACAAATCGCCGATAAAGACGGAGCGTATCTGGGCGTAAATGTCCTACACCCGCTAACTGGCAAAAAAATCCCAGTATGGATAGCAAATTTTGTCTTAGCAGATTATGGTGATGGCGCGGTTATGGCTGTGCCAGCAGGCGATGAGAGGGACTTTGAGTTTGCGAGTAAATTTGGACTTGAAATTATAAATATTTTCGAAAACGAAACCCTACCGCATGTCGAAAAAACAGGAATTTACGCAAATTCTGAAATTTTAAATGGCCTAAAATACAAAGAGGCAAATGAGAAAATTTTGCAAATTTTTGAAGAGCGAAATTTAGGCTTTCGCGTGGTAAATTTCAAACTCCGCGACTGGGGCGTTTCACGCCAGCGCTACTGGGGTGCGCCGATTCCGATGATTCACTGCGAAAAATGCGGTTTAGTTGGCGAAAAAATCGAAAATTTGCCAGTTGCGTTGCCTGATGATGTGCAAATCACAGGACTTGGCAATCCGCTTGATAAACACCCTACTTGGAAGCACTGCACCTGCCCAAAATGTGGCGGAAAGGCCGTTCGCGAGACCGATACGCTTGATACATTTTTCGAGAGTAGCTGGTATTTCGCGCGATATGCAAGCGATGAGAAAACTTGGACGAGCAAGGCATTTGACGAGCAGAGCGTGAATTACTGGATGAGCGTAGATCAATACATCGGTGGTATCGAGCATGCGATTTTGCACCTGCTTTACGCTAGATTTTTCCAAAAAGCTTTAAGAGATTTGGGTTATTTGCGCGATAGCGAGCCGTTTGCTAGACTTTTGACACAAGGCATGGTGCTAAAAGACGGCGCAAAAATGAGCAAATCTAAGGGCAACACCGTCGATCCTGATGATATCATCGCTACTTATGGGGCTGATACTGCGCGACTTTTCATACTTTTTGCAGCACCTCCTGCAAAAGAGTTAGAGTGGAACGATAGCGCAGTAGAGGGCGCTTATAAGTTTCTAAACCGCCTTTATGAGCGTTCAAGCAATGCGTATAAAACAGATAAAATTCCTAGCATTAACCACGCAAATTTAAGCAAAGATGAAAAATATGCGAGATTAAAAGTCTATGAGGCGTTAAAAAAATCGCACGATGTCTATACGGAAAATTTCGCCTTTAATACCCTAATCGCGGCGTGTATGGAGGCTCTAAATGCCCTAAACGCGCAGGATAACGCTGATATTTACACTGAGGGGTATTTTATTATCCTAAATTTACTTCAACCAATCGTGCCTCATATCGCAAGCGAGCTAAGCCAGACACTTTTTGGGCGCAAAAATTTCACAAAAATTTCGCTTTTGCCTGAGGTTTTTGTGAGCGATACTATCACGCTTGCAGTTACCGTAAATGGCAAAAAACGCGCCGAAATCGACGCCAATGCGGACGCGAGCGAGGCGGAAATTTTAGCACTTGCCAAAGAAAATGTCGCAAAATGGTTAGAGGATAAAACGCTAATAAAAGAAATTTATGTCAAAAACAAACTTGTAAATTTGGTCGTAAAGTAGGAAAAAATGAGAAATTTGATTAAAAATTTAGCCGTTTTTGCGTTTGTGGTTTTGGTTGTTGGTTGCGGATATCAGCCAGTATCTAAAATCACTTCGCAGATTATGTCAAAAAGCGTGTATGTCGATGTGCTGATGAGCAAAACAGATCCTCAAAACACAGTGGCTATCAAAGACGCTGTCAAAAGCGGTATAGTAGCGCGCTTAGGCTCAAATTTAGCCGATAAATCTAGCGCGCAAACCTATATCGTAGCTAGCATAAAAAGGCTAACTTTCACAGCCCTTACTTACGATAGATACGGCTATATCACGAGTTATCGCGCAAATTTGACGCTAAATTTCAAAACAAAGCTTAAAAATGGCGAAATTTTTAGCAAAGACTGCGTAGGAGACCATGATTTTTCGGTCTCACGCTTAGTCAAAAACAAACACGACACAATCTCAGTCATCAGCGACAAAGAGCGCTATGACGCTATCGAAAATGCCTCTACTCAGGCGTTTGATGAGTTTATTTCTGCGCTTGCGATCAAAGGCATACAGCTTGAACGCGCTAAAAACTAGCTTGGTTTTTGACTTCTTAAACGCTCGTCCGATTTATTATAAAAAGATCGATTACGAGCGTTTTCCAGCCGCCTTTGAGGCTATGCGAGGCAAACTTCCGCTAAAAAATATCACCCAAATCATCGGCACTAATGGCAAGGGAAGCACTGGCAGGTTTTTATCTAGGATTATTATGAGTGCAAATGGCGCAAATGGGCAAAATTCGCGCCCTAAATTTAGCGTCGGCCACTACACTAGCCCGCATATTATGAGATTAAATGAGCGCATTTATCGCGACGGGCGCGAGATTAGCGATGATGAGTTGCAAGGTGCGCACGAGTTTTTGCAAGCAAATTTGCCGGCAAAATTTAGAAATAATCTTTCGTATTTCGAATACCTGACTTTGGCGGCTGCGGTGCATTTTAGGGAGTGCGATTACTGCGTATTCGAGGCTGGTATGGGTGGCGAGTTTGACGCTACGAGCAGTTTTGATAGAGAGCTTTCGCTTTTTACCCCTATTGGCACCGATCATATCGGCATGCTTGGAGAGAATTTGGAGCAAATTTCGCGCACGAAGCTCAATGCAATGGCGCAAAACGCGATTTTAAGTGATGAAATGAACGAGACTAGCGTGAAAATCGCGCGTGAAATAGCAGCGCAAAAGGGGGTAAATTTGGCGTTTGCAAGCGATTTTTTAAGCGCAGATGAAAAGCGCGAAATAGCCGAATATATCAAAACTCACAATCTAGCAAATTTTCAATATTCAAATTTAAAATTAGCCGTGGCTGGGGCGAAATTTTGGGGCTTAAATTTTAAAATTGCTGAAATTTTGCCACTTGATTTGCCTGGGCGCGCCGAAGCAATCGCCCCAAATATCATTATCGATGTGGGGCATAACGAACTAGCCGCCGCAGCACTTGCCAAGGAATTTGCGGGCAAAAAATTTACTCTGATTTACAACGCCTTTGCCGATAAGGATATCAAAAAGGTTCTTGCTACCCTTGCGCCGATTATCAAAAATGTCCAAATTTTGCCTTATGAGGCCCCAGGTCGTGAGCTTGGCGGGGATATGATTACGCAGGCTTTGGACGAGCTTGGTATCGCGCACTCTGAATTTATGGGCGAAACCTATGAAAATGAGCTTTATTTGGTGTTTGGTTCGTTTCATTTAGTCGAGGAATTTTTGAAATTTTATAATAACGGGGCGAAATTTGGCAAAAACTAAAATCACAATCAGTGATAATTTCGGCTCGAAAACTATGCAATTTGGCGAGAATTTTCGCTTTCAACTTAAAATTTTAGTTGCATTTATCATTGTGTTTTTGCTCGTTTTGTTTTTCGCGCTTTTTCGCCTAAATAACGACAAAAAAAATCTAAAAACCACCAATGCTACGCTAATGGCGCAGATTGAAAAGCTAGAAAAACAAAACCAAAATTTGATAATTCAGGCAAATCAAATGCGCGAACAAACTACACTCGATATCGCAAACGAGGGCCCTGACGGCGATGAGAGCGACGCGCAAATCGCGCAGTATTTCAGCGAAAGACTAGCCCAACGAAACAAATCAAACTCCAAAACAATCAGCGCAAACGATAACACCTATAAATTGATGTTTCAATACATACCAAACCGCTATCCGATAAAAAACCGCGGAATTACCGATAATTACGGCATGCGCACGCACCCGATAGCCGGTGTCAAACGCATGCATCATGGCATAGATTTGCGCGCCAGTGTCGGCACACCGGTAATCGCCACAGCAGATGGATTTGTCGATTTTGCCGGCGAGAGCGGAAACGGATATGGCATACTCGTGCGAATCACGCACAATTACGGATTTTCGACAAGGTATGGTCATTTAAGCTCGGTTAGTGTGGCTCCTGGCATGTGGGTTAGCAAAGGCACGATTATCGGCTACACGGGCAATACAGGATATAGCACGGGGCCGCATTTGCACTATGAGGTGCGGTTTTTGGGTATGACGCTAGATCCACTAAATTTCATGCTGTGGGACAGCTCGAATTTAAATATCTGGTCGGTCGAACCAAATGTATCGTGGTATGAGATAAATCGCGTCTTGCAAAGTGGGGCGCAAAAATAATGCAAGCTAGAATTTATGAGTATTTTTTGCAAATTTTAGCGCAAAATTCTGCGCAAATTTGTCCTCAAATTTTAATCACAGATGATGAAAAAGATAGCGCACTTTGCGCTGAGGTGCTGAAATTTTTGGGTTTTAAAACCTTTGTTTTGCCTGATTTTAGGGCGCATTTTGGCGAGGATTTAAGGAGTTATTATGACGAGCTAATCGGCATTTCACGCTCGCTTGGCGCGTATTACAAATGCGAAGGGCGCAAAATTTTAATCTCGCCAGTTCGCACGATTTTAAACAAACTCCCCACAAAATCGCAACTAAAAGGGATAAAAATCGAATTCGCCCAAAAGCTAAATTTGCCTGAATTTAAAGATGAAATTTTGCGCCTTGGATACAGCGTGACGCAGGTCGTCGAAAGCGCAGGCGAGATTAGCTTTCGTGGCGAGATTATCGATATTTTCCCGCTTGGAGGCGAGTGCGGGGTGAGGGTTTTGCTCGATGATGATGAAATCGAGAGCATTAGGCATTTTGACATTGATACGCAAAAATCCGAAAAAATCGAGCTAGAAAGCGTCGAGATTGAGCCGTTTTTGGCGAATTTAAACAAGGGCGAGTTTGAGAGTGCTAACGAAAAAATTAACGCCTTTGATAGCGACGCTTTGATTAACGATTTAACTTCGCTTGGATTTTGGTTTATAGATGGGTTTGCGGATTATTTGCAAGAATTTAGCGTAGTTTTAGCCTGTCCTATCAAAAAAGATGAAATTTTTGCCGAAAGGGATTTAAGCGTCCTTGATACACTGCCGCTAATACCTGCCGCGCGTAAATTTAAGGATTTGCAAATCACGCCAAATAGCGAATTTTTCGAATTTCACAAAAATGACAAAATCACCATTATCGCGCGAAATGACGCACTTTTGGCGCATTTGGATCTCTCAAATTTAAGCAATGCGAAAATTTTAAAAGAGGATTTTATCCTAAATTTAATCAGCTCTGACGAGATTATCGTTTCATTAAACAAGCTAATCCCTAAAAAGCGCGTTCGCAAATCTAGCCTTGCGCTCGACGAGCTAAATCCTGGCGATTTTGTCGTGCATGAAGACTACGGAATCGCTAAATTCGCTGGCCTTGAACTAGCTACCGTTTTGGGGCATTCGCGTGAGTTTGTCGCCCTGATATACGAAGGTGGCGACAAGCTACTTTTGCCTGTGGAATACCTAAACAAAATCGACAAATATATAGCAAGTGCTAGCGTGATAACATGCGACCGACTAGGCAAAGCAAGTTTTGCGAAAATCAAAGAAAAGGTGCGCGAAAAGCTCTTTGTCATCGCTAGTAAAATAATCCAAACCGCCGCTAAACGCGAGCTAATTCGTGGCGTGATGATAGAAAATACTGGCCCAAATTACGCCAAATTTATCGCTTCTAGCGGGTTTTCATACACGCCAGATCAAGAAAGCGCGATTAGCGCGATTTTGCAGGATTTGCGCAGTGGTAAGGTCATGGATAGGCTATTAAGCGGCGATGTGGGCTTTGGCAAGACAGAAGTAGCGATGAACGCGATATTTGCCACTATTAAAAGTGGCTTTTCGGCGCTGTTTTTCGTGCCTACAACGCTTCTTTGCGCCCAGCACTACGCCACGCTAAAAGCGAGATTTGATGAGTTTGAAATCCCCGTATTTAGGCTAGATAGATTTAGCAAGGCAAAGGAAAAAAGCGAAATTTTAAAACGGCTTAAAAATAATGAAGCGATTGTGTGCGTAGGCACGCATAGCCTGCTAAATGTCGAAGCGCCAAATTTAGGGCTCGTAATCGTCGATGAAGAGCATAAATTCGGCGTGAAACAAAAAGAGAAATTAAAGGAAAAATCGCAAAATTCGCACCTTTTAAGCATGTCTGCTACGCCGATTCCACGCTCGCTAAATATGGCGCTAAGCCAGATTAAGAGTTATAGCACGCTTCTAACTCCGCCACTTGATCGCCTCGATGTGCGCACAATGGTCAAAGAGTGGGACGAAAAAATCGTAAAAGAGGCGATTACGCGCGAGCTTCGCCGTGGCGGGCAGATTTTTTATGTGCATAATCATATCGCAAGCATGCCTAGCGTGAAAAAACGGCTACTTGAAATTTTGCCAAATTTAAAAATCGTAATCTTACACTCTAAAATCGATGCGCAAACCACCGAGGACGAGATAGCTAAATTTATCGCTGGGGAGTATGATCTCATGCTATGCACGAGCATAGTCGAGAGTGGAATTCACATGCCGCGCGTCAATACGATTTTAATCGACAACGCCGATAAATTCGGCATAGCAGACCTGCACCAGCTACGAGGCAGGGTAGGGCGAAGCAACAAACAGGCATTTTGCTACTATTTAATTAGCGATAAAACCAGCCTTACTAGCGACGCGCTAAAACGGCTCGTGGCATTAGAGAGCAACTCATTTCTAGGCTCGGGCTCAGTGCTAGCGTATCATGACCTAGAAATCAGAGGTGGTGGAAACCTTGTCGGTGAAGCGCAAAGCGGGCATATCGAGGCTATCGGATACAGCCTGTATTTGCGTATGCTAGAAGATGAGATAAACAAGCTTTTAAACCAAAAAACAATCATTTCAAGCGTTGAGCTTAAAATTTCAGTCAATGCCTTTTTAAACAGCGAATATATCGCAGAGGATAGGTTGAGGCTTGACATTTATCGCAGGCTTAGCAAATGCGAAAACGCTATGCAAATAAATGAAATTTACGCTGAAATCGAGGATAGATTCGGCAAGGCTGATGTTTATACCAAACAATTCATTGATATGATGATGATAAAGGTGCTAGCCCAAAATATCGGTGTGCGCGCGATTTCGAGCGCAGATGTAAATATCGTAATCACAGATAAAAATGGCGAGAAAATCCGCCTAAAATCGCCTTCGAAAGACGATGATGATGTGCTAGCGGAAATTTTAGTGTATTTGCGAAAGGAAAACAAAAATGTCTGAGTTAAATTTGAAAATTGATTGGCAAAGCGTGCAAGTGGCGCAGTTTCGCAGACACGGATTAAAACTGCGGGCGATAGAGGATATTGATTTTGTTGATATCAACGCACTTTGTGGCTTGGAGGCGCAAAAAACTGCGCTTGTAGAAAATACGCGAAATTTTATCCACGGGCGTGGGGCAAATCACGCCTTGCTCTGGGGCGAGCCGGGCTGTGGTAAATCGAGCCTAGCAAAGGCAGTTTTTACGAAATTTTTGCAAGACGGGCTTAAAATCGTCGAAATCGGCAAAGATGATTTGGAGTATCTCATCGATATAATCGATGAAATCAGGGGGCAGGATTATTATTTCATCATTTTTTGCGATGATTTAAGCTTTGAGCTTGGCGAAAACGCCTACAAGCACCTAAAACCGCTACTTGACGGCTCTATGGAGCGCGCGCCCAAAAATGTGCTAATGTATGCGACCTCAAATCGCAGACACATTTTAAGCGAGCTAGCCAGCGACAACATGGGCGCGCAGGTGGGCACCGACGAGCTTCATTTAAGCGACGCCAAAAACGAGCGCATTAGCCTTAGTGAGCGATTTGGCTTGCAACTTAGCTTTTATAGTGGCAATATGAGCGAGTATTTGGGCGTGGTGGAGAGCTATTTCGCGGCATTTAGATTTATGAGCGTTGATGAGTTTAGGCAGAGTTTCGCGCACGCACTTGATGAGTTACGCGCCAAAGCTAGCGAGTTTGCGAGGCTAAGGGCGAGCCGAAGCGGGCGGATTGCAAAGCAGTTTGCGCTAAGCTATGCAAGCGAGTTTTTTGCGAAATTTAGCCCCGAAAATGAGCGCGACTGAGCTATTTCGCGCACTTTTTGGCGCGACTAAATTTGATGATTTTCGCTGGTGGCCGAGATATGGCGAATTTGAAGTGATTGTCGGCGCGATACTGATCCAAAACACAAACTGGAAAAATGCTGAACTTGCACTTGAAAATTTGAGGAAATCCGGGCTTTTGGATTTGCAAAATTTAGCAAATTTAAGCGTGGAAAATTTAGCCGAAATTATCAAACCAAGCGGATTTTATAACCAAAAAGCAAAACGGCTAAACTCGCTTTGCAGGGCGATTGCGGCAGAATTTGGCGATTTTGAAAATTTCGCGCACGCCGTAAGCCGTGAGTGGCTGATAAGCCAAAAAGGCATAGGCGCGGAAACCTGCGACGCGATTTTGTGCTATGCGTGCGGAAGAGCCGTAATGGTCGCAGATAGCTACTCTGTGCGTTTTCTAGGCGCGCTTGGATATGAGTTTGAGAGTTACGACGAGCTTAGCGAGTGGCTCGGCGCGCTAGAATTTGGCGAAGTTTTTAAGTTAGCAAATTCTCGCTATGATAATTTTTCAAACGACGAAAACGGCGCATTTGCGCTATTTCACGGACTAATCGTGGAATTTTGCAAAGCACACTTAAAAGGCAAAAAATTCGATGAATTTGCGATAAATTTATTTGATGAGTTAAAATGCAGTTAAAAATCCAAATTTTTCTAACAATCTTTCTCGTGATTTACGCCCTTTTATCGCTACCTAGCCAGATAAAAAATAAAAACTATTTTCAAATTTTTCTTTTTTTGTCTTTTGTCTGTATTAGTATAGAAATGCTTAGGCAAAACAGCCTTATAAATGGGCTTTTATCTAGTGTTGGCATGGATTATTTCGACATTATTTTTATTTGTGTCATGCTCTTTTTTATCTATGCTTTTCGCTCTGATAAGCCTGGCACTTTTGTGTTGTCTGCAATCTCTTTTTTTGATGGGTTTGCTTCGCTAAACGGATATAAAGTGTGGAGCAAATACCAAGGCTGGGTAAGACTTGGCACAAGGGGCAAAATTTTTGCTTTTATTGTGGCTTTTGCCTCGCTTTTTGCTTTTTTATTTGGTAAAAAAAGCAATCAAAATAAACTATTTTTCTGCAAAAATTGCCAAAAGACTTTTTATTTTTATGAGGTAAAAAATTTAAGGTGCAAACAATGTTTTGGGGATTTGGTGGATTATGAGCGCTATTTAAAACAAAAATATGCACATAAAAATGAAATTTTGGTAGGTGATAAAGTTGGCAAGTCAAAACCGCGCAAGAATAAACGAAAAAAGCATAAATAAACCCAAAATGGTAAAATTTTAAATGGTTTTGCCCCTTGAAAATTTTAAAATTTCGGCGCAGTGTTTAGAATTTGCGAAGCGAGATTAAATCACGCACAAATGCTTGATTTTCTCACTCTCAAATTTCAGCTCCACTATGTCGTGCCAAAGTGTGATAAACTGGCTATTTACACATAAATTGCTTTGAATTTTTCTAACGCAAATTTAAAATTCCTGCGAATTTAACTATTTAATCAAATTTATTGTAAAATTGTCCGAAATTTTACCAAAAAGGGGCAAAATATGGACTTTTTACAAAACTACGAATCCAGCGTAAATGAGCGCGCGAAGCTAGGTATTCCGCCACTTGCACTTAGCGCCGAGCAAACCAAGCAGCTATGCGAAATCCTAAAAACCAATCCAAGCGAAAAATTAATCGAAATTTTAAAAACACGCATTAACCCAGGCGTCGATGATGCCGCTAAAATCAAGGCGGAGTTTTTGGGCGAAATCATAAACGGCGATTGTAGCGTGGCTGGCATTAGCAAAAATGAGGCTTTTGCGATGTTGGAGCGCATGCTTGGCGGATACAGCGTGATCGAGCTAATCCGCGCCTTGCAAAGCGCAGATGAAGCCACTGCAAAGGGCGCAGCAGCGGCTCTTGGTAGGACGATTTTTGTGCATGATTATTTTGTAGAGGTCGCAAGGCTGGCAAAAGAGGGCAACGCTCACGCAAAAATTGTGCTTCAAGCGTGGGCGAATATAGAGTGGTTTAGGGCGAAAAAACCTCTGAGTGAGTGTATCAAAGGCGTGGTTTTTAAGGTCGCTGGCGAGACAAACACAGATGATTTAAGCCCTGCTAGCGAGGCTTTTACGCGTTCTGATATCCCGCTTCACGCTCTAAGCATGCTTAGCAAACGCCAAGCCGGTAGCCTAGAAAAAATCGCAGAACTTAAAAAAAGCGGTAGGCAGGTTGTGTATGTGGGCGATGTCGTGGGCACTGGAAGTAGTCGCAAAAGTGGCGTGAATTCCGTGCAGTGGCATATCGGCGAGGAAATTTATGGTATCCCAAACAAAAAAACAGGCGGTGTAATCATAGGCTCTGTCATCGCGCCGATTTTTTTCAACACAGCCCAAGATAGCGGTGCTCTGCCAATCGAAGCGAGTGTCGAAAACCTCGAAATGGGCGATGAAATCGAGATTTATCCATATAAGGGCGAGATTGTTAAAAACGGCGAGGTCGTTTGCAAATTTAGCCTGAGCCCAAATACGATTTTCGATGAATACAAAGCCGGCGGGCGAATCCCACTAATCATCGCAAGAGGGCTTTGCGCTAAGGCTAGAAAAGAGCTAGGCTTAGGCGATGATGAGATTTTTACTAGACCAGAGCAACCTAAATTTGACGAGAGCGCAGGTTACACTCTCGCGCAAAAAATCGTCGGCAAAGCCTGTGGCATGGCGGGCGTGAGAGCTGGTATGTATGTCGAGCCACTTACGCTAACTGTGGGTTCGCAAGACACCACAGGCCCTATGACGCGCGATGAGATTAAAGAGCTTGCTAGCCTTGGATTTGGCGCAGATTTCGTGTTGCAGAGCTTTTGCCACACGGCAGCCTATCCTAAGCCAAGCGATACTATCACGCACCGAACACTTCCGCCGTTTATGAGTAGTCGTGGTGGCGTGGCACTGCGCCCAGGGGACGGAGTAATCCACTCATGGCTAAATCGTATGGTGCTCCCTGATAGCGTAGGCACGGGCGGAGATAGCCACACGAGATTTCCAATCGGCATTAGCTTTCCAGCAGGTAGCGGGCTAGTGGCATTTGCGGCAGTTACTGGAAGTATGCCGCTAAATATGCCAGAATCTGTGCTTGTGAGATTTAAAGGAAAGTTGCAAGAGGGAATTACTTTGCGCGATTTGGTAAATGCGATTCCTTACTATGCGATTAAAAAAGGCTTATTGAGCGTCGAGAAAAAGGGCAAAAAAAATATATTTGCAGGCAAAATTTTAGAGATTGAAGGGCTTGAAAATTTAAAGGCCGAGCAGGCTTTCGAGCTAAGCGATGCTAGTGCTGAGAGAAGTGCAGCGGCGTGTGCAATCGCGCTAAATACCGAGAGTGTGTGTGAATACATACGCTCAAATATCGCTCTAATCGACGCTATGATAAAAGCTGGTTATCAAAACAGCGACGCGCTAGCTAGAAGGGGCGAAAAAATGAAAAAATGGCTAGAAAATCCGACACTTTTAAAAGCCGATGAAAACGCAAAATACGCAGAAGTGATTGAAATAGATTTGGGTGAGATTACAGAGCCGATTTTAGCCTGCCCTAATGACCCTGACGATGTCGCAACGCTAAGCGAAATTTTAGCCGATGAGAGAAGGGCGAAAAATATCGATGAGGTTTTCATTGGAAGCTGTATGACAAATATCGGGCATTATCGCGCCGCAGCGCAGATTTTAAAGGGTAGCGCGCAAACACCAGCCCGCCTTTGGATAGCACCGCCTACGAAAATGGACGAGGCAAAACTCAAAGAAGAGGGCGTGTATAGCGTATTTGGCGCGGTAGGAGCGCGCACAGAGGTGCCTGGGTGCTCGCTATGTATGGGAAATCAAGCGCGCGTAAAAGATAATGCGGTCGTAGTCTCAACTTCGACTAGAAATTTCGATAATCGTATGGGTATGGGTGCTAAGGTATATTTAGCAAGTGCCGAACTAGCCGCTGTTTGTGCGATGCTAGGCAGAATTCCTAGCGCGAGGGAATACAAAGAGATAGTGCGCGAGAAATTAAATGGCAAAAATGGCGAAATTTATCGTTATTTAAATTTTAACGAGGAAGAAAATTTCGCGCTCTAAGCCACGAATTAGCGCGTTTTGCGCTAATAAGTTTAAATAAGCAAAATTTCGCTAAAATGGCGGGTTAAATTTGACAAGGTTGGTTATGCAAAGAATTTTGATTTTATGGATATTTGGCGCAATCTGTGCTTTTGGCGCGACCTGCGCCGATATCGAGGCAGATCCGAAAGCCTATTTTGCCACTACGCCAAGCCCTAGCGAACTTTTGCTGAGTGATTATGATTGCAAGGGCTCGCTTGTGGAGGCTTCATTTTTGCGAAATTTGCAAAATTTAGCTAGGACGATTAGGAGTGAGAGTATCGAGTGTGTGGGAAACGAAGCTAGCATAAATGAGAAAAAATTCGAACGCATCTTAGCGCAGGCTGGCATGGATAGCGATGGATTTTTGCGCGAGGCTAAGCAGAAAAATTTAGGCGCAGCGTATGCAAATGCGCTAGAAATTTTAGAATTTTACTCTGAGCAAAAATTTATAAATTTCATAAATTTCAAAAATTTTATCTCCGAGATAAATTTGGCAAAAACGGCATTACAAAGCCATTTTAGCGTAAATTTATCCCCAAACGAGGCTAGTGAGATTGCGGATTTGGTGCTGAGCGAATTTGCCCTATATGCGGCTAAAAATCGCAGTATCGACGCGTATAATAAGCTAGAATTAGCCCTTAAAAACAGGGTAAATATAGATGAGTTTAATGTGCTTTTAAGCAGCAATACTTACAGCACAAACGACCTTAGCGGTGCGCTAAATTTGGCACTTTTGCTAGGATATGATACGAAATTTATCGACGCACTTATTACGCGCGGGGCGAAGATTAACGACGGGGACGATAGCGCGCTATTTTACGCTATGTCAAATTTACAAAATGCTAAATTTCTAATCTCCAAAGGCGCACAAGTATCGCACAAAAATCAACTTGGACAAACCCCGATTTTCTACGCTGTGGCTAGCAAAAACTACGAAATGGTAAATTTCATGGTCTATAACCACGCTAGCGTAAATGTCCGCCAAATCGGCTCTACCGAAAAGGGCGCGCTAGCTTCGCTTGGCGGGTATTCGGACGCGTGTGCGTTTAATGATTTGGGTGCTAGTTTGCTAATGTATTCGGCGCTACATGGAAACAAAGAAATCACCGAGCTTTTGGTCAAATCTGGCGCAGATGAAAAAAGAGTAGATGAGGCCGGGCTAAATGCGCTTGATTACGCTATTTTTGGTGGCGATGAAAAGATCCAAGAATACCTCAAATCTATCGGACTTAAACCTAGTGTAAGCGCGAATAATGGGGATTTCATGGGAAGCATGGCAGAGGAAAATTTCGAAGATATAGCGAACTAATCTAATACAAAAGGGAAATTTATGTTTAGGATTTTATTTATTTTTTTGCTTCCGTTTTTTGTCTTTGGCGCGGAGCTTAGCCCAGCTGAAAAAAATGCAAGCATTTATGGCGCACTGACGCTGATTCCGCCACTTGTGGCGATTGCTCTTGCATTTATCACCAAAGATGTCATTTTATCGCTGTTTTTGGGCGTGTTAAGCGGGACATTTCTCATCGGTATGAACGATAATGGTGTGCTTTCGGGCTTTGTTGTAGCATTTACTGATCTTTGTGCGCGTATGGTAGCTTCCATGGCTGATGCGTGGAATGCGGGAATTTTGCTTCAAGTTATGTGTATCGGAGGCCTTATCGCGCTAGTTACCAAAAGTGGCGGCACCAAAGCCCTTGCTATGTGGCTTGGGGCTAGGGCGCATACTGGGGTTAGGGCGCAAATTTACACTTGGTTTATGGGAATTATCATTTTCTTTGACGATTACGCAAACGCCCTTATTTTGGGGCCTATCATGCGTCCTTTGATGGATAGATTTAAAATTTCGCGTGCGAAATTTGCCTTTATCATCGACGCGACAGCTGCGCCGATAACTGGAATTGCGCTGATTTCGACTTGGGTCGGGGTTGAGATTTCGGCGATTAAGGAAGCGTATGCGCAAATCGGCGTCGAGGATATCAACGCATTTACGATTTTTGTGGAGACAATCCCATATAGATTTTATAATATTTACATGCTTTTCTTTGTCGTGGCAAGTGCTGTGATGATGAGGGAATTCGGCCCTATGTATCGCGCCGAAATGGCGTCTCGCGCTGGCAAAAATGGCGGACGGGACTTTAAAATCGCAAATTTAGAAGATCAAGCATTTAGCCCAAAAGAGGGTATCGAACCACGCAAGATTAATGCTTTAATTCCGCTTGGAGCGATGATTGTGCTAAGCGTGATTGGGTTTTATGCAAACGGACTTGGCGCGCTTGGCGAAGAGGAATTAAAGGCTGTGCAAGCAGATCCGTTTTCCTTCGTTTCTATCAGAACGGCATTTAGCGGGGCTGACGCTTCTGTGGTGCTGTTTCAAGCGGCTATGTTTTCGTCAATAATCGGTATAGTTTTGGGGCTGTGGCAAAAAATTTATGGTATCAAAGAGGGAATTGAAATTTGGATTGGGGGCTGGAAAACCATGCTCACAACCGTTTTAATCCTGCTTTTTGCGTGGTCACTAAGCTCTACGATAAAAGAGCTTGGCACCTCAAAATACCTTGTGGATTTGCTAGGCGAGAGCACCCCTATGGCGCTACTTGCGCTCGTGATTTTCGTGCTAAGCTCGATTATTTCATTTTCGACCGGCACTAGCTTTGGCACTATGGGTATCGTAACCCCGCTCGCTGTGCCACTAGCTGCCTCTGTGGGGGCGAAATACGGCCTTAGCGGCGATGAATTTCATGCTTTTATGTGTTTAAATATTAGCTCGGTTTTTACAGGGGCGATTTTTGGCGATCACTGCTCGCCGATTTCAGATACCACAATCCTCTCCTCAATGGGCGCAGGTTGCGATCATATCGAGCATGTCAGCACTCAGCTACCTTACGCTATCGTAGTGGGTATCATCAGCACATTTTGCGGGTTTTTGCCAGCTAGCTTTGGGGTAAATGTCTGGGTGTGCCTAGCCTTTGGACTTGGCGTAACCGTGCTTGCGATACGAATTTTAGGCAAAAAGGTAAGCGGTGAAGTGCGATAAATTTGGCATTTGTGGAAGTTGCGTTTATGATTTGCCTTACAAAGAGCAGTTAAATTTAAAAAAAGAGCGCATAAGCGCGGAATTTGCGCCGTTTTATACTGGCGAAATCGAGGTTTTTGCCTCCAAAGAAAGCGCATTTCGCTCGCGGGCTGAATTTGGGATTTTTCACGAGGGCGAGAAGCTTCATTTTAGCATGCGAGGCAGGGATAAAGAGCGTGTTTTCGTGCAAAACTGCCCTATCGTAGATGAAAAAATCCAAAGCTTTATGGATAGAGTTTTGCCAATTTTGCGGGGCGATGAGGTTTTGAAATTTAGGCTTTTTGGGTGCGAGTTTATCGCTACGAAAAATGATTTTTTATGCGTGCTTTTATATCACCGAAATGTCGTAGAAATAGAGCCGAATTTGGCAAATTTAGCCAGAAATTTAGGGCTAAATTTAATCGCTAGATCGCGCGGGAAAAAGCTCGTTTTTGGCAGGGAAAATTTAGAAGACGAGTTTGAAATAAAGGGGCAAATTTATCGCTACACTTTCGAAGCTACGGCGTTTTCGCAGCCAAACAGAGGCGTTAATGAAAAGATGATTTCGTGGGTGCTAGGCGCAGTGGGCGATGAGAAAACACCTAAAAAAGATCTGCTTGAAATGTATTGCGGACATGGGAATTTCACAATCCCGCTAAGTGCTAAATTTCGCCAAATTTTGGCAAATGAGATTAGCAAAAATAGCATAAAAAACGCACTTTTAAACGCGCAAAAAAACGGCGCCAAAAACATAAAATTTGTGCGCCTAAGCGCAGACGAGCTAATGAGCGCATTTGGGGGAGAGCGCGAATTTACCCGCTTAGAGGGGGTAGATTTGCAAGGTTATGAAATCTCGCATATTTTGGTAGATCCGCCACGCGCAGGGCTTGAAGCAAGCGTGCTAAATTTCATCAAAGATTACAAAAACATAATCTACATTTCGTGCAATCCGCAAAGTTTAAAGCAAAATTTAAGCTATCTTTGCAAAACGCACAAGGTGGAGAAATTCGCGATTTTCGATCAGTTCGCGCATACTGCGCATGTCGAGTGCGGCGTGATTTTAAAGGCGTTAGCGTGATAAGTGAAATTTTAAGAAATGCCAAAAATATCGCTATCGTGGGGCTTAGCCCAAATCAGAGCAAGCCAAGCAACCGCGTGGGGCAGTATTTAGCCGCGCAAAATTTTAAAATTTTTCCGATTTATCCTAAATTTGATGAAATTTTAGGTAGGAAGGTTTATAGAAATTTAAAAGAAATAAATGATAAAATCGACATTGTCGTTATGTTTCGAAAAGGCGAGTTTGCAAATGCGCTTTTTAGCGATGTTTTGGCGTGTAAAGCCAAAACGCTTTGGTTGCAAGTTGGCATTTTTAACGACAGCGTGGCTTTTCTCGCGCAAAAAAATGGAGTAAATTTTATCCAAAACAAGTGCATAATGATAGAGCATAAAAATTTGAAAGGCTAAAAATGGTAGATTTAAATAAAATAGTTCAAGCAAAGCGCACAATAGCGGCTTTTGTGCATAAGACACCCTTCGCTTTCGCACCAAAGCTAAGCGAAATTTATGGGGCGCAAATTTATCTAAAAAATGAGAATTTACAACGCACGGGCGCGTATAAAATTCGTGGCGCATACAACAAAATCGCTCATCTTAGCGAAGATGAAAAGAGCCGTGGCGTAATCGCAGCGAGTGCGGGCAACCATGCGCAAGGCGTGGCGATGAGTGCGCAAAAATTTGGCGTACGCGCCGTAATCGTCATGCCAGAGGCGACACCGCTTTTAAAGGTCAGTGGGACGAAAGCTTTGGGGGCTGAGATTATCCTAAAAGGCGATAATTTCGACGAGGCTTACGCTTATGCGCTTGAATACGCCAAGGAAAACAACCTTACCTTTGTCCATCCTTTCGATGATGAGCTAGTCCAAGCAGGACAGGGCACAATCGCGCTTGAAATGCTAGAAGATGTCGCAGATCTCGACTATATCATAGCGCCTGTGGGCGGTGGCGGACTAATTAGTGGCGTGGCAAGCTGTGCTAAACAAATCAATCCTGATATAAAAATCATCGCCGTTGGCGCAAAGGGCGCGCCTGCTATGCACGATAGCTTCGTAGCCAAAAAGGCGATAAACTCTCAGAGCGTGCGCACTATCGCCGATGGTATCGCGGTGCGTGATACTAGCGAGATCACGCTAAAACATATTTTAGAAAGCGTCGATGAGTTCGTCCAAGTCGATGATGAGGAGGTCGCAAGCGCGATTTTGTATCTGCTAGAAAATCAAAAAATCATCGTCGAGGGCGCAGGAGCTGTGGGTGTAGCAGCTCTTATGAACCATAAATTTAGCTTCAAAGAGGGCGCTAAAATCGGCATTATTTTAAGTGGTGGAAATATCGATGTGCAAATGCTAAACATCATCATCGAAAAAGGTCTTATCAAATCTCACCGCAAAATGACGATAAATGTTACGCTCGTGGATAAACCGGGCTCGCTAACCAAGCTTACAAATGTTTTGCGTGATGCGAACGCAAACATCGTCAAAATCGACTATGATCGCTTCTCGACCGAGATCGAATACGGCGACGCGCAAATTACAATCACGCTAGAAACCAAGGGCAAGGCGCACCAAGAGGAGATTGCGTGGGCGTTAAAAAGCGCAGGATATGATTTCAAAGAGCTGTTTTAGGCGAAATTTGAAAGGATAAAATTTGGAAAATTTGGCTTTTATCTTAAATTTTTTAATTTTTGTGATTTTGGTTTATATGTTTTTGCGTATGAAAAAATCTGGCGCAAACGCCCCTAAAACGGAGATTAGCACGGATATTACGCGCCTAAAAAGCATAGGCGAGCTAAGCGTGTTTAAAATTTATTCCAAAGAGATTGTTACGCGCAAAGAAAATGTCGCTGACGGCTTCTTTGGCTCGCTAGTTTCGCCACTGATGACGAAAAAACAGATTGCCATAATTTTTGAGTTTGAGATAGATTTCGTCTATGATTTGCTAAGTCCTGAATTTAGCATAATTCCGCGTGGCGAGGACAAATACGAGATCAAAATGCCACCTTGCAAATACAAATATTCGATTAAGGATATGAAAATTTACGACGAGCAAAATTCAAAACTTTTGCCGTTTTTGCTGCCTGATTCGCTAAATGGTATTTTTGGGTCGAGCTTTGATGAGAGCGACAAAAACCGCCTAATCGACGACGCGAAAAACGAGGTTAAGGCACTCTCGCTTAAAATCATAAACGATTTAGGGGGCAAAATCCACAAATCCGCAACCGACACACTTGAAACCATAGCAAAAAGTTTTGGCGCCAAAGAAATCGGCTTTGTCTTCCAAGACAAGGCATTAGAGACAATCGATATCAATCCAAGCGATATTTCTATCGCAAGCTCGCTAAAATCGCAAATCGAAGAGAAATAAGGGCGAGCGTTGCAGGCTTACGAGGCGCTGTTTAAGCTGTATTTTTCGTATTATACGAGCTTTAAGCGCAAAATTTACGCTAAATTCGAGCGATTTATCACTCCGATTCGCCTAAGCAGGGAGAAAAAACGGCTCAAAGCCAAGGGCTATTTCGTGCCAGATGAGCTTTGGGCGGGCTTTTTTGGCGAATTTAGCTTTTGCAAATGCTTTATCATAAAAAAAATCCTTTTTCCGAATTTTTACGCTATCAAAAACAGCTCCAAATGGCAGATACAAAACGCGCAAATCGCCTTTAAAATCGGGGTTTTTGCATACGATGAGATAGCGTGGATTTTCATACCGCAAAGCTATGATAAAACGAAAAAAAATGATTTGGAAATGGTGCTAGATTTGCTAGCAAAATTTCCGCAAATTCGCTACGAAAAGCTGGAAGAGGGCATTAAAATTTTCGGATATGAATTTTAGGCTAAAATTTGGCCTCAGTTAGCTTAGCATGGATATCGCCGAAAAACAAAACATCTTTTAAAATCACATTTTCTGCGATTTCTTGGCGATTTAGCGAGAGGTAGAGTTCGCCCTTTTTGCTAGAAAAAATCTTTTGATTTATAAAAACGATAAATGGGTTCGAGCTCGTCTGCAAGGCATTTTGGATAGCTTTGGCGTGTTTGCCACGCGGGATTTGCACATCTATGCGCCCAGTTTCGTTTTTGGCTCCGGCTGCGGTTATGAAAAACATATCACCTTTGTGCGGAATTTTGCCAAAATTAAAAAACACGCTTAGCAGGTCGTTTGTCGCAAAATATGGCAAAATTTTGTCGCTACTAGGACGCAAATCGCCGTTTTCGCCCTTAAATTTCTGCTCTCTAATGCGTTTGTTGTTGTAATCAAATGTGAAAATTTGGCGCGTGTTTATGGTTTTTTTGCCCTTTTTGCGCTCGACTTCGTGGCGATAAATTTTGGGTTTTAAAATCTCGCCCACAACGCTTCCTTTGGAGTAAAATTTCTCCCTTCTATCCCCGCTTAGCGAGCCAGCGATCCCATAAGCTCTCGCATTTAGCGTGATTTCGTAGGTTTTAGCTGTTTTGACTAATTTAGCATCAGCATGCCCCACGACGCCAAAAACGCCGTAAGAAATATCGTAGTGCGCCTCGATAGTTTCGCCAAACACTGCGCCGAAAAAGAAAAAAAGAAATGCTAAAACTCTCATAAGCTAGCCAAAATTTGATTTACGATTTGTTCTGGATTTTGCGCTTGATAAATCGGGCGACCAACCACGATAAAATCGGCGTTTGCGCTTTTAGCGTCGCTTAAATTTGCCACGCGCGCTTGATCGTTTGCGCTCTCGCCAAAAGGTCGTACGCCAGGGCAAAGCGTGATAAATTCGTCGCTTGTGGCATTTTTAATCGCGTTTGATTCAAAAACCGAGCAGACCATGCCATCTAGCCCACACTCATGCGCAAAACGCGAAAATTTCACCACGCTTGGCGCAATTTCATCGTTGTAAATTTCGCTAAATTCGCTCTCGTTAAAGCTTGTCAGAGCCGATACGCCAAGCACGAGCGGGCGGGTATTTAGCGCGTCTAAGCGGTTCATAACCTCGCTCATAGCGCGCTTTCCAGCGCTTGCGTGCAGGTTTATCATATCTACGCCAAGACCTGCGACGACCTGCGCGGCGTCAGCCATGGTGTTTGGGATATCGTAAAATTTAAGATCTAAGAAAATTTTAAAATTTGCGATTTTTTTGAGTTCTTCGATAAATTTTGCCCCGTCTCGCAGATACGAGCGCAGGCCGACTTTGAGCCAAATTTGATCCCCAAATTGCGCTAAATTCGCACTCAAAGCTAAATTTTGTTCTTTGCTAGCCATATCTAAGGCTACGCAAAGCTTCATTTTACGACCTTAATAGCGTCTAAAACGCCGTTTATTAGCTTCGAGGACGCGCCAAGCTCCTTGGCTGCGGTTACGGCTTCGTTTATGATGATACCAGCGTCTGTATCACTGAAACGCAACTCATACGCGCCAAGTCGCAAAATAGCGCGCTCAACCGCCGAAATTTCATGCAGTTTAAATTCCTTCAAATACTCGTTTAAAAGCGCGTCAATTGTCTCTGTATTATCGCGCACGCTGTGAAGCAGGCCCAGCGTCCAGTTTCTCTGCTCGTTTCTAATCTTTTTTTCTTCTAAATACTCGTTTTCAAACTCGGGCTTTTCTTCGTTCATATCTTTTGCGTAAAGTAGCGAAATCACCGCCAATCGCGCTTGGTGTCTTGTCGCCATGATTACGCCTTTATTTCGCGAAATAAGCTTAGCATTTCGATTACGCCTGTCATCGCTTCAAAGCCCTTGTTGCCGGCTTTTGAGCCTGCGCGCTCAATCGCTTGCTCGATAGTATCTGTGGTGAGCACGCCAAAGGTAACTGGCGCGCCGTGGCGAAGCATGGTGTTTGCGATACCCTTGCTGACCTCTGCGCTGACATAGTCAAAATGCGGTGTGCTGCCTCTGATGACTGCGCCTACGCAGACGACGGCGTCGTATTTTTTCGATAAAAGTGCCTTTTCTAGGGCGAGCGGGATTTCAAATGCGCCAGGGACTAGCATTAGGCTTAAATTTTCCTCTTTGCCGCCATGTCGCAAAAATGCGTCGTGAGCGCCTTCTACTAGGCGATCTGTGATGATGTGGTTAAATCTGGCGTTGATGATTAGGATTTTTTCATCGCCGTTTAGGGTCAAATTTCCTTCGATAATGTTCATTTTATATCCTTTAAATTTCAAAATTCGCTAAGTTTAGCCAAATTAGGCAAAATTTTTAATAAATTTATAAATTTCAATTAAAGGATAAAATTTATCTTTTGTTTAAGAGAGTTTTGTATCATAGAGGATAATTTTTTAAAGGAGAGAATATGTTTAAACTTAGAAATTTACCTTTCGAGGCAGAGAAAAACGCCGTAGTGAGCGCAAAAACCTGTGAGTATCACCATGGCAAACACCACGCAACTTATGTGGCAAATTTGAATAAAATGACCGAAAGTGGCGAGTTTGCGGGCAAGGGGCTTTATGATATCGTAATGAACGCTACTGGCGGGGTTTTTAACAACGCGGCGCAGGTGTATAACCACGACTTTTATTGGGATTGTATCGCAAAAGTTAGCGAGCCAAGCGAGGCGCTAAAATCGGCATTGGCTGAAAATTTCGCTGATTTTAAAGCTGAGTTTATCGCGGCAGCGACGGCTCACTTTGGCTCTGGCTGGGTGTGGCTAGTGTGCGATCCATCTACTAAAAAGCTTTCGATTGTCGCTACGAAAAACGCCGACACACCTGCGCGCGATGGGCTTGTGCCGCTTCTAGTAGTCGATGTGTGGGAGCACGCATACTATATCGATGTTTGCAATGCGCGCCCAGCATATTTGGAGAAATTTTATGCTGGAATCAACTGGGAGTTCGTATCAAGTGCCTACGAGTGGGCTCTGAAAGAGGGTATGGGCTCGGTGAAATTCTACATAGATGAGCTTCACGGCAACGACTGATTTTGATTTCGCTTCTTATTTTGCGCGTGGATTTACTGCGCGCAAATCTTTAAAATTTCCATTATTTTTGCTGGGTTTTTTATGCCGTTTTCGTTTTCTACTTTACTATTAATATCGAGGCAAAATGGCTTTATTTTTAGGGCGTTTGCGAGGTTTTGCGCGCCGATACCGCCTGCTAGGATAAATGGAATTTGCAGATTTTTTAGCATTTTCCACTCGAAGCTTTCGCCGTTTCCGCCCATTTTTTCGCCTTTGTAATCAAATAAAATTTTGTCATAGTTTAAATTTTTTAAATTTGGAATTTTATCTTTTACGCGCACGACCTGCCACGCTTCGACACCCAAATTTGCTAAATTTTGCTTTAAATTTGGCGAAATTTCTTTATAAATTTGCGCCACGCTTAAATTTACAAATTTGCAAATTTGCAAAATTTCATCATCGCTCGTATCGGTAAAAACGCCGACGCTTTTGCGACCAAATTCACTCACCAAATTTGAAATTTCTTTTGCTATTTCGGGCGTTACTTTTCGCTTGCTCTGGGCAAAAATTAAACCCAAAAAATCCACTCTAACGCCATTAAAATCGCACTCTAAAACGCTTTTTGCTTCGGCTAAATTTTTAATCCCGCAAATTTTGATTTTTGGTTTTATAGTGCCCATTTTCACGCCTTTTTGACGATATACAGATACTCTGTTACATGCAAATTTCGGTTTCGCAAATTTCTACTTGCACGATACGCAGGGTATTTTATCTCGATTTTTCCCACTTTACCGATGAGAGCTAGGTTTTTTAAAAACTCATCTTCGCTGATGAAGCCTTCTGAGTTGAACGAGATTATCAAATATTTTGCTCTAAATTCAGCCAAAAGCGTGAAAAATTCATCTGCGGCACGAGATTTTTTGTTGTAGTTTGAGCGGTTCCAGCCGTTTGGGATACCGCTAACTTCGCTTAAATCCCCTAAATTTGGAGCTTTAAAATCAGCGATTAAATTTAGCATAAAATAATTCGAGCCGTAAGGGTGCTGGTTATACGGCGGGTCAAAATACGCTATATCCACGCTTGGAGCAAGTTTGCTAAACTCGTAAGCATCATTTTGGAAAACCTGAAAATCGCTTGTGAAATTTGAAAAAACTGGCATTGGAAGTGAAATCTCGCCCAAAATGCGAGATAGCGCGTTTTCGCCGCTGCCGCCAAATTTTCCCACGCCGTTTTTGTCCTTGTAAAAGCCCTTAAAAACGCCGCCTGTGTTTGAGTGGATAGAAGCTTCGCTTAGAAGTGGAGCGATGAAATATTTTTGAAACTCATTTGGAATTTGGCTAATCGCCGTGCGTAGTCCCCCCAAAATAAGGGCGTTTTGGCGTGAGTAAAAAACCCTTTCGCCTTTTTTGATTTTTTCATCGTCTTTTGGCGCATAAAGTTCGCTGATAAAGCTTTCACGCGGCTTAAAATTCGTTAAAATCATGCTGTGAAATTTAGCTAAATTTGCTTTCAATTCAGGCGTTAAATTCTCCAAATAACACGAATTTATGATGAACGAGTATTTTTCCAAATCATTTGCCAAAACCAAATTTGAGTGCGCTTTGGCAAATCTCGCCACCACGCCGCTGCCACTAAAAACATCGGCAAAAGCGATTTTTTCGGCGCCCAAATTTGCCTTAATGTCCGTTATAACGCCATTTATCGCCCCCAAAAGTGAGCGTTTGTTTCCCAAATAGCTAATAAGTTGTTCGCCCAGATAGCTTTCGTTTTCTTTTTGCATTTAATAAACTCATTTCTATATTAAAATTGTATTATACACGCAAATCGCTTAAATATAAAGATTTTTACAGACTATTTAAGGTATAATTAAAGTCCATTTTATAGTTGCAAAGTAATTAAAGTGAGCCTTTATGAAACAAATTGAAAAATCTACCGGACAAATATACACGCCAGAATTTATAGTAAGAAATATATTAGATTTGTGTAATTATTACGGCAAAGATATTTTAAAAAAGCATATTATAGATAATAGTTGCGGACAAGGTGCTTTTTTATGTGAAATAGTTCTTAGATATTGCAACGAAGCGATAAAAAATCAAACAAATACAAAAAAAATAAAAGATGATTTAGAACAATATATTCACGGTATCGAAATAGACAAAAATAACTATAAATTTTGTATCTGTAACCTTGATAATATAGTGGAAAAATTCGGTATATCAAATGTCAAATGGGACATAATCTGCGCCGATACCTTGCAAATAGAAAAATTTGATAATAAAATGGATTTTGTTGTCGGAAATCCACCTTATGTTAGAATTCATAATTTAAACAACTTAAATGAAATCAAAGAATTTAAATTTGCTAAAAAGGGTATGACGGATTTATTTATCGTATTTTACGAAATTGGTATCAAAATGCTAAATAATAGTGGCGTATTAGGCTATATTACCCCAAGCTCTATTTTTAATAGCTCGGCTGGTGTGGAAATTCGCAGTTTTTTAGCTTCAAACAAACTAATATCAAAAGTAGTTGATTTAAAGCATTTTCAGGCTTTTAATGCTACGACTTATACAGCCATAATGATTTTGGATAAAAAAAATCAAAACGAAAAAATAGAATATTATGAATATGATGAAAAAAAATTGCTACCAAAATTTGTAGATAATATCGCATTGCAGGATTGCTATTTATCTGAAAATTTTTATTTTTCAAAAAAAGAAAAATTGAAAAATTTCAAACAAATTTTATCAAATAAAAAACAGAGTGATATTAGTATAAAAAATGGTTATGCTACACTATGCGATAGCGTATTTATTTTCGATAGTCCCAAATTTGATAAATTTATAATACCAGTTATCAAGGCTTCAAAAGGCATTATGCAATATATTTTTTATCCGTATAATAAAAAAGGAAAACTTATATCAGAACAAGAACTTTCATCAGATAATAAAATATATCGATATTTATCCGAACAAAAAGAGAGATTGTTAAAAAGAGCGAACGAAAAAAAGAGTGAAAATTTTTGGTTTGCCTTTGGGCGTAGCCAAGCGATAAATGATACTTACAAAGATAAATTAACCATAAATTCGTTGATACGAAATAAAAACGATATAAAATTTACTCTTGCACCTAGCGGATATGGCGTATATGGCGGACTTTATATAACTAGCGAAAAAATAAATTTTGATGATATTCAAAACACGCTATCAAGTAATGATTTTATAAATTTTGTGGAATTACTTGGGAAATATAAAAGTGGCGGTTATTATACTTTTTCATCAAAAGATGTAAAAGCTTACTTGGATTACAAATTTGCAAATTAGGAGTTTTAGATGAATAATGTGGAATTTTTGGAAATTATAAAAAATTCTTTTAAAATTTTTTTAAATTTAGAAAGTGAAAAGTTTGGGAAAGGTTCTAGGAGTAATGAAAAATTAAAACCTTTACATGGGCAAATAGCAAAAGATTTGCAAGAATATTTGGGCAAAACTTTCAAAATAAAATCTCTCGGATATGGCAATGGAAAAGAGAGTAAAATATTTGGTAGATATTATGAAAAAACCGTTGATATTTCAATAACAAAAAATAAAAAAGATGTGGCAAGTTATGGTATAAAATTTGTAATGCAAAATTATTCTCAAAATAGCAATAATTACTTTGAAAATATGCTTGGTGAAACAGCAAACATAAGGACAAATAAAATTCCATATTTTCAAATTTTTATTATTTTTGAGAAAGTTCCGCATTATGATGATAAGAAAGCCTTTAAAAACTATGATATTATTTCACAACATAATTTAGACAAATATATAAAACTATCGCAAGATAATGCCGATATTTATTTTCATACGCCAAATAAAATGCTTTTTGTTGTCGTAAAATTAAAAGAAAAAGAAGAAAATTATAAATTCAAAGATAAAAATGAGTATATTGAATTTTACAAAAGCATAATTAATGATAAAAATTTAATGCAATATAGCAATAAAATATCAGATAATTTTGATAATGGCGTAATTTTAAATGATTACGAAAATTTCTTAGAAAGAACTTGTTCGCTGATTACTGGAAGTTTAAAATAGTGTATAAAATTCTCGGATTTTATAAATTTCATCCGAGAATTTAAATTTATTTTTTGGAAATTTACCCAAAATTCTTAATATAATTTTGATAAAATTCCCACACTTTGCCGCTATCAATGGCGTTTTCGATTATCTCTTTGGCCTCGGTTGGGCTTTTGGCAAAGTCAGCTGCATACAAAGCAAACATCGCATTTAGCACGACTATGTCGCGTTTAGATCCCTTTAACTCGCCTTTAATCGTGCTTTTAAAAATTTCAGCATTAAATTTACTATCCCCGCCCTCGATGTCGGTGTGAAAGGCGCGGTTAAAGCCAAATTGCTCAGGCGTGATTTTATACTCGATGATTTTCTCGCCCCGCACTTCATGCACGAGCGTCTCGTCGCACAGCGTGATCTCGTCCATGCCGTCCATGCCATGCACGACTAGGGCGTGCTTTCGACCTAGTTTTTGCAGAGTTTGCGCTATAAGCTCATTTACTTCTTCGTGGTAGTTGCCTACGACTTGGTTCGAAAGGGTCAAATTTGGATTTAGCAAAGGTCCTAAAATATTAAAGAAAGTGCCGATTTTAAGGCGAGTTCGTGCTTCTTTGACTTCGGCTGTAACCTTGTGAAAAAACGGCGCATGGAAAAACGCCAAATTTGTCTTATCCATAAGCGCTCTAAGTTCGCCAAGATCGCTATTTAACGGCACTCCTAAGGCTTCAAAGATATTGCTCGATCCGCTCTTGCTTGATACTGCGCTGTTGCCGTGTTTGCCGACCCTGACGCCAAGAGAAGCGAGTATAAACGCGCAGGTCGTGGAGATATTTATCGTTTTTAGCGCGTCTCCGCCGGTGCCTACGATGTCAAGCATAGCTCTTTCGTCGCTGTAAGTTTTGGAGTATTTCAAAACGCTTCGCACAAGCGCGCTTAGACTATCAGGGTAGAGCGATTTTTCGCTAATTAGCACGAGCAAACCAGCTAGTTGGACAATGTCATAATCCTTTGCCATAACGGCACTAAAAATCTCTTCATAATCGCCACTTTCAAGCGGATAGCCCTTTTGTAGCTTTATCATAAATGGGGCGAAATTGCTCATTTTTTTCTCCTGTGTTTTTGGTTTGTTTAAATTTACAAAATTTTCAATGATTTTTTTGCCATACTGCGTGAAATAGCTCTCAGGGTGAAACTGAATGCCGTAAATTTCGCGCTCTTTGTGCTTCATCGCCATTATGACGCCATCTTCGCTCACGGCTGAAATCTCCAAACACTCAGGCAATTCATCTACATAAAGCGAGTGATAACGCATAACTTCAAATTTAGCTGGAAGTCCAGCTAAAACAGCATTTTCGCCCACTACGCGAATTTCGCTAGTTTTGCCGTGTTTTGGCACTTCTAGCGTTTTTATTTTCGCACCAAAGCTTAATCCTATGGCTTGATGACCAAGACACACGCCAAGAATCGGAATGCCTAAATTTGCCTTTAAAATTTCTAGGCAAATTCCGCTGTCTTTTGGGTGTTTTGGACCAGGGCTTAAAATAATTTTGCTTGGCGATAAAAATTTAATCGCTTCAAGCGTGATTTCATCATTTCGTTTGCAAACTATTTCTTCATCAGTAGTTTCAAGCACATATTGATATATGTTAAATACGAAACTATCGTAATTATCAATCATTAAAATCATTGCATTTCCTTGCAGGTTTTTTCAAAAATTTTTAGGCAAGATTTGCGTTTGTTGCAGATTTCGGCGTATTCGTTTTCAAACACGCTATCAAACACCTGCCCGTATCCTGCGCCCACGAAAATATCACTAAATTCAGGGTTTGCCCTGTCGCGCACGAAAATCGCAGAACGGATTAAAATCGCCATTTGCAAATCACCGTTAAAATGCCAAAACCCAATCCCGCCGCCGTAAATCCCACGCGCGTGGCTTTCTAATTCGTTTATAATTTGCATAGCGCGAATTTTTGGGCTTCCGCTAAGTGTGCCGGCAGGAAAAACCACACCCAAAACATCAAAATTATCCTTGCTTTCATCTTTTACGCCACGCACATCGCTGACGATATGCATAACGCTTTCAAAAAACTGCACATGGGCTAAATTTCGCACTTTCACGCTTCCTTTTTTGGCAAATTTGCCAATGTCGTTTCGCGCCAAATCAACTAGCATTTTATGTTCGCTCATCTCTTTTTCATCGCCAAGTAACTCATTTTTTAGGGCTTCATCTTCGTTTGCGTCCTTGCCACGAGGTCTAGTTCCTGCTATGGGAGCGACAAAAATTTCGTTATTTCTGATTTGAAGCACGAGCTCAGGGGAGCTTCCAGCTACCACGCCGTAAGGTGTCGGGAAAAAATACATATAGTGGCTTGGATTTTGGCGTTTTAAAATTTCATAAAACTCCAAAGGGTCTAAATTCGAATAAATTTGCAGTGTTTGAGACGGCACGACCTGAAAAATATCGCCACTTTTGATATACTCTTTTGCTTTTTTAAAAATACGCTCGGCGTCGCTTTTTTCGGCGTTTAAATCGGTTTTGATTTTATAGAGTTTTTCAAAATTTGACGCAGTATCGCTGGAATTTTCCAAATTTTCAAAATATTTTCCTTCGCCATAAAAGCTGTAAATTTTGCTTTGTTTGTCGTAGTGCAAATACGCCCTTGCGTTAGCGTAAAAATATGTCGGAAAATCATAAAGGCGTGGCTTAATATCGCCAAGTCGTTCAAATTTATAAACCGCTTCGTAGCTTAGCACTCCAAAAAGCCCTGCAAATTCGCAAATTTGCGTGGTGTTTTGTAGGGCAAATTTGAGCTTATCTAAGTCATCGCCTTGCAAATATTCGCAGTCAATGCCGATGATGATTTGCCCGCCGTCTTCGGCGAGATAGGAATTTGGAAACCTAGATAAAATATTTTTGAAATAAAAAATCGGATCTTTTAAAAACATGTGCCCTCTTTGTATTTTTTTGTAACTTAAATTATAGTAAAATGGGCTTAAATTTTGTATAAGGATTGTGATGAAAGTTCTGTTTTCGCCAAGCGAGATGAAGTCGAAAATCGGCTCGGATAAAATTTTGGATTTGTCAAATTTCGAATTTTGCGATGAGAGTGGGGTGCGAGAAAACGCTGTCAAAGAGTATGCAAAATTTGTCGCAAATGCTAGTGAAGCGGAGTTGGCTAAGCTTTTTGGGCTTAAACAAATTGATGAAAGTTTGCGGGAGAGTATCTTTAAAAAAGGCTGTGTGAGCGCATTGGAGCGTTACACTGGCGTGGCGTATGAGGCACTAGCTTACGCTAAGCTTGAAAATACTGCGCGCGAATTTTTGGGCGCCAATGTGATAATTTTTTCAAATCTTTTTGGGCCGATTTTGGGGCGCGACCAGCTCCCTGAATACAAGCTTAAACAAGGCGAGAAATTCGCTGGGCTTGATTTGCCAAAAATTTATAGGGAAAATTTTAGCGCGAAAATTGATGAAATTTTGGAGAGCGAAGTGGGGAACGGCGAGTGCGTGGTGGATCTGCGCGCTGGGTTTTATGAGAAATTTTACGAGTTAAAAGTCCCGCATCTAAGCTTTAAATTTATCAAAAATGGCAAGGTGCTCAGTCACTACGCCAAGGCGTATCGCGGGAAAGTATTACGCGAAATCGCACGAAATTTAGCCAAAACCGAACGAGAAATTTTAAATTTAAATTTTAGTGGTGTAAAATTAGCCGAAATCAGAGAAATTTCGCTTAAAAAAGAGATAGTTTTGGAAATTTGCGAAAACTAAGGGGAGAAAATGCTTTTTATAATACCATTTTTAGGGATTTTGGTAGGTTGTATTTCCGGGTTTTTCGGCATTGGTGGCGGCACAATCGTCGTGCCGATAATGATGGCGCTAGGATATGATATCAAAGAAGCCGTGGGGATTTCGATTTTGCAAATGCTTTTTAGCGCGATTTTTGGGTCATATCTAAACTACAAAGCAGGCAAACTCCGCCTCGATAGTGGCGTGATTGTGGGGCTTGGCGGACTTTGTGGCGCGTCGCTTTCTGGCTTCATCGTCGCAAATGTGGCTTCAATCGTCCTAGAAATCGGACTTTTGCTGACTTTGACAATCGCGTTTTGCAGGGTTTTGATGACAAATGTCGAAAATCAAGCTCCCAAAGAACCAGCCAAAATTTTGCTTTTTGCCGTAGGCTTTGCAATCGGCGCAATCGCCATTAGTATGGGCGTTGGCGGGGCGATTTTTTTGACGCCTATTTTGGTGGGATTTTTAGGCGTGGATATCAAAAAAGCCGTATCAATGGGGCTATTTTTCGTGATTTTTAGCTCGTTTAGCGGATTTTTAAGCATGGCGTATAATGGCAATGTGCAGTATTTAGAGGGCGTGTTAATGGGGCTTGGTGGCCTTGTGGGCGTGTATTTTGGCACGAAGATTTCGCACAAAGTGGCTAAAAGCACGCAGAAAAAATGCCTTTTGGTGATGTATGTGGTGATGTTTTTGTTGGCCCTTAAAAAGACGCTCGGGGTTGATTTTGGGATTTTGTAAAATTTCGGAATTTTAAAATTTGGCGAAATTTTGCTTTTAAGTGTCATTGCGAGGAAGCGCGAAGTGGCTTCCGAAGCAATCTACAAAGCTCAAATTAAAAGCAGAGTAAATGGCAAAATTCTGCGAAATTTAAATTTCATAGCTACTTTTGGTGGTAAAAATAAATTTCTCATAAAATTACTTCAATTTTTAAATTTACCTAATTGTTTGCCAAACAAATTAGTGAATATATTTCGTTTTTTTATCTCTTTTATCATCTTTTGAAATTTCAAATTTAGTGACAAATAAAAGTAAAATTAACCACTCCAAAAACATACAAATAAAAGATAATAAAAACCAAGAAAATACAAAAATAAACACGGAAATCAACCAATATGTATCAAAATTTTCATCTATATATATTGCAAATCCAATAGAAAAAAATATACAAAAAAGAGCATAAAAAGTTTCGACTATATTTGATAAAAAATTGCAAAATTTTATATTTGATATTTCATATATTGTTCCACAATTTTTGCATTTTATATACTCATCGAATTTAAAAGTAAATAAATTTTGCAATTTATTTACTTTTTCGTTACAAACTTCGCATTGTTTATACATTATTTTACTTAAAACGCGACTTTGTTTATCAATGCGATACCGCACAAAACAAGCACGATTGGCACATAGATAAATTTGCCGATATAATACCAGGCGTTTGAGTATGTTTTAGCCGAGCCTGTGTTGATTTCGTCCAAAAGCTCGTCCTTGCGCAAAATCCAAAACCACGAAATCGCGCCCAAAACCGCGCCGATTGGGATTATATAGATAGATACTAGATCCATCCACGGACCCCAGTTGTGTAGATGAACTTCGTAAAATGTGGTCGCTGGGTTTGTGTCGCTTGGCGCGATTGTCTCCATATTTACGCCGATTCCGAAGCAGACCACACACAAAATCACCAAAACCAAAGCCCTATTTAAGCTTGGAAATTTATGCAAAAGCGACTCAGTTACGGCCTCGAACATATTTTGCAAAGATGAAATTCCACCAAAAATAACTGCTGTGAATAAAATAATCGCAAAAATTCCGCCACCTGGCATGTCTTGCAAAATTTTTGGCAGTGTTACGAAAAGCAGTCCAGGGCCCGCTGTTTGGTCCTCGCCGTAAGCAAAAAGCGCAGGTATCATTACCAAAGCCGCCACAAAAGCAGCGATTGTGTCGAAAAATGCGGTTTTTTTCGCCGCATCGACGATATCCTCGTCCTTGTGCAGATACGCGCCATATACGAGCATTCCTGAGCCTGTGATAGAGAGCGAAAAGAGCGCTTGTCCCATGGCCGTGATCCAGACATTGGCATCGCTTAGCTTGCTCCAATCCGCGCTAAACATAAATTTATACCCAGCCCCAGCTCCGTCTAAAAGTGCCACGCGCACCGCTAAAATGGCAAAAAGCACGAAAAATAGTGGCATCATGATTTTGTTTGTGCGCTCGATACTTTTCGCGCCCAAAAATATGCTAAAAAGCGTGCCGGCAACGATGATGAAGTGAAATGGCACCACAGAATATGGCGTGAAGGCAAACGAGCCAAACCAAGTCGATGTATCCACGCTCATAAGTGATCCGTTGAGCGCCTGAAATAGGGCTTTTAGCACATAAGCAATGATGACAGCGTATCCGATAGCGATACACATCGACCCTGCTAGTGGAAGCCAGCCTAAAATTTTGCCAATGAAGCCTAAATTTCGCGATTTCCACGCAAGCTCATAAGAGCCAAGAGTGCCAGTTTTGGCCCGTCTGCCGATAGCGTATTCGGCTGAGAGCGCGACATAGGCAAAAAGTGCGATGAAAAAAATGTAAATGAGTAAAAACGCGCCACCGCCGTTGGCACCGAGTTTATACGGGAAGCCCCAGACATTGGCCATGCCCACAGCCGAGCCGACACAGGCTAAAATAAAAGCCCAACGAGATGAAAAAATTTTATTTTTGCTCATTATGGTTTCCTTTTTGCGAAAAATTCAGGGATTATAGCAAATTTAAAATTTAATTAATTTAAATTTTGATTAAGATTTAAAATTCGGTTAAGCGAAAATTTAAGAGAGAAATTCGGGCGAAATTCGCCCGAGAATTACAAACGAGATTCGTATCTGCGAAGTGTGTAAAGTCTTTTAAGCATTTTTTTGCGAGCCGCAATTTTTTGTTTTTTGCGGATCTCAGTCATAGGCTCGAAATACTTTCTAGCACGGACTTCGGTAACGATAAGGTTACGATCTGTCTGTTTTTTGAAGCGTCTGTAAGCTTCATCAAATGATTCGTTCGGATGCACCTTAACTCCTGGCACGCTCCTCACCACCTTTCGAAAAAAATTAAGCCGTGATTTTAGCCAAAATAAGCTTAAATTTGGCATTAAAATTTGTTTTTATAACTCCAAATTTCGCTTTTTTTCTCTGCGTCTTTTAGCGAAACCTCGAAAATACCATTTTTCTCGCCACTAAATTTGACGCTAGGAAGCAGAAGGAAATCTGGCGAATAAATCGAATTTGCGTGCGAGGCGTTGGATTTTTTAAGCCCGTCATTGCTAAAAACTAGCTCATCGGTGCTAGGCGCGTCGATGACTACGACTTTGCCCGAGTGTATCAGACCTACTTTGAGTTTTTTTCTCAAAAAATCGGTGTTGAAATCGCATTTTTTTTCGCATGAAATTTCGCTAATTCCCACGATTGCGAAGCGGTTTTTTTGCTTTGAAATTTTTTTGGAAGCAAGGAGTTTTTTTGTGCTATCGCTTGCTAGCTTTTTAAGCGTAGCTTCTGAAATTTTAGCGCTTTTTAAATTTTGCTCGCTACTGCTACTTTGCGCGCTAGTTGGGGACTTTTTGGCGATACAGCCACCCAAAAACATAGCTATAAAAACAGCTAAAATCGCAAATTTCAAACCCTTCATAAATTCGTCCTACAAAATAAATTTTATCCGAAATTATACTAAGCCTTGGTTAAATTTAACTTTGTTTTTAAAACTACAAAATTCAATAAATTTTAACTATATCTTGCTATACTTTCGCGTTTCTTTTTTAGGGGGAGTTAATGATAAAAATTATTAAAAGAGATGGTAGTTTTCAAGAATTCAAAGATTACAAAATAAAAGACGCTATCAAAAAAGCCTATGAAAGCGTAGGCGCAAATTTTGATGAAAAAGTCTTCGAAAATGTCCTAAAAACGATTGTTTTCAAAGATAGCCTAAGCGTCGAAGATGTCCAAGACATAATAGAAAAAAAGCTGTTTGAAAGCGGAAATTTCGATGTTTTAAAAAGCTTTATGATCTATCGCCACACGCACAAAATGCAAAGAGAGCATGTCTATGGGCTAGAAGAAGACACCACCTACATAAACTGCACCCAAACCGTTAATGAATATATCGGCAAATCAGATTGGCGAATTTTAGCCAACTCAAACACAAGCTATTCAAACGCAGGATTGATCAACAACACCGCTGGCAAGGTTATCGCAAACTACTGGCTAGACAAGGTGTATTCGCGCGAAGAAGGCGCTGCGCATAGAAACGGCGATTATCATATCCACGATTTAGACTGCCTAACCGCATACTGCGCTGGTTGGAGCCTAAGGGTATTGCTCGATGAGGGATTTAACGGCGTTAGGGGTCGCGTAGAGAGCAAGGCTCCGAAGCATTTTAGAGAGGCGCTTCATCAAATGGCGAATTTCTTAGGAATTTTGCAAAGCGAGTGGGCGGGAGCGCAGGCGTTTTCTAGCTTTGATACCTATCTCGCCCCTTATGTTTTTAAGGATAAATTAAGCGACAAAGAGATCAAAAAGGCAATCACAAGCTTCGTTTATAACCTAAATGTCCCAGCGCGCTGGGGTCAGAGCCCATTTACAAATGTTACAATTGATATGACCTGCCCAGAGGATTTAAAGGCGCAAATCCCTACCTCAAACCAACACCACCTTTTTGAGGGAATCGATGATGAGGAGCTGTTGCAAAGGGCAAAAGAGCGTGGCAAAAACTCACTTATCGAGCTTACTTACGGCGATTTTGAGCCAGAGATGAGACGCATTGTTATCGCATTTTACGAGGTTTTGACAGCTGGCGATAAATGCGGTCAGCCATTTACCTTCCCGATTCCTACCGTAAATATCACCCAGGATTTCGACTGGGACAGCGACGCAGCAAATGCAGTGTTTGAAAACACAGCCAAAATCGGATCAAGCTATTTTCAAAATTTCGTCGGAAGCCAGTATATCACGGACGAAAACGGCAACAAAGTCGAAAATCCAAAAGCCTACAAACCGGGCGCAGTTCGCTCGATGTGTTGCAGACTGCAACTAGATCTTAGAGAGCTTTTAAAGCGCGGTGGCGGGCTTTTTGGCAGTGCTGAGATGACTGGAAGTATCGGCGTGGTAACGATAAATTTAGCCCGCCTTGGATACCTTTACAAAGGCGATAAAGAGGCGCTTTACGCTAGGCTCGAAACGCTTTTGCAGTTAGCAAAAAGCACTTTGGAGAAAAAGCGTGTGTTTGTAAAAGAGATGTTCGAACGCGGATTGTATCCATACACCAAGCGCTATTTGCCGGGCTTTAACAACCATTTTAGCACCATTGGCATTAACGGCGCAAACGAAATGATTAGAAATTTCACAGATGATAAAGAGGATATTACGACCAAATTTGGCCGTGAATTTGCGCTAGAATTGATCGAGTATTTGCGCCATAAAATTCGCCTTTTCCAAGAAAACACAGGAAATCTATACAACCTCGAAGCAACGCCAGCGGAAGGCACCACATATCGCTTCGCCAAAGAGGATAAAAAACGCTACCCAGATATCATACAAGCGGGCTTTGGCGAAAATATCTACTACACAAACTCGACCCAAGTCCCAGCAAGTTTTAGCGACGATCCGTTCGCGGCGCTGGATATGCAAGACGAGCTACAAAGTAGCTACACAGGGGGCACGGTGCTTCATTTGTATATGAAAGAGCGCATTAGTTCAGGCACAGCGTGCAAGAAATTTATCAAAAATGTTATTAGCAACTACAAACTCCCATACATTACGATTTCGCCTGTATTTAGCGTCTGCACGAAGCATGGATATATCGCAGGCGAGCACGAATACTGCCCGAAATGCGACGCTGAGTTAATGGCGGAGTATGAGAGCAAGGGTGCTTGAAATTTGAAATTTGAAATTTAAATAAGGAGCAAAAGATGGAATTCCCAAAAGAGTTAGAAAAAAAACGCACAAAATGTGTAGTTTATACCCGTGTAATGGGGTATTTGCGCCCTGTGGAGAGCTTCAATGTAGGCAAAAAGGGCGAACACAAAGAGAGAGTGTTTTTCGACGAAAATAAGGTAAAATTCGAAGAAAAATAAAATTTGCTAAATTTCGCCAAATTTAGCGTGTTTAAATTTGGCGAAATTTTAAAATTCACAATTATGCAAAATTCTGAAATTTACCATATCACGCCATTTACGATGACAGATTTCCCTGAGCGGCTCTCGGCTATTGTGTGGTTTGCGGGGTGTAATATGCGATGCCGGTATTGCTACAACCCGAGCGTCGTGCGTGGCGAGGGCAAAATCAGCGAAGATGAGCTATTCGCGTTTTTGCGCTCGCGCGTAGGTAAGCTAGAAGCCGTGGTGTTTAGCGGGGGCGAATGCACCTGCGCTAAGGGATTTATGCAAATTTTGCAAAAAACGAAAAATTTGGGTTTTGAGGTCAAAATCGACACAAACGGCTCAAATCCACAAATCATACAAAACGCCGTAAATTTGGGCTTAGTCGATTTTGTCTCGCTCGATTTTAAGGCGCATGAGGCTAAATTTAGCTTTATCACAAAATCAAATTTTTACGAAAATTTCCTTCAAACTTTGAAATTTTTATTATCCACAAATTTTGCTTTTGAGGTGCGAACTACTGTGCATAGCGATCTTTTAAGCGCAAGCGACATTTCGCAAATGGCGCAAATTTTGCACGAGCAGGGATACACGGGCGAGTATTTTTTGCAAAATTTCCTTGATACTGGCGAAAATTTGGGCGGTCTTGGCGCGCCAAAGCAAAATTTCGACCCCTCTAAGATAATCTCGCCTCTAAAAATCTCTCTTAGAAATTTCTAATTTGTATTTTGCTAGAATTGCGAGTTAAATTTCAAAAAAAGGCAAAATTATGGATAGAAAAAAAATCTACAACCCTTTTTCAGACGAAACTCTCACCAATCGCAAGGTCTTCAACGGCAATCCGCACGGAATACTAAATTTCACCAAGGCAAAATACCAATGGGCGCTCAAACTCTGGGACATTATGGAGGCAAACACCTGGTTTCCAAAAGAGGTTGATACGACTGATGATGTGAGGGATTATAACTTCAATCTCACAACCGCCGAAAAACGCATGTATGATTTGGTATGGAGTCAGCTAATCTCCATGGATAGCTTCCAGACAAATAATCTAGCTGATAACATAAATCCTTATATAACAGCCCCTGAAATCAACGCTGTGCTAGCTCGCCAAGCCTACGAAGAGGCAAATCACAGCAAAAGTTACGCGGTAATGGTCGAGGCGATTTGCGAAAATACTGATTTGATTTATGAAATGGAAAAACACGATGATGTTTTGCGCGAGAAAAACGCCTATATTTCGAGCGTGTATGAGGAGCTAGCAGGCGAGGTTACGGACGATAAACTGCTTTTAGCCATGGTTGCGAATCAAATTTTAGAGGGCATTTATTTTTACAGCGGATTTACTTCGATTTATGCCTTGGCGCGTGCTGGCAAAATGCTTGGTTCAGCGCAGATGATTAGATTTATCCAAAGAGATGAAATCACGCACCTACTACTTTTCCAAAACATGATAAACTCTGTGCGCAAGGAACGACCTGATCTTTTCCACGAGAAAAATATCAGCAAAATTTACGAAATGTTTGAAACAGCTGGAAATTTGGAAATCAAATGGGGCAAATATATCACAGATAACCAAATCATGGGCTTTACAGACGATATCATCGAAGAATACATACACTACCTAGTCGATCAACGATTGCTTGCGATTGGTTTAGAGAAAAAATACGGCGCCTCTCACCCGATAAAATGGGTCGATGATTTCTCTAAATTTAACGATCAAAAGTCAAATTTCTTTGAAAGTAAGGTTACGAATTATTCAAAAGGAAGTTTGAGTTTCGACGATTTCTAGGGAGTTTGGCGGTTGAACCCAGCCTAGCTTTTTTGCGTTGCGAACTCGGGCAGACGACTTAGTCTAGCCCTTCGTCCGCCCCGCAAAAAATCGTCGGCATTCGTAGTTCATTTTAAAATAATGGAGAAAATTTTGGATAGTTTAGAAAAACTTCGTTGCGAAAAAATGGCGGAGGAAATCGCTGATAAAATCGCGATTTCGCCAGCGCTTTATGACGCATTAAAAAGCGTATCTCGTAGCGAGTTTGCCCCATTTAGCGCGCATGCTTTTAGCTTAAATGCGCAACCGATTTTGGCGTCTCAGTGGATTAGCTCTCCGCTAACTGTGGCTAGAATGAGTATGGCGCTTGACATTGATGAGAGCGTAGAAAATGTCCTAGAAATCGGCTGTGGGAGCGGGTATCAGTCTGCGATTTTGGCATATATGGTGCGTAGGGTTTTTGCCGTGGAGCGCGTAGAGAGGCTAGTGGGCGAGGCGAAAAAACACTTCGCAAATTTGGGTATTCGCAACATAAATCTCCGCCACGATGACGGCAATGTGGGCTGGCGCGAGTTTGCGCCTTATGATAGGATACTGCTCTCAGCCTGCGCGTCCAAAATTAGCGACAGGCTCTTCGCTCAGCTTAAAATTGGCGGTATTTTGGTGGCTCCCATGAGTATTGACGGAGCGCAATATATCATTAAATTTCATAAAATTTCGCCTAGCGAGATAAGCCAAGAAAATTTGGGTGCGTGCGAATTTGTCCCGCTGATTTCGGGCATACAATAAGTTTTATTTATTATTTATTTAAATTTAGGTATCTTGCGAGGTTTTATTTATCTTAAAAGGAAAAGTCCATGCAAGATTTCACAAAAGAGCAAATTACCGCGCTTGCTAGCGATTGGAAAAATCATAGCAAAAACCAGTATTGGGTCAAAAAACACCTAGCCATTTCAAAATATTTGCAAACTTTAAAGCACAATTTAAATAGTTTCGATGATTTTGAGAGCGATTTTTTGTCGAATTTATACATAAATTTCAGCGACGGAAATTTAAGAAGCGACAAAATTTTAAGCTTCGGTGAGAAATTCCCGCATGCTGAGTATTTTTTTATGGAGCAGTTTTTTGACGCGAATATCGGTGCGTTTTATTACGATTTTGTTTTCAAAGATCGCATTGCAGCCAAAAAAGACCTTTTCCCAAAAACAGCCGCGACTAGCGTCGAGAGCGTGCTTAGCGGTGAGGATAAAGATGTCGTCTCACTCTACATTTTCATAGAAAATATAATCAAAAATTTCAATATGGCGACGCAAGAACGCCTTCAACGAAACGAATTTAAGCAAAAAATCATAAATTTTTACGACACGATGTATAGGCTATTTATCAGCATCGATGCGAATTTAGCCAGCGAATTTTTTGATATTTGCTTGCATAATCAGCCTTTTGTCGTAATTGAGTTTTTAAAAGCCACGATGAAGGCGGACAATTTTTTCTTATTAGAGCATTATTTAGGCGACGAGGGTTCGCTGAATTTAGGCGTGGGTGCGGGCGCGGACTTAGAGCAGGCAAGCCCAGAAAAACTCTACTTGCTAGCTAGTATTTTCACTCAGGCTAACGACGAGCTTCCGACATTTTTATACACAAATGAAAGCGTGAATTTGCTAAATTCGCTCTACACCATGCAAATCGAGAATTTCTCCGATTTTTACGAGGCTAGCGCGAAATTTATGAGCGAGTTCGAACCATACCCTGCCCAAGCTCCATATAACGCCAAACCGGTCTATGCTTCGCTATTTTTCGAGTATTTGCAAAATTACAAAAGCGAGGAAGTCGCCAAAAATACTATATTTTTCGGCGCAATCGGCTCAGGAAAAACTAGAAGAATTCGCGCATTAATCAAGGATAAAAAATTAAGCCCTAGCCATTTTTGCTACCTTAGCTTCCATGAGAGCTTCTCATATAGCGATTTTATCGATGGTTTCGTGGGAGATAGGCTAGTAAATGGCGAATTTAAGGCGCTTTGCAAAAAGGCGCTAAAAGATCCAAAAGGCGAGTATTATTTGATAATCGATTCCATTGATAGTGGAAATTTCGATGAAATTTTTGGCGAGAGCATTGCGCTTTTGGAGCGCAGATATGACGAAAACGACCCGCTCTCTATCATCCGCACCAAAAACTCGCACTTCATCGACACCCTTGATGAGGCGGAAATGGAAAAATTCAGCGTGATCGTTAAAGACAATAAATCCTATTTCGCCGTGCCAAAAAACCTCTTTATCATCTGCGCAGCAAATGTCAATGACACCCAAATTTCCCCGTCCAGCGCGAAAGCATTTCGCTGGATCAAATGCGAGTGCGATTATGGCGTGCTCGAAGACTTTTTAAACGACAACCATGTCGCTAACGCCAAAGCCACAGTGGCTGTGTGCCACGCGCTAAACGATTTCATGGGCAAGGAAGCACGCTTTGGCAACGAAATCGGACATGGTATTTTCATGGGGCTAGCAAGGTATGCGAGCAATGAGCAGATCACCCAAGAGGGCTTAAACGCCTTTTTTACCGAGGTTTTGGAGCCGATTTATAAATGCGGTTATCAAAAAATCGATATTGCAATGGCAAAACAAATTTCATCTGCAAAAGATGTGTTTAAATTTTAAATTTACGGGGTAAAACCCGTAAATTTGAGTGTTTTTATAAAATTTAGTAGTTTAAATTTAAAGCAAAATTTTCAAAATAAATTTCACCCCAAAATACCTGCGCCGCGCAGTTTTTGCGAGCGAGAAGCAGCGTAAATTCGCTCGCCCTTTATCAAATCGTATTTCCAAATCGGCGCATTTGCCTTAAAATCCTCGACAAAATCGTTTATTAAAGCAAGAGCGAACTTGCGCTGTGGGCTTAGCACGCCCGCGATATATGAGCTTTCATGCACGCTCACATCGCCTTTTGAGTGCGCGAAAAAGACCTGCGCGCCAGATTGTTGCGCCTTTGTTTGCCACGATTGAAACCACGAGCGCAAAATCGGCTCGTATATATCAAAACTAAGTCCGCTAATGCCGTCTTCATCGCGCACAATGCCGATAAAAGTAATCAGCGCACCGCAGTTTGCGCCTTTGTAACGCTCATACCATGAATTCGAAATCGCAGGGATATCAAGCGCGCCATCGTGCAAAGAAAAATTGCCAGCAAATTTCATCTCAACCCCCACAAACCGGTGGCAAAAGGCTGATTTTATCGCCGTCTTTAAGCGCGGTATTTAGTTCATAGACCATTTTGTCATTTACAGCCACGGCGCAGCTAGATAGCCACTCTTTTAGCGAGCTATCTTTGCTTAAAATCTCTTTTACTTCGCTTAGCGTTTTGGCGTCAAATTTCATCGGCTCTTTGCCGATTGGACCTAAAAATTCCACTTCTACCATATCTTTCCTTTGATTTAAAATTCGGCGATTTTAGCCAAAATTTTATAAAATTTTATATAATTAAAAAATTTTACAAAAGGATTTTTATGAAAATTGATGAAATTCAAACCCCAGCGTATGTGTGCGAAAAATCGAAATTGCGGGCAAATTTAGCCCTTTTGCAAAGCGTGGGCGAGCGAAGTGGGGCAGTGGTTTTGTGTGCGTTAAAGGGCTTTGCGTTTAGCCTTAGTATGCCTTTGGTGAAAAAATACCTTTCAGGGGCTACTTGCAGTGGTCTGCACGAGGCGAAATTCGCTAGGCAAATGCTTGGAGCGGGCGCGCAGGTGCATACATACTCGCCAGCTTTTAAAGAGTGCGATATGGCTGAAATTTTATCCCTTAGCGATCATGTGGTTTTCAATAGTGCCTCTCAGTGGCGAAAATACCGCGCGCAGGCGATGAGTGCGGGCGTGCAATGCGGGCTTCGCCTAAATCCGCAAACTTCTTTTGCACCCAAAGACGCTTACAATCCGTGCGGTAAATTTAGCCGTTTGGGTATGACACTGGACGCACTAAACCGCGCTATTAGCGAAGAGAGCGGGTTTTTAGAGGGGATTAGTGGATTTCATTTTCATGCACTTTGCGAGGAGGGTGCGGAGAATTTAGAGCGCGTTTTAGAGGCGTTTGAGGCGAAATTTAGCAAATATTTTGGTGTGATTAAATGGCTAAATTTCGGTGGCGGACACCATATCACGCGCGAGGGATACAATGTCGAATTGCTAATTAGCTTAATCAAAAAATTCCGCGAAAAATACGGCGTGGAGGTATTTTTAGAGCCGGGCGAGGCTGTGGGCTGGGAGTGCGGATATCTAGTCGCTAGCGTGCTTGATATCGTTGAAAACGACGCAAACATCGCGATTTTGGATACTTCGGCTGAGGCGCACATGCCAGATACCGTGCTTATGCCATATCGTCCTGCGGTGCGTAATGAGAGCAAAGAGGGCAAATTCGTCTATCGTTTCGGTGGAAATACCTGCCTAGCTGGCGATATTGTAGGCTTGGAAGCAGGTGAGCCAGAGTATAAATTTGACAAACCTTTACAAATCGGCGATAGGGTGATATTTGAAGACCAAATTCACTACACGATAGTCAAAAACACGACCTTTAACGGTATAAAATTGCCAAATTTAATAATGGTAGATGAGAGCGGAAATGTCGAGGATATGATAGAGTTTGGTTATGAGGAATTTAGGCGAAGAAACTAATAAAATTTTCTAAGCCATAATTTGGCTTAAAACGCTATAATCCCTAAATTTTTGTGTCAAGGAAATATATGAAGAAGTTCTTTTGTGTGCTTTGCGCCTGTTTGGGCGCGTATGCCGAGGACCGACCATATGCACAGGTTGTGCAAACTAGTGGGAATAATGTGTGGGGGAAAGCCCGACTAGAAAACATAAATTTATACGAAGACGGCCTAGCACCGCTTTTTGTGCAATTACAAAGTTCAGGATTTTTTGCATGGCTAGCTTTTGGGGCTGTGCTTGGTGTTTTGGTGGCGTTTGTTGGACATTATTTGATTGTAGGCGCAAAACACTTTGATCATCACGCTGGTAAGCCAGTTTATGCTTTTAGTTTATTTGAGCGTGGATTTCATTTTATTGCAGCAATTTCGTGGGTGATTTTGGTTCCAACTGGACTGATTATGATGTTTGGTGAGAGTTTTGGTGGTGGAACTTTTGTGAGATTATGTAAAAACGCTCATGGTATTGCTACCATAGCTTTTGCAATTGCTGTAATTCCGATGTTTTTATCATGGTTTTGGCGTATGCTTCCTAGATTTTATGATATTAAATGGATGCTTATTGTAGGTGGATATTTGAGCAAAAACAAACGCACAATCCCTGCTGGCAAATTTAACGCTGGACAAAAATCGTGGTTTTGGGTCGCTACACTTGGTGGTATGGTTATGATAGCTACTGGCGCAGCTATGTATTTTCTGGATTTTAATGCCCCTGTTGTAAATGGCGCAATGGGTGGCGTGAGCCAAATCGAAGTTTTGCGTGCTAGTGTCATCGTGCATAATGTGCTTGGTGCAGTTTGTGCTGTGTTTTTGTGTGTGCATATTTATATGGCTGTGTTTGCGATCAGCGGAGCAATCCACTCTATGATTGATGGACACAAACCAGAAGAAGAAGTTTATGTGCTCCACCACTACTGGTATCGCGAGCTTTTGGATAAAGGAAGCGTGGCGAAATCGCAGTTTGAGGAAAAATATCCTCGTTTATAAAATTTGAGCGAGGATTTTTCCTCGCTAGCTTTGCGTGTCAAAGATATTTTTTTAAGGATTTAATTTGCAACTAGATTGTCGAAATTTATCGTGCCCCGAGCCACTTTTGCTTACCAAAAAAGCCCTAAATTCGCTAAAAATCGGCGAAAATTTGGAAATTTTGGTTAATGATATCGCACCCAAAGAAAACATAAAACGATTTTTGCAAAAAAACGGATTTGACGCGCAAATCAGCGAAAATGGCGGTGAAGCCACGATTTCGCTTACCAAAACCGATGAGCTAAAAGATGAGAGTTTGGACGATATTTTTTGTGATACGCCAAATTTCGCTAAGCCAAAGGTAGTGTTTTTAAACGAAGAAAGTTGCGGTTCTGGCGCAGTCGGCAAGGCGCTTTTGGCTAAATTTTTGGGCGCGTTATTAAATTTAGAGCAAAAACCAGCCAAAGTCATTTGCGTAAATAACGCCGTATTTATCACCACGAATCGCGCTCACCCAAGCTTTGAAGCATTAAAAAATTTAAGCGAGGCGGGCGTGGAAATACTAAGCTGCGGAAGCTGTTTGGAAAGCTATAAATTAGTCGATAAGTTAGCTATTGGCGAAATTTCAAACGCTTATGAGATTATGGAAATTTTATCAAAATACGAAGCTATAAAACTATGATTTATCGTGATTTTAACCTTACGAAATTTATCAGCGCAGCGGGTTGAGCAGCCAAGCTGGACCCGGCGGGTCTAACGAAAAACCTTGGAAGCCTAATCGCGCCCGATGCAAATTTACTATCGTCGATTGATAGTAATGAGGACGCAAGCGTCTTTCGCATAAGCGAGAGCTTGGCGCTCGTGCAGACGCTCGATTTCATCACGCCGATTGTCGATGATCCATATATTTTCGGCCAAATCGCCGCGGCAAATTCGCTCAGCGACATCTTCGCAATGGGCGCAAAAGTGATAAACGCTCTAAATATCGTTGGATTTGATGATTGTCATTTTGGTGATGAAATTTTGCAAGAAATTTTAGCTGGGGGCAAGAGCAAAATCAGCGAGTGCGGTGGCGTGCTAGTGGGCGGACACACGATAAAAACGAAAGAAATTTATTATGGATTAAGCGCTACTGGCGTGGTTGAGCCGGGGAAATTTTGGTCGAATAACACTGCGCGTGAAGGCGATTTGCTCGTGCTGACAAAGGCTATTGGCACTGGCATAATTTCGACGGCGATAAAGGCGAAATTTTTAAAATTCGCTGAATTTCGCGACGCAATCGAGAGTATGATTAGGCTAAATTCATACGCTCTGGGTGCGCTTAGTGGGCTAGAAATACACGCTGCGACCGATATTACCGGCTTTGGGCTTTTAGGACACGCGCTAGAAATGATAAATGAAAATATCAGTTTTGAAATTTTTGTGCGTGAAATTCCGCTTTTTGCAAGCGTGCAAAAGTGCCTAGATGAGGGGCTAATCCCTGGCGGAAGTTATAGAAATTTGAAATTTATCGCTCCGTTTTGTGATAAAGAAGCGCAAGTGATTTTAGCCGATGCGCAAACTAGTGGCGGGCTTTTGCTCGCTATAAGTGAAAAAGATGTTGCCGTGGCAGTGCGAAATTTAAAAAATGCAGGATATGAAAGTGCCACTATCGTGGGTCGCATCGTAAAACGGGCAGAAAATAAAATTTTGATTAAAGATTAAATTTTAAAATTTCAAAAATTTTTTCTAGTTTTAATCTCTTTTTAAGCAACCCTTGAATATAATCCACTTTCCGTTTTTGAAATCTAACTTCTGTTATTTTCCAATGCGTGTTATTTTATTTATTATTGTCAAAAACTATCTTTTAGTCAATCTTTGAAATCTAAACAAGTGATCGATTGAGCTGGGGACAATTTTTATAATTGTCAAATTTAAAAGTTACAAACAATTAAGTTTTTAGATTAAAAACTTCATAAATTGAATTTAAAAGATAAAAAGTTTCTTTTTATCTTTGATATGTTTTTTATGGAGAGTTTGATCCTGGCTCAGAGTGAACGCTGGCGGCGTGCCTAATACATGCAAGTCGAACGGACAAGTAAGAGCTTGCTCTTATGAGTTAGTGGCGCACGGGTGAGTAATGTATAGTTA
>NZ_JAOVUB010000006.1:0-84174 GCF_027737825.1 Campylobacter sp. VBCF_06 NA8
AAGATATAGCCGATGAAGTCAAAAAAATCAAAAAAGCTGTGAGTGAGTAAGAATTTAAAATTTATAAATTCTGCAAAATTCTCAAATTTCCAAATTTAGGCTATGGGTTAAATTTTAAATTTAGCCCGTAGCTTGAAATTTTAAAATTCGCAAATTTTATCGCATTTCAAATACTGCCCCGATACGCTAACCATTGTCATTACGCTAAATTCGCTGTCATTGCGAGCGAGTGTAACGAGCGAAGCAATCCAGGGAAATTCAAATAAATTTTATTAATTTTCAAATTCTCTCTAAATTTTACTGGATTGCTTCGCTACGCTCGCAATGACACGAAATTTACATTTTGGTGATTGTTGCTCATAGATTTCTTCGCATATTAGACACACTTGCAATGACGATAGAGAGTGTATAAATTTTACTAAATGTCATTGTAAATTCGATTCGGTGTTTTTCAAAATTTTATAATCATTTTATCATTGATAAAAGGCATGATTTTTAAAGAAAACAAAGTTTTTTCTTAGCTGAATTTAACGAGTTTTTAGAAATTTCAATGCAAATTTTAAAAGCGAAGAATATATCTTAAAACCCGCGTTATAGGCACAAAAAAGATATATATAAAAATAATCGTGTAAAGAGCGATAGTATAGGCGTTTTGTTCGCCCATCTCTATAAAAAAGGATGAAATAAAAACTATAAAAGTTACAAAAGCGGTCATAAAACAAACTAATGGCTCTTTGTATTTTTCTAAGCTCTCATCGCGAAGCTCACCAGCATCATAGCCGTCTGCGATCTTATAGCCTATCCACCAAAAAAAGGCGGTAGCAAAAGGACATATTTCCAATCCTTGCTTATATCGCCTTCAAAGAAGTAAATGCCGATGATTAGAGCTATAACAAAGCCCTCAGAGTATCTTATAACCTTTTTCATAAAAAGGATTATATAAAATAAAAAAAGGTGTCAAGTCATGGATGATACAACACTAGGCGCAGTCTTAGGTGTGGCGATAAAAGGACTGCCAAGTATTCATAAGCTAAATAGCTCTTTTGAGCAAATAAGCGCTTCGCTACAAAAAGCAGGAGCAAATGCGAGCACGCTAAATGCAAAAATAGCAAATCTAGGCAGTGCTACAAAAAGCATAAACCTAGCAAAAGCTAGGCTCGATGATGAGTTTGCTAAAAGCCCTTCTGCACTAGCCAAGATTGGCGCACTTAGCGTGCCTGTAAAGTTAGCTGTGGATTATGAAAGCGCTATGGTAGATGTGAAAAAATACATAGAGTTTGAAAGCGAAGAGCAGTTTGCCAAAATATGCTAGGACTTAGCGCAGATAGTGCAGCGGCTCTTGTGCAACTATGCTAAGTGTGGGAAAAGCCCCAGAAGTAGCTAGCGGGGCTAAAAGTGGCTTTGAAAGGCTTAAAATTTCGCTTTTAAACCTTGGAGCTAGTATATCGGCGAGGCGTTTTGCCACTTAGTAATTTTTTGGCTGATTTTATAGCCAAAACAGCGTCTGCCATAGATGGCTTTATAAACAAGCATTCACAATATGTAAGACCGATTTTGGGCGTGGTTTTGGCGTTTTTAGTTTGGGGCGTGGTTGCACCTGTGATTAGAATTTTAGCAAATAGCTTTTTGATTATGTTTCATCAAGCGGAATTTTAATGCTAAAAAATGAAGTAAATTTTATTTTTAACAATTTTTTGCAGAGGACTTTGTAGAAGCCGTAGTAAGTGCAGAGTTTAGCAGCTTTAAAATAAGGTTACTTTTGTGGATTTTACAATTTAACTTGACTTTTGGTATTAAATTTGCGGATTTAGATTTTTTTTGAATTCACTGAATTTGCGCAAGCTTGCTAAATTTTTGTTTTTTTATAAATGCTATTTAGATAGAATACTTGATAAAAATTATTTTTTAAGGTTTAGATTATATGATAAAAAGTATCACGATTAAAAATTTTCGTTCAATTGTGGAACAAACGATAGAATTTGACAAATTTACTTGTTTAGTTGGAAACAACGATTGTGGCAAATCGAATATTCTTAAAGCTTTAAATTTATTTTTTAATAAACAAACTGATTTTAATACAGAATTTGATTTCGACAGAGATTATTCTAAATTTGCTAAAAAGCGTAATGAAAAGGCAGAAGAGATAACTATTTCTATTGCTTTTAATTTACCTTCAAAGAAATATAAAGATAATGTGATAACTTGGAAAAAAATTTGGAGACAAAATGGTTTTTTTGGCGACAATATGAACGACATTGTTTCGTCAAGGTCAAAAACAAGAAATTTATTAGAAAATAAAATAAAATATCAATACATCCCGGCAATCAAAAGCAATGAATATTTTAAAGACTTAATGTCTAAGATGTATGATTCTATGATGGATAGTGCTGATAAAAATTTATCTAATATAAATAAAAAATATTCAGATGAATTGCAAAAAATAACAAAAAATTTAACCGAAACGCTGAGTAATACGCTAGATATAAATTCTGTTATTGAAATGCCAAAAAATCTTAGTGTATTGTTTAAAAATCTAGAATTTTCAACTAGTGATAATTTTGTAAAAGAGATAAATTTAGCTCGTCGTGGTGATGGCATCAGGACTCGTCATATACCATCAATTTTAAAATATATAGATGACAATATGGAATCAAGTAAAGTAAAAAGAATTTTTATTTGGGGATACGAAGAACCAGAAAATAGTATAGAATTTACATCTTGTTCTAAAATGGCTGATGAATTGTATGAAATGAGTAAAGATAAACAAATTTAATAACAACTCACTCTCCATTTTTTTATTTAAAAGGAAAAGAGGAAAGCTCAAAACTTTATTATGTTAGTAAATCTATAAATGGTGATTCGAAATATATCAATAAAAATCCAAAAAAATACTGAAAAAAATTTATTTAACAATCGCGATGATATGAACGAAGTCGATGATATAGATGAAGAAATGGGGCTTATGCCACTTGTTGCTCCGTATGTAGAAAAAAAGAAAGAAGAATTACAAAACAATTCAAAAAAAATATTGGAAGAAAATGAAAAATTAAAGAATAAATTAGCAAATTTGACAGATAAAATTTTACTTATAACAGAAGGAAAAACAGATATTAAACACATTAAAACAGCTTTTGGTTGTTTAGAAAATTTAGACGAAGAACTTTTGAATAAAATTGAATTTTATGATTTTAATGAAACTAAAACGCTAGGATATACTGAATTACAACCAATGTTGAATTATCTATCCAAACTAAACAATAATAATATTATTTATTGTTGGCTTATTTGATAGAGACGAGAATAAGATAAACAATTGGATAGAGAGTAACTTTAAAAATTTAGGCAATAATGTCTATGCTTGCTTAATTCCATTTTTGGAAAATGAAGAAAGAAAAAGAGGTGATAAAATTTGCATAGAACACTATTATTTAAATGACAAAATTACCAAAACATTAAATAATGGCAAGCGATTATATTTAGGCGTAGATTTTGATAAAATTGGAAAATCCAGCGATGGTAAATTTATTGTAAAAGGCGCAGATAAAAACCCAATTAGTGATTATAATGAATTATTCTCCACGGACAATAACAAATTACAAGCTATTAGTGATAACGCAAGATTAGCTTCAAAAAACGAATTTGCTGAGTATGTAATGGCAAATTCAAGTGAATTTAATTTTGAAAATTTTAGAAAAATTTTTGATTTAATCAGTGAAATATACAAAAATTTCAGAAATAATGAATAAAATTGGTTAAGCAATCAATTCGCACCCGCGAAATTTGGGTGCGAATTTGGGGTAAATTTAGGCAAAATTTAGCGCTTTTTTAATCGCCAAAATTTCGTTTATATTTTTTTCTAACTCGTCCAAATTTAGCATATTTGGCCCATCGCACAAGGCTTCGCACGGATTTAGGTGCGTTTCGTAGAAAAACCCATCGACCCCCACGCTAGCAGCCGCGCGCGCCAAATACGGCACAAATCTCGCGTCTCCGCCACTTGTGGCACCATTTGCGCTTGGCATTTGCACGCTGTGTGTCGCGTCGAAAATCACGGGCGCAAACTCACGCATTATCGGGAAACTTCGCATATCAACGACGAGATTTCCGTATCCAAATGTGCTTCCCCTCTCGCACAGCCACACGCCGTTTTCTTTGGCAGCCTCGTAACCTGCGCTTTTTACACCACGCGTTTCAAGGACTTTTTTTACGCTGTGATTCATCGCCTGCGGTGCGAGAAACTGCCCCTTTTTGATATTTACTACCGCTTTTGTTTTAGCAGCGGCTACGAGCAAATCGGTTTGGCGGCACAAAAATGCCGGGATTTGCAACGCATCGGCGACCTCCGCCACAGGCGCAGCTTGGGTGCTTTCGTGGATATCGGTTAGGATTTTAAATCCAAATTTTTCCTTCACTTCGGCTAGTATTTCGCAGCCCTTTTTAAGCCCCGGACCGCGGAAGCTTGCAATACTCGTGCGATTTGCCTTATCGAAACTGCTTTTAAAATAAAAATCGATCCCGTCCATTTCGTGAAATTTGCGAAGCTTCTCAGCCACCGCGAAAATTAGCTCTTTGCTTTCGATGACGCAAGGTCCTGCGATTAAAATCATTTTCTATCCTTTGTTTAAATTTCGGCTATTTTAACCAAATTTAATTAATAATTAATCTTAATACGGCTTGCCAAACATCTTCTCATAATGCTCGTAAAATCGCTTGTAGTAGGGGTTAGAGTAGCGTTTGCGCATGCCGTAATTATAACACTCGATTGTGTCTTTTATGTTTTTGTTTTTGGCATTCCAGCATTTGCGCAGGATTTTGGCGCATTTTGTGAGATTATAAACGGGATTGAAGATATAATCAATCTCGCTTTTGTCGAAATTTACGGCGTTTAGCTGCCCAAGTCCCACATCGATAGGAAAGCCGTCTTCGTAGAGTTCTTTTGCGATTTGGATTGCGTAGGCTTCGTTTATGGGGTGAATTGCCACGACCCATTTGGAGCGATTTAGACTGTAATTGCTAGTGCGAATTCGCGCATTTGGACTGCTTAGGGTGGCGAAATAATCGGCGTTTGCTTTGTTTGTGAGAAATGAAATCGCAAAGGGGTTAAAATCGCTTTCGATTTTTACGATTGTGTATAAAATTTCGGGTTTGACGCCCTCGTTTGTGGCGACATACGCGATGGAATTTGTAATATCTGCGTGCGAATACCCAAACAATCGCAATGAAAAAAATAAAATCAGTATAAAATTTCTCATAACTCTTTCTTATTAAATTTAGCTTTGCGTGAGTATAGCAAAAAATTCGATTTTTTTCTCCAATTTAAGCGAAATTTAATATCAATCGATATATAATCACACTTCATTTTTAATAAATGGTCGCTTAGCTCAGTTGGTAGAGCGCCACCCTTACAAGGTGGATGTCATAAGTTCGAGTCTTATAGCGACCACCACTTGTGCGATGGTAGTTCAGCTGGTTAGAATGCCGCCCTGTCACGGCGGAGGTCGTGGGTTCGAGCCCCATCCATCGCGCCACTTAACTTTACAATCCGTGTCTTGCTAGCTCAGTCGGTAGAGCATCTCACTTTTAATGAGGGGGCCGTTGGTTCGAATCCAACGCAGGACACCACTTTTTTATCCACATAATTTTTAATCCTTAAAGTGTTTGGCTTAAAACCTATATAAATTTTATTTTTCTTTTGATATAATCGCCAGATTTCAATTTTTGGGTATTTTATGAAAAATTTCTTTTTGCTAATTTTCCTTTTTTCATTTGCAAACTCACAAGAGCTACTAAATGGCTACATAGAGGCTGAATTTACCTATATTTCGCCGTATAATTCTGGGATTTTAGATGAAATTTATGTCCAAAAAGGGCAAGAAATTTCGCCAGAAGATAAACTTTTTTGCGTAGATAAGGCTCTTGGCGAAGCAAATGTCAAAATCGCCCAAAACGAAGTAAATAAGGCAAAATCAAACTACGAAAATTTAATCAAAGGCAAAAGACAAAGCGAAATCTCTGCCCTAAATGCGCAGTTAAATTCCGCTAAAATCGCACTCGAAAACGCACAAAAAGAGTTTTTTAGAGCGCAAAAACTTTTCAAATCAAACACCATAAGCAAATCCGAATTCGACCAAAAATCTGCGAATTTCGACACTGCAAAAGCCAAAGTCGCGGAAATCGAGGCAGTGTTACAAACAGCTAACCTTGGCGCAAGGGACGATGAAATCGAAATCGCAAAAACAAATATCGCCATTGCTGAGCAAAATTTAGAAAAAACAAAATTAATCTTTGCCAAAAACACAGCCGTCTCGCAACACAGCGGTCAAATTTACGATATTTATTTCAAAAAAGGCGAATTTGTCGGCTCAAACAGCCCGGTTTTATCGATTTTAGAACCGCAAAATATCAAAGTCAGATTTTTTGTGCCACAAAAAATCCTTGCGAAGCTCAAAATCGGCGATGAAATCGGAGTTTCGTGCGACGGCTGCGAGGGCGAAAAACCAGCTGTGATCTCGTATATCTCGCCAAGCGCCGAATTTACTCCGCCCGTGATTTACAGCGTCGCAAGCAGAGAAAAAATGGTCTTTATGCTCGAAGCGACCTTTGCGCCAAACACCGAATTTAAGCCGGGTTTGGGCGTTAGCGTGAGAATAAAATGAGCGAATTTGCAATCGATGTTAGCGAGCTAAGAAAAAGTTTCGGCGGCAAAGAGGTCATAAAAAATATCTCGCTTCAAGTCCCGCGTGGCAAAATTTATGGATTTTTGGGTCCCAACGGCAGCGGCAAAACCACGACAATCAGGCTAATTTGCGGACTTTTGACCCCAGATAGCGCAAAAGGTCAGGTTTTAGGATACGATGTTTTGACCCAAAGCGATAAAATCCGCGAAAAAGTCGGCTACATGACCCAAAAATTCAGCTTTTGGGAAGATTTGACGATAAGGGAAAATTTAGAATTCGTAGCCCAAATTTATCAAATCCCAAATTCAAAAACAATCATCGACGAAACACTTGCAAATTTAGGCCTTACAGATAGACAAAATCAGCTAAGCAGGGGACTTTCTGGCGGTTGGAAACAAAGACTTGCGCTTAGTGCTTGCATACTGCACAAGCCTGAAATTTTGTTGCTTGATGAGCCCACGGCAGGCGTCGATCCAAAGGCTAGGCGCGAGTTTTGGGACGAGCTTGGCAGGCTTAGGGACGAGGGAATTACCACGCTTGTGAGCACGCACTATATGGACGAGGCTGAGCGTTGCGATGAGTTGGTCTATATCGCAAACGGCAAAATCGTCGTCAAAGGCACGCCAAAAAGCGTCGCTAGGCAAACTGGGCTTTTTTCGTTTATACTTGGCGGAATAAATTTGGCAAATTTGGCGCAAATTTTGCAAAACATGGACGAAATCACCACAACAGCGATGTTTGGAGAGAGTTTGCGAATTTGTGGCGAAGATGAGCAAAGGCTAGAAAAAATCCTGCAAACCTATAAATTTAAGCACGAACTTTCGTGGCAAAAAAGCGAGGTTTTGCTAGAAGATGCCTTCGTGTATTACCTAAAAAAGGCGCTTAAATGAGGCTAGCGCGCATAAAAGCCCTCGTCAAAAAAGAGCTAATCCAGCTAAGGCGCGATAAAACCACATTTGGCATGGTCGTGGCGATCCCGATAATTTGGCTTTTGATGTTTGGTTACGCCATAAATATGGACCCCAAAAACCTACCCATGGCGCTTAATTGCAGGGACAATTCGCCGCTTAGCAGAAGCATTGTAAGTGGGCTTGAAAATTCGGGCTATTTTAGGATAGTCGCCGAAATCTCAGATGACAAAACCGGCGAAAAGCTCCTAAAACAGGGAAAAGTTTTGTTCGTGCTAAATATAGGCGAAAATTTTACCAAGGGTATAATCCGCGCTGAAAATCCTAAAATTTTGCTTCAAGCAGACGCTAGCGATCCAGTGGCTGTATCGTCGGCTATAAGCGCGATTTCTGGGGTCAGCCAAAGCGTGATAAATAAAGAATTTAAAGGAAATTTGGCTCATTTGCGCACCAAAAATCCGCCATTTGAAATTCTGCTTCACCGAAATTTCAACCCAGAGGGATTTACAAGATACAACATAATCCCTGGGCTAATCGGCATGGTTTTGATTTTTACCGGTGTTATGATGACGGCACTATCGCTGACGAGGGAGCGCGAGCTAGGCACGATGGAAAATCTGCTCTCCATGCCAGTAACCCCGCTCGAAGTGATGATTGGCAAAATCACGCCGTTTGTTTTCATCGGCATTGTGCAAACCTCTCTCATAATCATAATGGCGAAATTTCTCTTTGAAGTGCCTATTTTAGGCTCTTTGGCACTGCTTTTTTTCTGTTCGTTTATTTTCATTGTTTGCAATTTGGCATTAGGATTTTTGATATCGACAATCGCCAAAAACCAGACCCAAGCTCTGCAAATGTCGGTTTTCGTAATGCTTCCATCAATGCTATTAAGCGGGTTTATGTTCCCGTTTTTAGGCATGCCAAGCTGGGCGCAGTTTTTGGGACAGTGTTTCCCACTGACATATTTTTTGCGAATTTGTCGCGCGATAATGCTAAAAAACGCGCAATTTGCCGATGTTTTGCCAAACCTTGCCCCTCTTTGCCTAATCGTGCTTGTAATCACCGCCCTGACGCTAAAAGCCTACAAAAACACATTGGACTGAGAAATTTAAGCATTTTTTGATAAAATATATCGTTATTAAATTTTACAAAATCCCGTAAAAAGGATATTTATGCAAAATAAAATCGCAAATACGCTATTTATTCCGTTGATTGCAAGAATTCATGCAAGTAAAAATTTCAAGCAGTATTTTTACGATGAGACGGCGATGAAATTTAAAGATAAAATCCCGCAAAAATTTCTAAAAATTTCGTCTGAATACGAGTCTTTGGCTTCTGCTGCAAGATACTATGAAACCGACATTATGATAAAGGATTTCATTGCCACGCACGGCGTTTGCAATGTCGTAAATTTGGGCTGTGGCTTGGAGACTTTGGCATTTCGTTTCGGCAAAAATAGTGCGAAATTTTACGGCGTTGATTTGGCAGAAGTTATCGAATTTAGGCAACATTTGCTACTGCAAAATGATAATGAAACTCTGATTTCATGCGATTTGTTTGATATGAAATGGAACGAAAATTTAGATAAAAGCTTGCCTACGATTTTCATCGCAAACGGCGTTTTTATGTATTTTTCCGAGAAAAAAATATTAAATTTAATCGCAAATTTAAAGGCAAATTTTAAAAATTCCGAGCTCATTTTTGACGCTACGACAAAATTTGGCATAAGATGCGCGAATTTTTATGTTGGGCGCTTTGGCAAAGATATGGCTAAAATGGAGTTTTTCGTGCAAAATGTGGGCGAATTTGCTAGTAAGTGCGAGTGTGAAATTTTAAGCAAAACGCCGTTTTTCACCACTGCACGAAAAATACTAAAAAATAAAACAAAACTCTCCACTCGCCTTATAATGGCGTTTGTGGATAAATTTGATTTAGCGTTTATTTTGAGATTAAATTTGCGAAAATAAAAAATGAGCGCGAAACGATTGCGCATCAAAACGAGCTTTGGTATCGCCACAGCTTTTTGATTTACCCCATAAATTTAAGCTAAATTTCATATAATAGCAAAATTTAATTCTCGCGAAAAAGGTTAGCAAATGGACAAAGAGGCCTACATTTACACGAAATTCAAAAGCAAACTAAACGGCGATGATTGCGCTATCGTGGGCGATTTGGCGTATTGTAAGGACCTTTTTGTCGAGGGCGTGCATTTTAGGCGCGAGTGGCTTAGCATGCACGAAATCGGCGCGAAAGCCATGCTGGTAAATATCTCGGACATGATCGCCAAAAACGCTAAGCCAAAATATGCTCTAATCGGGCTTTCGCTGCCCGGGGACATTACCACCGTCCAGATTGACGAGCTGTGCGCTGGGCTAAACGAAACCGCGCAGAAATGGGGCATTGAGATTATCGGCGGGGATACGATTAGCGACGATAAAATTTCCATCAGTATCACGATGATAGGCAAGTGCAAAAAGCCGATTTTCAGAAATGGCGTGAAGTGCGGGCATTTGATCGCGCACACGGGCAAGCTCGGCTATGTGGGAATTGATTTGCAAATTTTGCTTGGAGGGGGCAAAAGAAGTGAAATTTCGCCACATTCTCGCATGCTTCGCCCAGAACTCAGGGCGAAATTTTTCTACAAAGCCGCCAAATATATAAGTGCCTCTATGGATATCAGCGACGGGCTTGGGCAGGATTTGGAGCGCCTTTTGCGCGCTAGCGGCGTGGGTATGAGCTGGCTTGTTAGCCCCAAAGAATATGTGCTAAACTCGGGCGAAGAGTATGAGATTTTATTCGCGTTCGAGCCAAAATTTCTTAGCAAAATTTACGAAATCGCCTCCAAAACCAAAACCCCAATTAGCGTCATTGGCAAGGCGGAGGATCGAAATTTAGACAATACTTGTGAATTTAAGGGCGAAAGGCACCATTTTAGCGAGTAAATTTGCAAATTTTTAGAAAGGTTTTTTGTGAAAAAGTTAGTTATAGTAGCTATTTTAAGCGTATTTGCTTTTGGCGAAGGCGGTTGTAAGAACAAATTTGCACAAGAAAAAATCGAAAGGTTAAAAGGAGAAGTAATGGATAATTTTACTACTTTGCGTGAAATAAAATGTGAAAACAATATTCTAACACACGATAGTATCCTTTCTGTTGATTTAGAAAAAATGGGCGAAAAAGAGAAATCAAATTTTTTATTTTTTATTGGAGAAATAGTAAAAAATAGATATTGTAATAGCGAAGATTTTGTTAATATTCGCAATGCAAATTTAACTTTTAAACGAATTATTAAAACGCAAAATTTGGATAATACTTATGAATACGAAGTTTCAAATAAGGATTGTTTGCGATAAATTTGTAATTTTGACTATTAAGTCTAAAATTCTAAATCGTGTTTTGTAAATTTTAAAAGCTACGCCCAAAATTTGCTTTTAAGTGTCATTGCGAGCCGTGCGAAAGCACGGCGTGGCAATCGCCAAAGCTTAAATTAAAAGTAGGGTAAATGGCAGAATTTTGAATTTTTGTTTCTTTTTGATAATTGCGAACCGCTAGAAATTTTTAAGTCTAATCCTTTTTTGCGGGGGCGGCGCTCAGAGTGGCGAGGCCCGCCCGCCCCCGCACCCCCACCCGGGCGACGCTTACAAGGTGGCGTGCTACGCACGCATTTATTTTACTGAATTTTGCTTCGCAAAATTCTTTGAGATTATAGTTTTGGGTAAAATTTTGAAAAAGCAAAATTTTGGACGCAGTATTTTTGGGTTGCGCTAGCGAAATTTAGCCATTACCCAAAATTTTGCCCTCTATTCGCTTCAAAATCGCCACGATAATAAAGCTAATAATACAAAGCAAAATCCAGCTAGAAATCTTGCCGAAGCTCACAATATGCCAAGTCTGAGCTTGGTTTGGATAAACCCATGCGCCAAAAAATGTAGCGATATTTTCGGCAACCCAGATAAAAAATCCGATTAGGCAAAACGCAAGCAAAAGTGGCATTGCATACTCTCTTTGGCGCGGGCGAAAATAGACTTTCGCGCGAAAATACAGCGCGCAAACAGCGATTAATAGAACATAGCGAAAATCATAACCTATGAAATGGTGGGTGAAAAAATTCGCATAAATTAGCGCGCAAAGGGCGAAACTAGCGTATGAGCGGGGCATGTTTTCTAGCCGTAAATGCAAAATTCGCCATGCCTGAATCATATAGCTTCCCACAGCCGCATACATAAATCCGCTATAAAGTGGCACGCCATAAATTTTAAACACTCCCGCCTCCGGGTAGCTCCACGAGCCGATAGCTGGGTGGGTTTTAAAAATCTCTAAGGCTAGCCCAATGGCGTGAAAAAGGCAAATCGCGCAAAGCTCGCGAAGACTTTCGAATTTAAACGCGACGAGCAAAATTTGCAAAATCAAAGCCGAAATTAGCAAAAAATCATAGCGCGCGATGAAGCCCAAATTTAGGTGTTTTGAGGCGAAAAGTAGCACAAAAAATGAGCCAGCAAAAATGCAAGCTCGGATTTGTTTTAGCCCAAAAGCCCAAAACTCGGCGATGAAAAATTTCATTTTTCGCCTATTAGATTTCGCACGACATAGCTGGCGATAAAAAGCCCAAAACTAGCCGTTACGCCCATAAAACTGCCAAGCTTTTCGCAGCGCGGAAGTTCGGAGCTAAAAACGCAAGGAAAATCGCCAGAAAATCCCGCTTTTTTGAGTTCGTAGCGAAATTTGCGTGCAAATGGGTCGGTGTGGGTTTTCCACACGGAGGCGATTTCGATTTTGGCGGGATCTAGGCGTTTGGCGGCGCCAAGAGAGCTTATGAATTTCACATTTTTTTCGTGCGCGAGCGTGGCAAGCGCGATTTTGGCGCCCACATCGTCGATTGCATCGATGATAAAGTCAAATTCGCCTATGTCAAAATTTGCCAAAAATTCGCTATCGATTTTAGCGCAGATTGCGCGCACGCCATTAAATTTGCGCGCGAAAACTTCTGCCTTTTTCTCGCCTAAATTTTCGCTTGCAAACTGCCTATTTTGATTGGTTATATCAAATTCATCGCAGTCAATCACGCTCAAATTTACCACGCCGCTGCGATACAGCGCCTCGATGAGTGCGCCTCCTACGCCGCCACAGCCACACACAAGCACGCGCGCATTTTGCAAAATTTCAAATTTCTCGCCAAAAATCCAGCGCGCTCTGGTGAAGCGGTCATTTATTTCATAATCCACTCTTCAAGCCCATTTAATTGGTCATTTGCGGTTAAATTTAACTGCACTGGCGAGAGCGTAGCATAGCCCTTCATCAAAAGGTCTATGTCGCTACCTGCGTTTTTTTCGCTATCAAACTCAAAAACCGCATTTCCTAGCCAGTAATATTCCTCACCGCGCGGATTGCGATTTAGCGTGGCGTCGTGTCCGTAAAATTTCTCGCCAAGCCTCGCGCATTTTAGCCCCAAAAACTGCGACGCGCTCACAGCCGGGACATTTAAATTTAAAAACTGCTTTGGCGGAAGCGGAAAACTGGTGGCAAAAATCTTTTTAACCAAATTTCGCGCTAATTTGCAAGCTAGGCTAAATCCGTATTTATCCAGCGAATCTGCGCTGTAATACTGGCTGATTGCGATAGATGGAATTCCTTGCAAAACCCCCTCCATAGCCCCTCCGCAAGTGCCTGAGTATGTGATATCTTCGGCTATATTTGCGCCGTGATTTATGCCAGAAATCACGAGGTCAGGTTTGCGCGAATACAGGGCTTGAAGTGCGAGATACACGCAATCGCTAGGCGTAGCGTCGTCGAGTTTGTAAAAATCATCGCCGATTGCGATGAAGCGAAGTGGGCGAGTGAGCGTGAGAGAGTGCGAGCAGGCGGACTTTTGCGAGCTTGGGGCTACGATAGTGATATGCGCGATATCCCTTAGCGCGCTTGCAAGTTCCAAAAGCCCCCTAGCTTCGAAGCCATCGTCGTTTGTGATTAAAATTTCGTGCATTAAAGCCCCTTGCTTAGGCAAAAGCTCTCATCGACATCACTAGATGAGAGTGGCGAAGCTGGGTCATCGTAGAAAAATCTATGGCTAAATTTCACGCCATGTCGGAGCAAAATGCGCTTGCTAGGCGAGTTGCAAGCTTGATTTGCTAGGACGATTTGAAAGGATTTGAGATAATTTTCCTTATTTTTTGGGCTCATTTCGCCCCATTTTGAGGATAGTTCGAAGTGATAAACAGCGCTAGCTCCCTCGCTCGTGACATCTACTAGCCTTGCGCCGTTAAAATCAGCCTGCGCGCCAGGGTGAGCGCGAAAACTATCGCTGATTTGCCTTGCGATACCCTCTGGGGCGTTGTTTGCGGTCATTGTCTTTGCCACTTTTATGGCACTATCTGGTTCGTCGATTTGCATTTTTTGGTAGCTCGGAGTGGAAGCGCACCCTGCCACAAACAGCGCGCAAATGGCGCAAATTAGGTATTTTTGCATAATTTTTCCTTGTGATTAAAATTTAAAAATGTTTAATTTTAGCACATTTTGATATAATTGCCAAAAATTAAAAAAGGCAAGAGTTTGAATTATTTGATTTCGTGTTTGGAGCCGTCTGCAAATCTGCATTTTAGCGAGGTTTTGCGTGAAATTTTAATCCTCGATAAAAACGCTAAAATTTATGGCATTTTTGGCGAGGAATTTAGCGCGCACGGCGAGCCGTTGTATAAATCGAGCGAATTTTCGGCAATGGGGTTTGTGGAGATTATCCCGCTGATTTTCAAGGCAAAAAGGGCGTTAAAGCAGATGTGCGAGCTAGCAAAAAACTGCGATGTGGTGCTATTAATCGATAGCCCAGCCTTTAACCTGCCCCTTGCAAAGGCTCTGAAAAAATCGGGCGTGAGTGCGAGGATAGTGTATTATATCCTGCCTCAAATTTGGGCGTGGAAGCGCGGTAGAGTCAAAGCTCTGCAAGAAAATTGCGATTTTTTGTGTGGAATTTGGCAGTTTGAGAGGCAGTTTTATTCTAAAATTTTGGATCTAAATTTTGAAAATTTGCCAAATTTAAGCGATAAAAGCGGTTTTTGCTTCGTAGGACACCCGCTTTTAGATGAAATCAAAGAGCGCAAAAGCTCGTATGAAAAAAACGGCCTAATCGCCTTTATGCCGGGCTCTCGCAGGGCTGAGATTTCGCGGCTTATGCCAGTTTATAGGGAATTAGCTAAAAAGCTAAAAAGCGAAAATGCAAATTTAAAATTTAGCCTAGTTGTGCCACCATTTTTGGCGGATAAGGTGGAGCAAATTTACGGCGATACGCGCGGTTTTAGCATAGAAACAGACGCTATAAAAACCCTGGCAAAAAGCGAATTTGCCTTTATCTGCTCTGGGACTGCGACCCTGCAAGCTGCCCTTATTGGCACCCCTTTTGTGCTTTGCTACAAAGCCAAGGCCCTAGATATCGCGATCGCGCGCAGGTTTGTGAAGCTAAAACATGTCGGCCTTGCAAACATAATCTTTGATTTTTGCGAAAAAGACGAGCTTCACAAAGAATTAATCCAAGAAGAAGTGAGTGTGGCTAATCTCTACGACGCCTACGCCCTGCGCGATGATGAGCGCTTTGCGCGCGCTTGCGTGGAGCTTAGAGAGTATTTGGCTATGCCAAGTGCGAAAAATGTGGCGCGAATTTTAACGACAAACGCGAAATTTAAAGTATAATTAGAAAAATTTGAAAAAGGATTGCTATGAGTATCACAGAACCCATGACCTCTTATGGATACGAAAAAATCACTGCCGAGCTTAAAGAGCTCCAAAATGTCAAACTCCCTCACATCATCAAACAAATCGATATCGCGCGAGATCACGGCGATTTGAAGGAAAATGCCGAGTATCACGCAGCGCGCGAGGAACAGGCGTTTTTGCTCTCTCGCATTGCCGAGCTAAACGACATACTCTCGCGCTCTCGCATAATAGATCCCGCAAGCTACGAGCATGACAAGGTCAAATTCGGCTCTACCGTAACCTTTATGGATGTGGAAACCGAAATCGAGGAAACCTATGTCATCGTGGGGCTTATGGAGGCTGATATTTCAAAAAGACTACTTAATATCAACACCCCGCTAGCGCGCCAACTTTTGGGCAAGGCCGAGGGCGATGAAGTGGTGTTAAATTTGCCAAGTGGCACCAGAGATGTCGAGATTATCAGCGTTAGCTACAAACCGATTAAATTTTAAGGCGAAAATATGAAAAGAGCTGGAATCATCGGCGTAGGGGGATATACTGGGCTTGAACTAGTTAAAATTTTACTAGCGCACAAAGGCTTTGAAATTTCGTATCTTGCCGCTACGAGTGAGGGCGAAATTTCTGAGATTTTCCCGCAGTTGGCTGGGATTTTGGATATGAGGGTGCAAATAGCAGATCCTAAAACTGCCGCGCAAAGTTGCGATGTGGTGTTTTTGGCACTTCCGCACGAAAAGGCAATGGAGTTTGCGAGTGAAATTTTGAAATTTCCTAGCGTCAAAGTCGTGGATTTAAGCGCGGATTATCGCCTATCGCTTGAACTTTACGAGAAAAACTACACCAAACATTTAGACCCGCTAAATTTAGCCCACGCTGTGTATGGTTTGGCTGAGCTAAACGCCGAAAAAATCGCCTCTGCAAGGCTCGTGGCAAATCCTGGCTGCTATCCGACATGCTCGGTTCTAGCCACTGCGCCATTTGTGAAATACATGGATAGCAAAATCGGCGTTTTTATAGACGCTAAAAGTGGCGTCAGTGGCGCAGGCAAGGGGCTAAAAGCCACTAGCCATTTCGTGAGCGTCAATGAAAACATAAACGCATACTCCCCACTCACTCACCGCCACGCTGACGAGATTATGGAGCAACTTAGCCTGATAAATGGCGCGGAATTTAGCGTATCTTTTGTGCCAAATTTAGCCCCATTTACGCGCGGAATGCTTGCAAGCGTCTTTGGCGTGCTAAAAGAGAGTATCGACGCAGAGAAAATTTTGCGCGAATTTTATGCAAATTCGCCTTTCGTGCGTGTGCGTAGTGAGCCAGTGTCTGTGAAAAATGTCGCAGGAACGCATTTTTGCGATATTTTCGTCAAAACGCAGGGGGATAAAATTTGGATAAATTCGGCAATCGACAATCTGCTAAAAGGCGCATCAAGTCAGGCTGTGGCAAATGCGAATTTGATGTTTGGTTACGATGTGGGCGAGGGTTTGCCACTCCTAGGAAATAGCATTTAAATCGTGGAAAATCTGCAAATAAAGCCCGGAGCTGTTTTTATCAGCGACGCGCACGATAACGCAAACAAGCGAAATTTCCTGAAATTTTTGCGAAATTTAGGGAGCGCGAAAACACTGCCGCCGCAAATTTTTATGCTTGGCGATATGTTTGATTTCCTCGCAAATACGACATTTGTGCGCGAATTTTACGCCCAATACATTGAAATAATCAATGAAATTTCGCAAAAATGCGAAATTTATTATTTCGAGGGAAATCATGATTTTAATTTAGAGGCTATTTTCCCGCACGCGCGGGTCTTCGCAAACTGCGCCCAGCCGGCAAATTTCAGCTTTAAAGGCGAAAAAATTCAAATCTCTCACGGCGATATTTTTTTGCCAGCTTTGACAAAATTTGCGCTTTTATCACTGCGAAATAGGGCGTTTTTGAAATTTATGGATAAAATTGATTGCGCGCTAAATTTTAAAATTTCAAAAATGATTTTAAAAAGCCAAGAGAATAAAATTTTGTATAAAAAGGCTGAGAATTTCAAATCCTATATCGAGCCAAAAATCCACAACTACACCGCGCCTATCGTAATCGAGGGGCATTATCACCAAGATGAAATTTTAGAATTTGAAGGCGTAAAATATATAAATTTAAACTCATTTGCCGTGAGTGAGAAAATTTACGAGGTGCAAAATAGCCAAAATTTTGAGCTCTTTTCAAAAAACTTAAATTAAAACTTAGATATAATTGCTTTTTTTTATAAAGGAAATTTAATGATAAAACTTTGTGTGTTTGATTTCGATTCTACGCTTATGGACGGGGAGACGATAACGAATTTTGCAAAAAGCGTAGGAAAAGAAAAAGAGGTTAAAGAGATTACAAAGCGCGCAATGGCGGGCGAGATCGATTTTTTCGAGAGTTTGCAAGAGCGGGCTATGTTTTTAAAGGGTATGAAATTTTCGGATATGCAAAAAATCGCGCAAAATTTGCCCTTTGTGCCAGGCGCAAAAGAGCTTATAAGCTATCTCAAAGCCAAGGGAATTACCGTCGTGGTGTTTAGTGGCGGATTTCATGTGGCGACAGACTGGGCAAAAGAGGTGCTAGGATTTGATGCGAGTTTTGCCAATATCTTGCACCGAAAAGACGGCGTTTTAACCGGTCATGTGGGCGGAGAGATGATGTTTGGCTACTCAAAAGGCGTGGTCTTGCAACAGCTCAAAGCGATTTTGCATTTAAGCGCAGATGAGGTTATGTGCGTGGGAGATGGGGCAAACGATGTGGCGATGTTTAGAGAAGCGGGGCTAAGAATCGCGTTTTGCGCCAATGAAATTCTGAAAAAAGAGGCAACTCATTGCGTGGATAAAAAAGATTTAAGGGAGATAATGCAGTATGTATAACGACGATATCAAATTTAGCTTGTGGTGCGATTTTATCGAGCGCGATTTTATCGCAAAGGAATTTGGCGAATTTCTCGCAAAAGGCACATTTAACGGCGCGACCTCAAATCCCTCTATTTTCAAAAACGCCATTACAACCTCCCAAGCTTACGGTGCGCAAAAGGCGAAATTTGCGCACAAAAACACAAAAAAACTTTATGAAATTTTAGCCATAACTGATATCAAAAACGCTGCAAACGCACTTTTGGCAAACTACGCTAAGGGCGATGACGGCTTTATTAGTATCGAAGTAGATCCTAGTATCTCAGATGATGCAGAGGCTATGATAAAAGAGGGCAAAAGGCTGTTCGCGCAAATCGCAATGCCAAATGTGATGATAAAAGTCCCAGCGACCCATGCTGGATACGAGACGATGAGAGCTTTGACGAGGCGTGGTATAAATGTAAATGCGACCTTGATTTTCTCGCCAGAGCAAACCGCAAAATGCCTAGAAGCAATTAAAGAGGGCACAAGCGAGTTCGCGGCTAAATTTGAAGGCGCAAAACTTCCGCAATCTGTGATTAGCATTTTTGTTAGCCGTTTTGATAGAGCCCTTGATGAGGATATGAAAAAATCTGGCTTAGAGCCTGCAAAAATCGGCATTATGAACGCTACGAAATGTTATAATATAATCGCAAAGGAAAATTTGCCGTTTGTTAGGGCGCTTTTTGCTAGCACGGGGGTAAAAGGTGGCGAAATCCCTGCGGATTATTATATAAAAGAGCTTTTGTATCCTTCCAGCGTAAATACTGCCCCGCTTGATACAATCAAGGCTTTCATAGGGGCGAAATGTGAGCCAAAAACTCCATTTAGCGATGAGGAAATTGATAAATTTTTCGCTGATGTCGCGCAAAAGGCTGGCATTGATATGGATAAAATTTACAAAAAGCTTTTAAAAGACGGATTAGTGGCTTTCGAACAAGCATTTGATGAGATTATGACAACACTTGAAAAGGAGAAATAATGGCTGACGCAATTGATTATTCACAATATCAAGTCGATGTAAGCACGCTGGATTTTAAGCAACGCGATAGACTTGATAAATTTTTGAATTTTTTGGTTCAAAACGGCGGTAGCGACTTGCACCTAAAAGCAGGTTCTGTGGTGCGTGGTAGGATTAATGGTGAGCTTGTAAAATTTACAAAAGATCCTTATCTTAAAGAGGATATGATGACTTTGGCAAAAGAGCTTTTAAAAACTCGTTTCCCAGAGATGATTAAAAACAAAAGCGTGGATTTTACATACAAATTAAACGACGAATACCGCTTCCGTGTAAATATCTTTTTCCAAATTGACGGCGTAAGTGCGGTATTTAGAACGATTCCAGTTAAAATTCCTACAATTGATGAGCTTGGACTTCCAAAAAGTATCAAAGAGATCTGCGATACTGCTATGCGTGGCGTCGTGCTTCTAACTGGCCCAACAGGTAGCGGTAAAACAACCACAATCGCTTCTATGCTAAATCGCATAAACCACGCTAGAACGAGCCATATCGTTACGATTGAAGATCCAGTTGAGTTCGTTTTCAAAGATGATAAATGTATCATCAACCAACGCGCTATCGGCGAGGACTGCAACACATTTGCTGATTCGCTTCGTGCTGCGCTTCGTGAAGATCCAGATGTTATTTTTGTGGGCGAGATGCGCGACCTTGTTACGATTGAGACCGCGCTTCACGCAGCCGAGACTGGTCACCTTGTGTTTTCTACCGTGCATACAATCGATGCAAAAGAGACAATCAACCGTATCGTTGCGATGTTTGAACAAGCTGAGCAAGAGCGTATCCGTATGACACTAGCTAGCGTTATCGAGGCTGTAATCTCACAACGCCTTGCACGCACAATTGATGGAAAACGCGTGGCGGTAGTTGAAATTTTGCGTAAAAATACCCGTATTAGAGATATGATTTTAGAAGGACGCGACTCCGAAATTCCAGACGCAATCGCCGATGGACGCAATACTTACGGTATGCAAACCTTCGATCAACACCTGCTTGATCTGTATGTCCAAGAGGTGATTACGAGAGATGAAGCCCTTGATAAGGCTTCTAAACGCAACGACTTAGAGCTAAAAATGAAAAACGCAGACCTAGCGAAAAAACGCGGTATGATGCTCGCAAACGGCGAGGATATCCCAGATCAACTCGCAGAAGAAGTCGTTCAACTCCAAGATATTCGTCGTTAAATTTACGCTAGCAAGAATTTCTTGCTAGCACCCTTTTATAAAGCTATATTAAAGTTAAATTTTAGTAAAATCAGCCCCTATTTTTTTTAAAGGAAAACTCATGTTAGAAGGTATCGTTAGAGATAGTATCGGTAAAAAGGCTTCTAAGTCTTTAAAACGAGATGGTTATCTAATCGCTAATATTTATGCGAAAGGATTACAAAATATAAATGCTGCGTTTAAAACAAACGATTTTATCAAAGCAGTTCGCAGCAAAAATACTTTGCCTTTCGAGGTAAAAGTGGGCGATAGCACATACAAAGTAGTAGTGCAAGAATACCAAAAACACCCTGTAACAAACGCCCTAACTCATGTTGATTTACGCGTAGTAGATGATAATGTAGTTAGCAAATATCTTGTTCCAGTCTATACAACAGGTGTCGCAAAAGGCCTAAAAAACAAAGGTGTTTTAGTCCAATCAAAACGCCGCTTAGCTGTAAAATGCGCTGGTAAAGATCTACCAGATAGCTTTACGCTAGATGTTACAGATCTAGATTTAGGCGATTTTATCCTAGTTCGCGATATCCCTGTAAAAGATGGCGTAAGCATTATTATGGATGGCTCTGTTGCAGTTGTCGGAGTAACTTCGGCTAAATAGGTGAGCTATGATACTGCTCGTCGGACTTGGTAATCCAGGGGAGAAGTATTCTCACACTAGGCATAATGTAGGATTTATGCTAATCGACGCTCTGCTAAGCAATGGCGGTTTTAGCGATGTTAGCGGAGCGAAATTTCAGGGTGAGCTTTATAAAAAAGGCTCACTTCTACTTCTTAAACCTCAAACTTTTATGAATTTAAGTGGAAATTCAATCAAAGCGGTTTGCGATTTTTACAAACCTGATAGAGTTATCGTAATCCACGACGATATTGATTTAGCACTTGGTGCGATTAAATTTAAGCTTGGCGGAAGCGCTGGCGGACATAACGGGCTTAAATCAATTGACAATCTAATCGGGACTGAATATGAAAGAGTGCGTATCGGCGTGGGCAAAAAGCCAGAAGGCTGGGACGCTGCAAATTTTGTTTTGGCTAAATTTGGGGACGATGATACAGAAAAACTAAGTCAAATTTTAGAGTATGCCAAAAAGGCTGTAAATGAGCTAATTCACAGCGATATAGATGAAATTTCGCAAAAATTCACGATAAAAAAGGTTGCGCAATGAAGCTGTATGCCAAATATGTAAGCCTTGTTTATCTTAAATATTTTTTTATTTTATTTGTAGCTTTGGACTTTTTTTATGTGGGAATCGATGTCTTAACCAATCTCAAAGACTTCCCGCAAAGCGCCAATACAGGGCTTTTATATGTGGCACTAACAGCTGGCGTGGCGATTACTTATATTTTGCCATTAAGCCTGATTTTTGCGCTAATTATAATGATTTTTAACATGATTCGAAGTAGCGAGCTTATCAGCTTTTACGCCCTTGGCGTGAGCAAAAACGCCCTGATAATCCCGCCCTTTTTGATATCGCTTTTTATCACGCTAGGATATATTTATCTAAATACCACCCCTTTTGCCTATGCTTTGAAATTTCAAAAGAATTTGACGGATTTCACGCCAGTAGGACCCGAGATGTTTTTAAAATACGAGGGCAAATATATCTATATCAACGGACTTCACCAAAACCACGCTGATGAGATGATAGCCTTTGATATCAACGCTAGCGAGTTGCAAAGTAGAATTTGGGCTAAAAACGGCGAATACAGCGCGAAAGAGTGGAAATTTAAAGAGGGCGAAAAAACCCAAATTCCTACAAATTTAAGCCTTGGCGAGGCTGGGTTGAAAAGGGAAAGTATCCAAAACGAAGCCATGCTAAGGGGCTTTAACCCAAGCTCGATCGAAAGCGTGTATGATACGAGCAATGTCTATTCGATCAAAGACGCGATTCGCTCTATCAAAACCTTCGCAAACCAAGGCGTCAATGTAAATTCAATCAAGGCAAATTTATACAATATGATATTTTTCCCGCTTTTTGCGCCAATTATGATTTTAATCCTTTATTATTATTTTCCGATTACTGGCAGGTTTTTTAACCTAGCTCTTATGAGTTTTGGGTTTTTTATCATTACGCTGTGTGCGTGGGGGCTGTTTTTCGTGCTGATTCGCTTCTCGCTTAATGGCGTGATACTCCCAGAATTAGGCATTATCGTGCCGATTTTGCTACTTTTAGTATTTGCGATTTGGCTGGTTTTTAAGCATCGTTAAGTCCGAATTTGCTAAAATGCGCAAAATTTTTTACCGAAAGAAAATAGATGAATTACAAAAATTTAGTCTCAAAATACGGCTCTCCACTTTATGTTTATGATTTCGACGAGATTACGAAAAATTATGAATTGCTCAAAGGTGCATTTGCGGCGCGCAAATCGCTAGTTTGCTTCGCTATTAAGGCAAACTCAAATTTAAGCATTTTGCAACATTTAGTAAGGCTAGGAAGCGGGTTTGATTGTGTGAGTATCGGCGAGGTCAGACGCGCGCTACTAGCTGGGGCAAATCCGTATAAAATCATATATTCAGGCGTGGGCAAGCAAGATTACGAGCTAGAAGAGGCGTTAAAAAGCGAAATTTTATATATAAATTTAGAGAGCGAAGCCGAAATGTATCGCCTAGAAAAAATCGCGCAAAATTTGGGCAAAACCGCTAGGATTAGTATCCGCGTAAATCCAAATGTCGATGCCAAAACCCACCCATACATTTCTACTGGGCTTAACGAAAACAAATTCGGCGTTAGCATTGATAATGCGCGCGCTATGTATCTTTACGCCAAAAAGTCTGAATTTTTAAATCCAGTTGGGATCCACTTTCACATAGGTTCGCAGCTAACTGACATTTCGCCGATCCACGACGCAGCGAAAATCGTAAGCGATCTTTTGCGCGAACTGCTTGCAGCGCAGATTGAGATTAAATTTTTCGATATCGGCGGAGGGATTGGAATCCGCTATAAAGACGAAAAACAGGTTAGTTTGTATGATTATGCGCAAGGAATTTTGGCTGTTTTAAGTGGCTTAGATGTTACGATTACATGCGAGCCGGGCAGGTTTATCGTAGGAAATGCGGGCGAGTTTATCACTAGCGTTTTATACGAGAAATACAACGGCGCCAAACGCTTTGTCATCACAGACGGAGCTATGAACGATCTAATCCGTCCAAGCCTGTATCAAGCCTATCACGAGGTCGTAGCAGTGCAAAAAGAGGGCGAAAGCTCGCTTTGTGATATTGTAGGGCCGATTTGCGAGAGTGGCGATTTTTTAGCCAAAAATGTAAATTTGCCAAATTTAGACCACGGCGATATTTTGGTGATAAAAAGCGCAGGAGCGTATGGGTTTAGCATGTCTAGCAACTACAACACGCGCCCGCGTCCAGCTGAGGTGGCTATTAGCGAGGGCAAGGATCGCCTAATCAGAGCCAGAGAGAGTTTCGAGGATCTCGTTGCAAACGAAAAAAAATATATGGAAGAGTGATGAAAAGCATAGAAGATTTACGCGTAGGGATTGATAAAATCGACGATGAGATTATTCGTTTGATTGATTTGCGTATGGATTATGTCAAAAAAATCGGCGAATTGAAGCAGACCACAGGAAGCGCCGTGTATCGCCCAGAAAGGGAGCGTGCGATAATTTCTAGGCTCGATGGCGTCAAACTTAAAAATTTAAACAAAGAGGCGATTGAGGCGATATTTTTTGAAATTTTCTCCGTTTCTAGAAATTTAGAAAAACCGCAAGTCGTAGCGTTTTTAGGGCCTTTTGGCACATACACTCACCAAGCAGCCAAGGCTAGATTTGGCGCGATTAGCACCTATGAGTCACTCTCAAACATCGAGGCAGTGTTTAAATCCCTAATCACCAAAGAGGCTAAATACGGCGTCGTGCCCATAGAAAACAACACCGAAGGCGCAGTAGGCGTGACGCTGGATTGTTTGCGCAAATACCAAGAGGTCAAAATCGTAGCCGAAATTTATATGGATATCCACCACTCTTTGGTTACAAACTGCACGCAAACAGCCGAGATTACGCAGATTTTCTCTCACCCGCAAGCCTATAATCAATGCTTGAAATTCTTAGACGATCACGGGCTTAGCGGGGTTAAATTTACAGCCACCAAATCCACTGCCAAAGCCGCCCAAGCGACGCTTGAAACCCCAAATTCAGCAGCGATTTGCTCTAAAATCGCAGCCGAGTTGTATGGCGTGCCTGTAATGTATGAAAAAATCGAAGATAATGCAAACAATCGCACGAGATTTTTCGTGCTAAGCGACTTTAAAAACCAAAGAAGTGATCGCAACAAAACCAGCATTTTGGCTAAAACCGATGATAAACCGGGTGGTTTGGTGGAGCTGCTTCAAATGTTTCGCAATGAGGGAATAAATTTGACCAAATTAGAGAGCCGCCCGATTAAATCGCATGATTTCAAAAGCGTATTTTATATCGATTTTGAGGGGCATATTGACGATGAGGGTGTGATTAGAGTGCTAGAAAACGCCACTCGCCACGCTCATGAAATAACTTGGCTTGGAAGCTATTTAAATGGAGATGAATAATGAAATTTAACAAATTTTTGGACGATTTGAGTAATTACGAGGCTGGAAAGCCAATCGAGCTAGTGGTGCGCGAATTTGGCGTGAAGAAAAAAGATGTGCTAAAACTAGCTAGCAACGAAAATCCATTTGGATCTAGCAAAAAAGCGCAAAAAGCCATTAAAAAATGCGCCGCCTCCGCTCATCTCTACCCTGATGATAGTATGTTTGAGCTAAAAGACGTGCTAGCGGCGAAATTTGGCGTAAAAAGCGAAAATATCATAATCGGCGCAGGTAGCGATCAAATCATCGAATTTGCCCTTCACAGCGTGCTTAGCAAGGGTTTTGCGATACTTCAAGCAGGGGTAAGCTTTGCGATGTATGGCATTTACGCAAGGCACTGCGAGGGCAAAATTTATAAAACCAAAGAAATTTCGCACGATTTAGAGGCGCTAAAATCGCTTTACGAGGCGCATAAAAACGAGATAAAAGCGATATTTTTGTGTATGCCAAACAATCCTCTTGGCGAGTGTTTGGACGCTGAGAAAATTTACGAATTTATCGCTAGCGTGGATAAGGACACCCTCGTCATCATCGACGCAGCTTATAACGAGTTTGCCACATTTAAGGACAAAAACAAGCACCTTGACCCTAAATTTATAGCCACGCATTTCACAAACGCCCTCTATCTTGGGACATTTTCTAAGGCGTATGGGCTTGGGGGCATGAGAGTGGGGTATGGAATTGGCGAGAGCGGAATTATTAGCGCGCTTTATAAACTGCGTCCGCCATTTAATATCACCACGCCGACCTTAGCAGCGGCGATTGCGGCACTTGGCGATGATAAATTTGTGCAAAAGACCTTGCAAAACAATTTTAAAGAAATGAAAAAATTTGAAAAATTCGCCACCAAAAATGGCATTAAATTCTTGCCAAGTTATGCAAATTTCATAACATTTATGCTAGGCGAAAATCAAAATTCAACCCAAATTTGCGACGCTCTTTTGCGACAAGGTATAATTTTGCGAAATTTAAAGAGTTATGGATTAAACGCGATTCGCATTACAATCGGACTTCCGAAGCAAAATTTGCGCGTTTTTAAAGCCTTAAAAGAGTTGTTGTAGTGGATATCAAAAACAAAAGCCTAATCGAACTTAGCGAGCTTTGTGAGCAAATTCGCACCAGAATCGTCGAAGTCGTGAGCCAAAACGGCGGTCATCTTAGCTCAAATATGGGCGCAGTCGAGGCAATAGTGGCTATGCATGTGGTTTTTGATAGCGCAAAAGATCCATTTATCTTCGATGTCAGCCACCAAAGCTACGCGCACAAGCTTCTGACTGGGCGCTGGGAGGAATTTGGCTCTTTGCGTAAATTTGGCGGACTTAGCGGATATACTAAGCCTAGCGAGAGCAAGCATGATTATTTCGTGGCTGGACATGCTAGCACCTCGATTAGCCTAGCTGTGGGCGCAGCAAAGGCAATCAAACTCAAAGGCGAGGATAGGGTGCCTGTGGTGCTAGTAGGGGACGGCTCGATGAGTGGGGGCATGACTTATGAGGCGATGAACGAGCTAGGGGATTTGCATTTGCCCTGCGTAATCATATTAAATGATAACAAAATGAGTATTTCTAAGCCAATCGGCGCATTTAGCAAGTATCTTAGCCAGATGATGGCGGGCGAGACATATCAAAAATTTAAATCGCGCATAAGAGAGCTTTTATCTCACGCGCCAGAGAGTGCCACATACATGGCAAGGCGCTTTGAAAACTCGCTAAAACTCATAATTCCTGGCATGTTTTTCGAGGAGCTTGGCCTTGAATACATCGGCCCCGTTGATGGACACAACCTAGGCGATTTAATTAGCGCATTTAAGGTTGCAAAGAGTGCTAAAAAGCCCGTAATCGTGCATATCCAAACAATCAAAGGCAAGGGTTATAAAAACAGCGAAAACGACGACGGCAACTGGCATGGCGTGGGAGCTTTCGACATAAAAAGTGGCGAATTTAAGAAAAAATCGGGCGCGAAATCAGCTACAAAAATTTACCAAGAAGCCCTTTTAGAGCTAGCGCAGGCTCACTCTGATGTAGTGGGCGTAACGGCTGCTATGCCAAGCGGGACTGGGCTAGACGCACTAATTGAGCGTTTCCCTGATAGATTTTGGGATGTGGCGATTGCCGAAGAACACGCCGTAACCTCAATGGCGGCAATGGCAAAAGAGGGTTTTAGGCCATACATTACGATATATTCGACCTTCATGCAGCGCGCGGTCGATCAAGTAATCCACGATTTAGCGCTTATGGGCTTAAACGCTGTAATCGCCATGGATAGGGCTGGAATCGTGGGCGAGGACGGCGAGACGCACGAGGGTGTGTTTGATATCAGCCTTTTTAACGGGGTTCCAAATTTAAGCATGTGTGCGCCGTGCGATGAAGCGAGTTTTAGGGCTTTGATGAGGTATTCGCACGAGCATAAGGGGATTTTGGCGATTCGCTATCCGCGCGGAAGTTTTACGATGCAAAGCTTGGAGCCAAATTTCGGGCAAATTCCTGAAATTTCGCCATTAAAATCGAGATTTATCAAAGAGTGCGAGGCTAGCCAAATCGCATTTATCGGCTATGGAGATAGCACTGGCAAGGCGTGCGAGGTAGCAAAAATCCTAAATGATAAAATGAGCGTAAATATCGTTGATTTGGTATTTGTAAAGCCGCTGGATAGAGAATTTTTACTAAATTTAGCGAAAAAAACCAAAATTTGGTTCGTATTTAGCCAAAGTATGAAAAAAGGCGGTGTGGGCGAAATACTAGGCGCGTTTTTACAAGAGGAAAATATTCAAAATGTAAAAATTATTTCTTATGAGTTTGACGATATTTTTTTACCGCACGGAAGCACCGCAGATGTGGAGAAATCGCTAGGTTTAGATGCGCAAAATTTAGCAAAAGTAATATCAAATACAAAAAATTATCAATTAGTATAATTTTGGTTTAATATTTTTTGCATATAATGAGTAAATTTTATCTAAGGACGACATTATGACACATGTAGATTTGCTCAAAAACTGCGGGCTCAAAGCCACGCCACAACGCCTTTGTATCCTAAAAGTGCTAGACCGCCACGAGCACCCAAATATCGACTCGCTTTATGACGGGATTAAAGAGGATTACCCATCAATCTCACTTGCTACGGTTTATAAAAATTTAAATAGATTGCTTGATGAGGGCGTGGTTGTCGAGGTAAATACTCCAAACCAAAAGCCAAGATACGATATCTACAACACCCCGCACATGCATGTTGTTTGCGAAAAATGCGGAAATGTCAGCGATATGTTTATGGGCGATATTTTTATGGACGATATGCGCACCAGCGTCGAAAAACAGCTTAAAAATTTTGTCCGCAAACTAAATATCACAGCCACAGTTGAAGACTGCGAGTTTTGTAGGTAATATAAGCTTAAATTTGCTATCATTACCCATTTTATTTTTGGAGTGGGTATGAAGACAAAGCGCAAATTTCTACTTTATGATAGGGCGATTTTATTTGCATTGCAAGATGCTGGCGTCAAACTTCGCAAAAGCGATGTTAGCTGGTTTTATACATCATTTTCGCCCGAAATTTACTATGTCTGCGAAAACAATACCTTTACGCTTCATCATAAAAAAGAAGATCTCATCCGCGAGGCTTTAAAATTTAAAATTTCCAAAGACGATTTTAGCGAAGCCAAGGCCGATATGCAGGGCGAAATGGTGCAAAAATGCCGTTATGGCTTTGCGAATTCTCAGGCTGATTTTCACCTAGAAATTTACTCTTCCAGGCTATCTACGCTAATCACGCTAGTTGCGAATTTCAAAAGCGAAGAAGCTAGCAAGAAGTTTGATTTTATCAAAACATTTGGCGAGCACGAATTTTTAGATATCAGCGATGATTTTCGCTATAAAACACGCTATTTAGCGCGTTTTGGCAAGCCTTGCGAAAAGCTAAATTATGGCTTCGCCAAAAGCGTGTTTGAAAAATTTGACGATATGAAATTTCAAATCCCGCCATACGCCGATAGCGCGCAAAGTGCTGGCGTGATTTTTGCTAAAATTTATTCGCAAATTTTAAAATCGCACGATGAATATATGGGTGCCAAAGATGAGGAAGCACTTCATAAATTTCGCATTGCAATGCGCAAAATGCGGGTTATGGTGAAATTTTTCGCTCCGCTTTTCGCGCCAAAAATCACTGATGAAATTTTAACTCATCTCAAAAACATCGTCGGCAAAACAAATCAAATGCGAGATATCGAAGTATTTAGCAAATTTTTGGTACAAAACTCCGCCCCAGCGCACTTTGGAGCGCAGATGAATACACTTGGGCGCAGTATTAATGAGCGCACAAAAAGAGCTTTAAGCGACGCTGAATTTGATAAATTTAGGGCTAAATTTGAGGATTTTTTGAAAAATTTAGGCGGAATTTACCTTAGCCCAGAGTATGAAAAAATCGCCAAAAAATTTATCTCAAATCGCCTAAACAAGGCGTTAAAAGCCCTTAGAGGCGTGATTGGTGAATTAAACGAAAAAAGTGAAATAGCCAAATTTCACGACGCGCGAATTTATCTAAAAAAGGTTCGCTATGAGCTTGAATTTTGCGCTAGGATTTATGAGAGCGCTAGGATCAGCGAGGCTTACAAGCAGGTTAAAATCGCGCAAGAGAGCTTTGGCGCGCTCCAAGATGTGAGTATTTGGCAAAATTTCATCGCCATGTATCAAAAAGCAAGCGATAAAAACGACGAGAGTTTCAAATATCTTTTGGCTCTAAATAACGAGCTAATTGCCAAGACAAAGTCCCTAAAAAGCGAGATTTTAGACCACAAAGATGAGTTTTTAAAATCCATAAAAAAAGCAATTGCAAAAATCAAAATATACAGATAGGAAAAATCGTGGAAAAACAAGAAAAAATCATAAAAATGTTCGATGAAATCGCGCCTACCTATGACAAGGCAAACCGCGCAATCAGCCTTGGCGTGGATACTTCGTGGCGCAAAGCAGGCGTGGGAGCGGCGCTTGAATACTGCAAAAACAAAAGCGTAAAAATCGCCGATGTAGCGTGCGGAACTGGCGATATGATTAAAATTTGGGAGGAATTAGCCCCAAAACACGGCGTTTCAATCGAGCAAATCATAGGGATTGACCCAAGCGTGGGCATGCTAGGCGTAGCCAAAGAGAAATTCAAAGACCACACCTTTATCACCGCGACTGCGACGCAAACGACGCTAGAAAACGCTAGTGTGGATATCGTAAGTATCAGCTATGGCATACGAAATGTAGTGGCTCTAGATGAAGCTTTGCGCGAGTTTAACCGCGTTATAAAGCCAGGCGGCTTAGTCGTGGTGCTAGAATTTACCAAGGCGCAAAATGGCGGGTTAGTATTTAAAATGCGCGATTTTTATGTCAGCAAAATTTTGCCATTAATCGGTGGGGCGATTTCGAAAAACAAGGAAGCTTACGAGTATTTGCCAAGCTCAATCGGCAATTTCCTAGACACCGCAAGCTTCAAAGAAAAGCTCATAAATTCGGGCTTTGAGCCACTTGTGATAAAGGGATTTAGCTTCGATGTGAGCACGCTTTTTATCGCCAAAAAGGTGAAAGATGCTTAGCGTCAGCGAAGTCAATGAAAAGGCCAAAGCGCTACTAGAAACGACCTTTGCTGGTATCGAGGTCGAGGGCGAGATCTCGAAATTTAGCGAGCAAAGCATAAGCAAACACTGGTATTTTACGATAAAAGACGAAAACTCAGCCCTTAATTGCGCTATGTTTCGCTTTGCCAATCAAAAGGTAAATTTCGCGCCAAAAATCGGTATGCGTGTCGTGCTAACGGGCAAGCTTACGATTTATCCAGCCTCAGGTGCGTATCAAATCCAAGTAACGCAAATGCGCGAAGCTGGGGCTGGCGAGCTAGAAATGCGCTTTAATGCGCTTAAAGAAAAGCTCTCTGGCGAGGGGCTTTTCGACGCGTCGCGCAAAAAACCGCTTCCAAAATTTCCGCGCCATATCGCGCTTATTACGAGCGCAGGATCGGCAGCGTGCGCGGATATGCTTAGAGTAGCAAACGATAGATTTCCTATGCTTAAAATTGATATTTACAACTCTTTGGTGCAAGGAACTAGCGCGCCAAGCTCGATCATATCGGCACTGCGCAGGGCTGATAGCGCGAGCTATGACGCGATTATTATCGCAAGGGGAGGTGGTAGCAAAGAGGATTTGTGGTGTTTCAACGACGAAATGCTCGCCCGCGAAATTTATGCAGCGCAAACACCGATAATTTCGGCTGTGGGGCACGAAATAGATTTTAGCATAAGCGATTTTGTCGCAGATCATCGCTCACTCACGCCAACAGCGGCTATGGTGGATTTATTGCCTGAAATTTCCACGCTTTATCAGAATTTAGACGGCGCGGAAAATTATTTGAAAAAATTTATAAATGAAAAAATCGCAAATTTGCATAGTGAGCTTAAAATGCGATATTTCGAGCTAAAAAGCAAGTCCGTGGATACCAAAATCACGCAAAATTTATTAAATTTGCAAAATTTAGAGATTAAATTTAAAAACACAATCAACGCCAAATTTGCAAATTTAACTCACCAAATCGAGCTAAAAAACGAAATTTTAAAACAAAAAGCAAGCTATTTTGAGCTCACAAAAGATTTAGTGCAAATCCAAAAAGATGGCAAAAAAATCAGCCTAGAAGAGCTACAAAGTGGCGATAAAATCGCGATTGTATCGCAAAATGCTAAAAAAGTGGCGCAAATATTAGATTAAATTTCAAGGAGGCAAAATGAGTAGAGTTATTAATTTCAGCGCTGGTCCTAGCACGATCCCGCTAAGCGTTTTAGAGCACGCTAAGGCCGAATTTACCGACTACAAGGGTCATGGATATTCGATTATCGAGATTTCTCACCGCACCAAAATTTTCGAGGAAGTCCTACATAGCGCAATGGCGCGCGTAAAACGGCTCTATGGCTTTGGCGAGAATTTCAAAATTTTGTTTTTGCAAGGCGGCGGCAGTTTGCAGTTCGCGCAAGTGCCTATGAATCTCATGACAAAAACAGGCTACGCCGAATACGCAAACACCGGAAACTGGACGAACAAAGCCATAAAAGAGGCGGAAATTTTAGGCATAAATCACCGCGTAATCGCAAGTAGCAAAGAGAGCAAATTCGACCATATCCCAGAGGTGAAATTCAGCGACGACGCCGATTATGGCTACATTTGCTCGAATAATACGATTTATGGCACGCAGTATAAGGCTCTACCGAAGTGCAAATGCCCGCTAGTCGTGGATAGTTCGAGCGATTTGTTTTCTAGGCCTGTGGATATTTCAAGTGTGGGGCTGTTTTATGGTGGTATCCAAAAAAACGGCGGCCCAGCAGGTGTAACAATGGTGGCGATCCGCGAGGATTTGCTTGATAGGGCTGATGATACCAGCACCCCTATGATTTTGCGCTACAAAACCCAAGCAAACGCCGATTCTATGTATAATACTCCAAATACCTTTGGAATTTATATGCTTGATTTGATGTTAGAGTGGATCGAAAACGAAATCGGCGGCCTAGCCAAAATGGCTGAGCGCAACGAGCAAAAGGCTGCGATTTTATACGAGGCAATCGACGCGAGTGGCGGATTTTACGCTGGGCATGCGAGAGCGGATAGCAGAAGCTTGATGAATATTAGCTTTAATATCGCAAGCGGGGCTGAGGTTGAGGCGAAATTTATCGATGAGGCTAGCAAGGCTGGTATGATTGGGCTCAAAGGACACCGCGTGCTAGGCGGAATCCGTGCGTCGCTATACAATGCAATCACGGCAGAAAATGTCAAAACTCTCGTGGAGTTTATGAACGAATTCGCCCGTAAAAACGGCTAAATTTTAAAATCCAGGCTAAATTTGGCAAAGGCTAGATTTAGCCATTTTCTTCAAATTCCGCTAGCGCAAACTTCAAAATACTGAGCCGAATTTATTCTTATTGCAAGCGCAACGCGCGAAGTAATTTAAGCAAATTTTGCAAAAAAACTGACTTTAAATTTTTAATTCGTAGATTGCTTCGAATTTGCTACGCAAATTCTCGCAATGACAGATTATGCAAATTTTGCTCGCTATTGTCATTGCGAGGAGCGATAGCGACGAAGCAATCTACGACTTTAAAATTTAAAGTGCGCGAATTTGCTGTCATTGCGAGCGAGTGCAACGAGCGAAGCAATCCAGAGAAATTTAAATTCAAAATTCAACCTAAATCTAGCATTGAACGATTTTTTGAATTTAACCTGCGCCGTGCTTTTCTCGTAAGGGGGAAAGGGCTTAAATTACTCTGCTTCGCTTCGCTCGCAAGAAATGCCGGCTGTCGCCGTCGCTACGCTCATTTTGCGAGGTCGCGCCCCTTCCCCTGCATTTAATTCGCACGCAAAAGCGCTGTTCGCGCCTTTTGCACCGTGCGAATTTCCCCCGACGACGCTTTACAAGGTGGCTAAATTTAGAAAAACTTCGTTTTTCTAAATTTAGCTGGTTTCATTTTTACGGAAATGCTTCGCATTTCTCGCAATGACAAATTGAGCAAATTCTTGCAATGACAAATCAAACGCGCGCCTGCTTACAACGACAATGAATAACGCAAAATTTCAAATCTCGCCGCGGTTAAAGATATTTCTCATCGTGCGGAAAAAATTATCGGTAAATGTATCTTTGCGTAGTGTCAGCTCCAAAATCCACTCTTTGTAAGTTTTGCCCTTGCTAGCTAAAAGCTCGTCCAAAATTTTCTTACTAGCCTTGATTCCGCCTGTTTTTTCAGCCTCCAAAAGCTTGGCATAAATCGGCACGATTGTCTCAATCGCAGAGCGAGGCGGAGCCTTGCGGTATGCGGTATGCTCGTAAATCTCGCCACTTAGGGGATCGCGGTATGGGCGAAACTCTGTCATCACCCAATAATACCGCCCGTCCTTGGCTAAATTTTTAACTAGCGCGATAAAATCATGCCCTTGATTTATCTCGTCCCACATCATTTTAAAGGCGAGGCGTGGCATGTCTGGGTGGCGTATAATCGAGTGTGGCGAGCCTAGAAGCTCATCGGCGCTGTATCCGCAAATATAGCAAAAATAGGTGTTGGCAAAGGTGATAAAGCCCTTGGTATCGGTTTTGGATACGATGTAGCGATCGGGTTCTAGGCGAATTTCTTCGTTTATGGGGGTTGGTTTTTTCATTTTGTCCGTTTTCCTTTTTTATAAAGCGATTATAATTTAAATTTGCTTATAAAACAAAATTTTAATGCTAGTTGCGCCTTGGTGGGCGAAATTTGAAAAATAATAAAGCAAAATTTGATTATAATTAGGGATTAAATTTGAGGCGATGAAATGGACGAAATATACGAAGCACTGATACAAAAATTACGAAATTTAATCGACAAAAACTCTGCCAAGGCTAGCGATTTGCGCAATGCTAGGGGGGATTTTTTCCCTAGCGAGGTCAAAATTTCCATTAAATGGGAATTTGACGGCGAATTTAGCGATGAGGTCGTAGCTGGCGGAGAAAACGCCTCAATCCATTTTGGCAAGGATAGAGCGGGGTTTGAAGCGCATGCAAGCGAGTGCATGAGCGAGGCCAAAAACAGCCAAAAACTGCATGAAATTTTGCTTAACTCACTCAGGGAAGGCGCAAATTCGGCAATCGCAAGCGCGCAAGCACAGCAAAGGTATTATTCATTTAGCCCATTTAGCGTCTATGAGGGTTGCGAAAAATGCGCCCAAGAGGGCAAAATCGCCTGCAAAAAATGCGCAGGTTCAGGCACGCAAGATTGCCCAGCATGCGAGGGTGCGGGCAAACAGCCCTGCTTTATCTGCGCAGGCGCAGGTCAGATCCCAGCCACATATATTAGGGAGCAAAGCGACGGCTCTACCAAAATGGTCGAGGGCGTGCAAACCTGCCAAAAATGCGGTGGCGCAGGCTATGAAGAGTGCCAAAAATGCGCTGGCACAGGGAAATTGAAGTGCAAAGCCTGCGACGGGGCTGGTTGGAGCGATTGCGAAGTATGCGCGGGAAATGGCTTTTTTATCCGCACTAGAAGCGTTTGCGCAAATGCAAGTGCAAGCGCTAGAATCGGACTGCGCCAAATCGCTTATAATGATGAATTTTTGGCGTATTTGTGCGCGCAAAATTTAGAATTCATTGCTAGCAAAATCGCCTTTACCCAAAGCGGGGAAGAGCTTAGCGAAAGTGCGTGCGAGGCCGAATATATCGGCAAATGCAAGGTGGTCGAGCTAAGGTTTGAAATTTTTGATAAAAATTATGTTTTGGTGGGCTTTGGCGATCCGCTTAGTATCTTTATAAAGCCTAAAATTTTCGATGATTTATTCGCCGATGACGCTATAAATTTGGTCAAAATTCAATCCCAAGGCGGTATGAGCGCGCGTCAGGCTTATGGATTTTTCGAGAAATATTCCGCTCAGCCTGTGCTTGATAGTGCGATGAAAAAAATCGCTAGTGCGCCAAATCCTAGCGAGGACGAGGCTGCAAATATCGTAAAACGCTCATGCGAGGGCTTCATCGGCGATGAAATGGCGCGAAATATGAGCGCGATGATAAGGGGCTGTCTAGATAGGGTCTCGCCTACGCACTCGCGCGCTGTGTGGGGCGTGCTAGGCGCGATAGTATGGGTGCTAGGCGCGCTTGGAGCGTGTGGATTTATGGCGGGAGCGTTTGGTAAAAGCGCGCTAGTGGGGATTTTTGGCGTATTATGTATTTTTGCGCTGGTTGCTGGCGTGTGCGGTGCGGTGCTGTGGGGGCTAAGTAGCGTTTGGACGCTGATAAAACAGCGCGAAATCCCAAGCGAATACCGCAGAAGTCTGCGAAATCGCCCTGCGTTTGTGAAATTTGCGAAAATTTTGGCTGCTTTTGTGCTAGCAGGGGGCGTGTATGGGGTGCTGGCGGCTAAAAACAGCGTCCCAAAAATCGCGCTTGCGGGCAAATTTGAAAATTTAGCCAGCCAGCTGTGCGCGAAATTTGGCTCTGAAAATACTGCGAGCGCGCCCGTGGCGATAAAGGACGAGGGCAATTTCACCGTCGTGATAATCCGCGACGCAAACGATAGCGCAAATATCAGTCAAAAAGAGAAAATCCTCTTTATCCAAAAGGCTGTCGGAGCCAAGCAAGACGGGATTTTCGGGCGCAAAACCCGCCAAAGCGCGCAAAAATTTATCGAGCAGAATTTAACCAGCGTAGATGAAATTTACGAGGCTGTGAAAAAGAAGCAGGATTTAGAATAATATAGAAAAATATAAAGAATTTAAACGATGCACTTAATAAAAACTGATTTAAAAAAATATAAGAGATATATACATATTCAATTACTTATAGTCAGCGTTTGTCTTTTGTGTATAGTTTTTCTCCCAGTTTCAAGCTCGATAAATTTAGGCTTGGCTTATTTTGCTTTATTTTCTGTGCTTTTAATCAAAATAAAGCAATTTTACATAATGTCAAAAACTGCAAAAAACAAAAATTCTTGGATTTTATATTTGATTGGAGTTTTGATTATTATGTTGGCGAGTTGTTTGCATTTTCGCAATCTTGTATCTGATGATAGCTTGCTGATTAATATTATTATTTTTTTAGGTTACCTATTTGGCGGTATTTTTATATACAAAACCTATTATGTTTTTTACAAATTGAGTGATAATGGTTATTTTTTGGTCAGCGTTTTTGCGATTTTGCTTATATTTGTCCCAAATTTTTATTTTGCTTTTTTAGCTATTGTTTCAGATATAGAATTTATAATGAAGAGCCTAGAATCAATTAATTTTTTATTTTGGCTTTTTATTTTTGTCATACATATCTATGTGATTATTTTGATTTACGCTAATTTATTTTTTGAATTTTCAATATATAAAAAAAATAGCAAATTTAAATAAATAAAATTATTGAAAAAATTTGTGCGTTGTAAAAAATGCAAAAAATATATAATTTTTACGATACAAAAGATATGACTTGTCCAAATTTGTGACAAACTCTAAAATTATGTAGAATTTGAAAAAGCATAAAAACTACAATATGAGTTGATAAAAAAGGCGAAATTTGGCTAAATTTCGCCCTGAATTTAGAATTATTCGATGATATTTGAGTTTTTTAGCACGACAAGGTGTTTTTTGCCGTTAAATTTCAACACCACAGCGGTGCTACTTTCGTCGATTTCTTTGACAAACTCGACTCCGATATCGCTAGGGCTTGCGCTCACGCTCTCTTTGATTTCATTTCGCAAAACGCTTTCAAAGGCTGAAATTTTATCGCTTTTAGCCTCCAAACGCTCTTTAAGCTCCGAGCTAAACGAGCTTTGTGGGGCAGTATTTTTCGGCGCAGTATTTTGAAAAGCGCTGTTTTGTGGGACTTCTTCAAATTCTTCTTCTATTTCATCTTGCATTTCATCGTCAAATTTATCGTCGCGTGGCTCGTATTCCTCCGCTACTGCTTCCTCTATTTCGTCGCTTTGGGCTAGTTCTTGCCACGATTTTTCGCTCTCTTGGGTGAAGGATATGTTTTGGGCTACTTCGTCGCTGATTTCATCGTCGAAATTTGCCCGCGCCTCATAGTTGCGCTCGCTACCTTGCGCGCCTGTATCCTCGCTCTCATCGCTGTTTTGGCGTTCTAGCACAGATGAGTTGAACTGCTCCCAGGTATCATCTATGCTTTTGCGCCCTTTAAATCCCTTAAATTTGCGCACGAGCACCATTACTGCGCCGATTAGTAGCAAAATGACAATGCTAGGCAGTATCCAGCCAAGGCCAGAATTTGAGCTTGGCTTTTCTTGCTCGGTTTCGGTTTGGCTAGGCGAAACGCTCATTTGGCTTTGGTCGAAATTTGGGTTTTTGATATTGATCGAGAGCTTTAATTTCGCGTCTTGTGAAATTGCATTTGCGATTAAATTTGCCCCTGAGGGGAAGTTGATTTCGACATTGTTGCCCTTAGGCGCGATAGTAAATCCGCGCAAAACCTTTTGGTTGGTGCGCATTTCGTTGTATTTCTCTTCGCTGCCTAGGTTTTTTAGCACTAGGCTCATAGACTGCCCGTCGATCGTGCGCGTGATATCTGGCTCATACGACGAGTCGAAAGAGAGCACAATATCGACGCTATCGTCGTTGTTGAAAATTTCGTATTGTAATAAATTTGCCCCAAGGGCGAAATTTGCAAGTAAGATTAAAAGTAGTTTTCTCATTTTTTTCTTTCTTTATTCAAATAAATTTGCGATTTGTTTTTGTAGCTCGGCTCCGCTAAATTTCGCGCACAAATTCACAATCGCAGTGCCGATTATCGCGCCGTCGGCAAAGGATTTGATTTCTGAAACATTTTCTTTGGTGCGGATTCCAAAGCCAATAGCCACTGGCAAATCGCTCATTTTATGCAGGTCGGCGACCATGTTTTTTAGCCTATCTAGCGGGGTTTGCTTCGTGCCTGTTACGCCGATCGCGCCCACGCCGTAGATAAATCCGCTAGCCCTGCTTAAAAGGCGCGTGGCTCTATGCTCGCTAGTAACGCTAATTAGCGGGATTAGGGCAAGGTTAAATTTTTGGCACAGAGCGAATACTTCCTCGTTTTCCTCAAATGGCAAATCAGGGATTATAAATCCGCTAATCCCGCACTGCGCGGATTTTTCGATGAATTTTTCCACGCCGTAAGCGAAAATTAGGTTGTAATACACTAAAAAAACTAGCGGTTTTTGCGTCTTTACTTCGCCTAAAATTTCAAACACCGTATCTGTGGTAACGCCATTTTGCACGGCGCTAAAACTAGCGTTAAAAATATCTTTGCCATCGGCGATTGGGTCTGAGTATGGTATGCCGATTTCTAGCAAATCAAGCGCGCCAGCGTCTAAATTTGATAAAAATTCCTTCGTGTGCGCCACGCTTGGGTATCCTGCGACGATGTAGCCGATATTTGGCTTTTTGCCCTTAAATGCGCTTGCTATCTTATCCATAGATTGTTCCTTTTTGATAATTCATTACGGTGTTCATATCCTTATCACCGCGTCCGCTGACATTTACGATTATGGTTTTTTTCTCTTTCAAATTCGGGCAGAGTTTTTCGAGATAGGCTAGGGCGTGCGAGCTCTCAATCGCAGGGATAATGCCCTCTAAACGCGAGCAAAGTTTAAGCGCGTTTATGCACTCGTCGTCTGTGACGGCTGCGTATTTGGCGCGAGCGATATCGTGCAAATGCGCGTGCTGTGGGCCCACACCCGGATAATCAAGACCTGCTGAAATGCTATGGACCGGGTCGATCATGCCGTATTTGTTTTGTAAAACGATAGTTTTCATGCCGTGGATTATGCCAGGTTTGCCCTTTGTGATAGTCGCGGCGTGATAAGGTGTATTCACGCCAAGACCAGCTGCTTCGACGCCGATTAAATTTACGCTCTCATCGTCTAAAAACGCAGTGAAAATTCCAATCGCGTTGCTTCCGCCACCCACGCATGCAATGACGAAATCAGGCTTTATGCCAAGTTCTGTGGCTTGTGCTTTGGCTTCGTCGCCGATAATGCGCTGGAAATCGCGCACCATAGCAGGGTATGGGTGCGGTCCCACAGCCGAGCCGATGACATAAAATACGCTTTCAATCTCATTTACCCATGCTTGAATTGCCGCTGTGGTGGCCTCTTTGAGCGTTTTTAATCCGTCAGAAATAGTGACTAAATTTGCGCCAAGTAGCTTCATGCGAAATGCGTTTAACTGCTGTCTAGCGGCATCTGTTTCGCCCATATACACATCGCACTCTAAACCCAAAAGCGCCGCAGCTGTCGCAGTCGCCACGCCGTGCTGACCTGCGCCGGTTTCTGCTATGACCTTTTTTTTGCCCATTTTTTTGGCTAATAGGGCTTGGGCTAGGGCGTTGTTGATTTTGTGCGCGCCAGTGTGATTTAAATCCTCGCGTTTGAGATAAATCTCATGCCCGTAATGCTCACTAAGGCGCGTAGCGTGGTAAAGTGGGCTAGGGCGACCGGCGTAGTTTTTCAGCAAATCTGCTAGCTCGTCTTGGAATTCTTTGGTTTTTGAAATTTTATTGTAAGCTTCCTCTAACTCTTCTAGCGCAAACATCGCAGTTTCTGGGACAAACTGCCCTCCAAATGCGCCAAAATATGCCTTTGCGTTCATAAGCGTCCTTCAAAAATAAAATTTGGCGATTATACAAAATTTAGCGTTAAATAGTGCTTTTGTGAAGGTTAAATTTTAAAATTTTAGGGCAAAAAAAATGCCCCGATTGCTCGGGGCAGCTGAATTTCAATTAATCAAAGATTATTTGAAATTCATATTTTTGATATCCTCGTCAAGTTTTTTGAGTCTATCAGAAGGATCAATCGCTGTTGGGTAGTTGTGAGATGTGATAACCTCTGGCTCAGGGATCTCGTCTGCGTTTTGGCGTAGAGCGATTGTGATACCGTATGGAGCTAGGGCATTAACAAGTGCTGCTTGACCCTCTCTCGCGATAGTTTGGCATTGGCCTACGATTCTGCTTGCTTCTTGTGGAGCGTGGAATCCGTAGCTGTTCTCGCTAAATCCGAAGTCCCAGCGGATGTGAGCTTTCCTGTGGTAAGCTAGAACATCTTTTAGTGCCTCGCTGATAGCTGCTTTTTGAGCGTCAGCATCAAGGCCTGAGAATTGCTCGTGTTTAGCTAGCTCTTCGCGTGCTGTAACGACATCTTGGATAAATGCCATTAGGTTGTTTTCACATTTTCTAAGCTCGAACGCATAGCGATTTTGGATAAATGAAATTCTATCTTTTAGCTCTTGCTCGCTTTGCATGTGGCAAGTTTTGCAAGCACCAGTGATGTCAGCATAAGGTGTTTGGATAGTGTGATTTGTGATTTTCTTAGCACCTTCGCGTTTGTATGGCATGTGGCAATCGACGCATGTTACACCGCTTCTAGCGTGGATACTTGTAGAGTATAGCTCTGCTTCTGGGTGTTGCATTTTTACGATTGGAGCGTCAGTTAGTTTGTGTTTGTAGTCGAATTTGAACTGACCATTTGCAGCTTTCTCATCGTAGTATTCATCGAAATTCTCGATTTTGAAAGGCTCATCTTTTTTCCATTTAGCCCATGGGAAAACTAGTGTAGAGTTCATGCCTGGATAGTATTCGACATGGCATTGCATACAAACATAGTTTCTCATCTCGACTCTTGTGCCTTTGATACCTGATTTAGGATCTGCTTCATAACCGCGCTCAACCATTGCATTTACAAATCCTGGGCGAGTTACGCGTAGGCTCATATCATCTGGGTGGTGGCAGTCTGCACAGGCTGAACCTAGTTGAGCGCCGCCGTGAGGATCTTCGCCGTGTTTTTTAGTGATCATTTTAACAACATCGAAGTATGGGATAGAGTTCATTTTTGTCCATGCTTCTTTTTTGAATACGCCATTTTCTTTGTCATTGTCGAAATAACCCATTGGTTGGTTAAATGACTCTGGGCGAGTAGCTGGATCGTGTAATTCTTTGTAATCAGGATCGCTCATTATAGCCATGATATGACCGCTGTGGCAGTTCATACAATATCCTGGTTGGCCGTTAAATTTAGGCAATCCGTGAGAATTTAGATACTCTTTGTTGTTGCGTTTAGTCTCCATTTGATCTATTTGTGAATAGTAGTGAAGTCTTGGGCGATTGTAATCTACCGCAAACGCATAGCCCTTCCAAAATACGCTAGCAGCTGGGAAGCGGCGAAGTTTTGAGTATGGTAATGAACCAGCCCAATCGGTCTCGAAATTTATGTCTTTCATTTTCAAAGTCATATCAAGATGGCTTGGGAAATTTTTACCCCACTCTTGGATATTTGGAACAGTATCGTCGTTTTTAGTAAGCATTAGTGGATATTCTCTATCCTCATTTTTTTTACTGTTAATGTCAGCGAAAAGCGCAAGGACGCCAGCACCTGCAAGTGCCGCGATGACAAAAACGGTAGCAAAAAGTTTTTTCATTATGGTACTCCTATTTAAATTTTAATAATTATGGGCGTGTCCGGCTTGTCTATGACAAGATACGCAACTAAGGGCTTCGTTTTGGACATCTGAGCCACCTGCTTGTTTAGCGTGAATCGCTGGTTCAGCATACTCTTTATGGCACTCAATGCAGTTTTGTTGCACGATTGCTTTGCTCTTAGGGCTAGCTGAAAAAGCTACCGGGTTGTCCTTGAAAGTAAAAGCATAGCCATGGTGAAGACCGCTTTCTGCTTTCATTAGCCATTTGCCGACAAAGTCGTGTGGCAAGTGGCAATCACCACAAGTAGCGACATGCTGGTGACCACCTTTTTCCCAGCTCTCATAGACTTGGTTCATGACATGGCATTTTTTACAGGCGATTGGATCTTTGCTAAGATGCACTAGGCCGTCTGCATAGACAAATGTAAAAACACCGAAGCCAAACACTAAGCCTATCAAGGCTGAAAGAATGAGGCCGGCTACAGAAAAAGGCTTTTTCTGTGATGATTTGTTAGTAATCAAAGCACTCCTTTCATTTAAAATTTGTTAAGTTGGTATTTTAGCACGATTTAGTAAAAATTTATTGATTTAAATCAATAAATTTGCTTAAAATGTTACATAATTATAATTTATTACAAATTTTGTTTTATTTGGAATTTTAGTAGGAATTTAAAGATAAATTTTTGCAAATTTATCTTTAAATTTTGAGTTTATTCTTCGTCGCTTTCTAACTGCTCGAAGTCCATTTCTTCGATTTTATCGACCTTTGGTAGGACTAGATTTAAAACTACGCCCACGATTGCTCCTAGGCCAATTCCGCTAAATTTAGCAAAACCAAAATCCAGCACCAACCCGCCGATTGAAACGACTAAGATTAGCGAGATTATGACCATGTTTCGCGGATTTGATAGATCGACTTTGGCTTTGATGAGAGATTCCATGCCCACAGAAGCGATGATTCCAAAGAGCAAAATCATAATTCCGCCGATGACAGGCACCGGGATTGTGGCGATAAATGCGCCTAGTTTGCCCACAAATGCAAGCAAAATCGCAGTTATGGCTGTCCATGTCATAATGGCTGGGTTGAAGGCTTTGGTTAAGCGCACAGCGCCTGTAACTTCGCTATAAGTGGTATTTGGCGGACCACCAAAACACGCAGCTGCCGTAGTCGCCAAGCCATCGCCCAAAAGCGTGCTTTTAAGTCCTGGGTTTTTTAAGAAATTTTCCTTTGTGACATTACTAATCGTCAAAATATCGCCGATATGCTCGATTGTAGGGGCTATGGCGATTGGAAGCATGTATAAAATCGCGTTTAGATTAAAGCTTGGTGCACTGAAATTTGGCACGGAAAACCACTTTGCGTTGCTAATGGGCGAGAAATCCACGATCCCAAAGCACAGCGAGGCGATGTATCCTACAAAAATACCAGATAAAATCGGTATTAGCCTGATGATACCCTTGCCAAACATTATGGCGATTATCGTGGCGATTAGCGAGATAAAAGCGATGATAAGCGCGGTGGTTTGCGGGATCGCGTCGATATCCTTTGCCATAGCCATATTCACAGCTGTCGGGCTTAGGATTAGGCCGATTGCGATGATTACAGGACCCACGACGACTGGGGGCAAGAGCTTGTGTATGAAGCCATCACCCTTGTATCTAACCACAAAGCTAAGTGCGACATAGAGCAAACCTGCCGCCATTAATCCGCCCATTGTCGCACTCACGCCCCATTGCGATACGCTGAAAGTTATCGGCGTGATAAATGCAAACGAACTAGCCAAAAATATCGGCACGACCTGTTTTCTCGTGCAAAGCTGAAAAACAAGCGTTCCGATACCAGCCGTAAATAGTGCGACATTAGTATCTAGCCCTGTCAAAATCGGCACCAGCACCAGCGCGCCAAACGCTACGAACAGAAACTGCACGCCCAAAAGCGAATCTTTTAGTCTAAAATTGTAGCCTTCATACCTCTCTGCCATTTTCCCTCCTTAAATCATCTAAAAATCATCAAAATTCCGATTACGCACATTAAAATCGCGCAAAAAATCTCTAAATATCGCAAATGTGTTTTAAGCAAATTTTTCAAAATCGTTCCACCGAGTGAATACACGCTAAGCGCGATAATCTCGCTTAGACACATTACGCCGATTAAGCCGAAATTATAATAACCCAAAATTTGGTTAGCATCGATAAATTTAGGATAAATCGCGGCGAAAAATATCCATGCTTTGGGATTTGTCGTAGAAATCACAAAGCCTTGCGCGAATAAATTTTTCTCTATTTTTTGCTCTTTTTCTTCGAATTTTCCGTTGCTTCTAAAAAGCGAAATTCCAAGGTATAAAATGTAAATTCCGCCCAAAACCTTGATTACAAAAAGTGCGCTTGGGTGCGTTATCAAAAGCCCAGCAATGCCTAAAATGCAAGCAAGCGAAACGAGTGCAATGCCGATAGTTTGGGCTATGAGCGCAGGAAGCGAGCGTGCGTATCCATGCGACATGCCTAAATTTAGCGCATAAATCATATTAATGCCCGGCATTAGCGAAATCGGAAACATTGTAAGAAAAAATAAAATCATAAATTTCTATCCAAAAATTCCATACACAAAGACGACCGCTATGATTAGTGGTAGCACAAATCGCACATATACTAGCCAAATTTTGGCTAAACCTGCGCCTTGTTTTCCGCCGTTCGTGAGCTCATACACGGCGTCATCGCCTAGCACCCAGCCTACATAAAGGCTACACATCAAGGCTGTTAGGACAAAGAAAATATTTGCACTCACGAAGTCAAACGCGTCAAATATCGAGCGAGAGAGAATTTGCACATCGCCCAAGATATTGCTTGAAAGTATGCAAGGGATATTTCCTAGCACAAAAATAGCTAAAAGCACGATATTTGTAGATTTTATGGTGGTGAGGTTGAATTTTTCCTCGACATAATTTATCAAAACCTGATAAATCGTAAGCGATGTGGTAAGTGCTGCGATGAGCAGTATCGACAAAAACACGACGCCGATTAGATTGCCAAATGGCATATACGAAAACGCGATAGGTAGGGATTCGAACACTAGCCTTGTGCCCTTTGTAGGCTCTAAACCCACAGAAAAGAGCGCAGGGAAAATCATAAATCCCGCAAGCACCGCAATTATCGTGTTTATCACGGCTGTGAGTGTGGCGGTTTGGATTAAATTTTCTTCCTTGTCCAAAAAGCTAGAAAGGGTAATCATAACGCCAAATCCCAAAGATAGGGCGAAAAATACCTGCCCTAGCACATCGATTAGAAGCTTTGGCGTGATTTTGGCAAAATCGATACTAAGGTAAAACCCCACGCCCGCTGTCGCGCTAGGCAGGGTCAAATTTGTAACAATAACCGCGATAAAGCACAAAAAAAGTGCTGGCATGAGAAATTTGACAAATTTTTCGATTCCATCTATTATGCCCTTTTTTAGGATATACCAGTTAATAGCTACGAAAATAAATGTGTAAATTCCGATCCAAAGCGGGTTGTTTTCGATATTTGCGTTGTAGAAATTTTCCGTAAATTTTGGGTCTGTTATCGGGGCGGAGAGATTGAAATTTCCATTGATTATGTTGATAATGTATGTCAGAACCCAGCCGCCAAGCACCATATAATAAGCCAAAATTCCAAACGCGCCAATTAGCCCCATAATGCCTACGATTTTCCATTTTTGCGATATTTGCTCGCCATTAAGTTTTGGCACACCAAAGGCATCGACTGAATTTTTTAGCGCCCTGCGTCCGATGACATTTTCGACCAAAATCATTGGAATTCCAAGCGCAATCATCGCTACGCAAAATACAAAAACATACGCCCCACCGCCGTTTTCGCCGACTAAATACGGGAAACGCCAGGTGCAGCCAAAGCCGATTGTTGCGCCTGCGACGGTTAGGATATAGGTGAGTTTGTTACTCCAAGTTTGACGCTCCATTAGAACTCTTCTTTTTTAAGTTTTGCTAAAAAGTCCTCGATATCGTATTTGGCGCGGTATGTATCGCTCATAAGATGCACGATTATATCGCCCAAATCAACCACGCTCCAATCATCGCCTTCTTCAATCGCCAAAAATTCCTCGCCAGCTGGTTTGAGAGTGGTTTTCATCTCTTCAATCAGTGAGTATGCGTGGCGACCAGTAAAGGTCGTGGCGATGACTACAAATTTAGCTATGTATTCTTTCTCGCTCATGTCGATGATTTGGGGATTTTCGGCCTTTTTTTCGCTTAGGATATGAGCGATTTTTTCGGCTCTTTGTCTTACTTCTTGCATTTTTTTCCTTTGTAAAAATTTATTACTTCATCTTTGATTTGCGCTGGAATTTCGCCTTTTAAACTAGCGCGAAAAGATGAGGAAGAGATTTTAACATTAATATTAATTTTTGGCAAATTTGCCCATTTTGTGGGGATACTAGCGCCCTCTCTGGTGGCGATCACGAAGCAAACCAAATCTCGCAACTGCTCGAAATTTTGCCATTTTTCAAGCTCGGCGAGATTGTCTGCGCCGATGATGAGGTAAATTTGGCTAGGGTTAAATTTTTGTTTTAAAAATTTCACGCTTTCAATAGTCGCAACCTTGCGGTTTTGCGAGATTTCGTAATCGCTAATAAGGATATTTTCGCGCTCACCCCAAAGGCTTTGACACCATTTTAGGCGCAGGCTTGGAGGGGCTGTGAATTCGGACTTAAACGGATTTATAAAAGTTGGCATAATCACTAGCAAATCGGCTAAATTTGCGCTTAGAGCCTCTTTTACTATCGCGTCGTGTCCGGCATGAGGCGGATCGAAACTCCCGCCAAAAAGTGCGATTTTCACTATTATCCTTAAAATTTTGCCTTAAAATTTTGGCGCGATTATAGCGAAAATTTTTGATTTTTCCCTTGCTATCAAACTTGCGCCAAGCCAGTGTGTATTACATTAATCAATACGAATATTTTAAAAATCTTAAAAGTTCTAATTTTATCAAAATTAAACTAAAATTTGGCTACAATGTCGCAAATTTATTTTTGGAAAATTTAATTATGAAAAAATTTTATGCTATGGCTATACTTTTAGTAGCTGATGTTTTGTGCATTTTGATATCATTTTTCATCGCTGTGAGCGTGAGAAATTTCATAGAATTCGATTTTGCAGGCAATACACCGCAGCATTACAGCACCTATATTGGATCATTTTTTATATATGTTTTGATTATCGGCACATTAGCGTATCGCAAAATTTACACCAAACGCTATGATTTTTGGCATGAAAGTTATATTGTGTTTTCATCATGTATGTTTGCGCTGGTGATGATTTTTTTCTTGCTTGCGATTAACAAAAATGTCTCGCACTCGCGATTTGTGATATTTTTGGCGTTTGGGCTGTGCGCGGTTTTGATACCGATGTGCAAATTTTTTCTTAAAAAATACCTTTATCGCGTTGGAATTTGGCAAAAAAACGCTAGGGTTATCAATGGCGATAAAGAATTCCGCCGTGAAATCTTTAAAAATCACTATTTGGGCTATAAATTTACCCGTGGCGATGACTACGAGACCGTTTTTATCGCAAATAAAAATTTAAAGAGTATTGATGAGCTAAACAGGTTGGTCGAAGAAAATGTCATCAAAAACCGCGAGGTGATTTTCACTCCCGCTTTGCAAGGATATGATTTTGCTGGCGGAGAAATTTTCAGCCTTTTTAACTCTCGCACGAATTTATTTTTGCTGGAAAATTCGCTGTTAAAGCCGATAAATTATTTTATGAAGGGTTTGGTTGATTACATTGTCGTGCTTTTGGCTTTACCATTTTTGGTTGTGGCTTTTTTTGTGATTTTTGTTTTAATGAAAATCGAAGAACCAAAGGGAAAAATTTTATTTTCGCAACCACGAGCAGGCAGAAATAACAGACCTTTTAATTGCTTTAAATTTCGCTCTATGAGAGAAAATGGCGATGAAATTTTGAAAAATTATCTTGAAAAAAATCCCGATGAAGTCGAATTTTTTGATAAATATCATAAATATAAAAACGATCCACGCATTACAAAAATCGGAAATTTTATGCGTAAAACTTCGCTTGATGAGCTTCCGCAACTCATAAATGTCCTAAAAGGTGATATGAGTATCGTAGGTCCCCGCCCGTTTGTGGTCGGAGAGCGAGAAAACGGAGGAATAAGCCAAGCTGATATGAAAATTTTACTCCATGTAAAACCCGGCGTCACGGGACTAGCACAGGTTATGGGTAGAGGCGATACTGATTTTAAAATTAGAGCAAAAATGGATATTTGGTATGTCAAAAATTGGACGCTTTATGTTGATTTTGTGATTATTTTAAAAACCATAAAAGCCGTTTTATTCCGTGAGGGCGCAAGCTAAAATTTGGAATTTCAAAATTCCAAATTTCCCCCAAATTTGCTATAATCCCCTTTAAATTTCACATTTTACAAGGACACACATGAAAGCAATTGTAACAGTAGTCGGCAAGGACAAAGTCGGCATCGTAGCTGGCGTAGCTACCAAGCTAGCCGCACTTGGGCTAAATATCGACGATATCACGCAAACCGTTTTAGACGAGTTTTTCACAATGATGGCTGTGGTTAGTAGCGATGATAAAAAGGACTTCACGGCCCTTCGCAGTGAGCTTGAAGAGTTCGGAGCTAGTCTAAATGTCAAAATCAATATCCAAAGCTCGGCGATTTTTGACGCCATGCACAATATCTAAGGCGCGCAAATGAATATCAAGCAAGTAACCGAAACAATCTCAATGATCGAGGAGCAAAATTTCGATATCCGCACCATTACAATGGGTATTTCGCTTCTTGATTGTATCGACGCAAACCCCGAAAAAGCCTGCGAGAAAATTTACGCCAAAATTACAAAAAAAGCCGAAAATTTGGTAGCTGTGGGCGATGAAATTTCAGCCGAGCTTGGTATCCCAATCGTAAATAAACGCATCTGCGTAACGCCGATTTCGCTCATCGGTGCAGCCACGGATTTAGATGATTACACGATTTTTGCGCGCACACTAGATGAAGCCGCGCACGCTGTGGGTGTGAATTTCATCGGCGGATTTAGCGCTCTTGTGCAAAAAGGCTACCAAAAGGGCGATGAAATCCTAATCCGCTCAATCCCGCGCGCCCTAGCCAAAACCGAGCGTGTCTGTGCTAGCGTAAATGTAGGCTCGACCAAAACCGGCATAAACATGTCCGCTGTGCGCGATATGGGCGAGATCATCAAACAAACCGCGAATTTAAGCAAATTTGGCTGCGCTAAGCTCGTAGTTTTCGCAAACGCCGTCGAGGACAATCCCTTTATGGCGGGCGCATTTCACGGAGTAGGCGAGGCTGATGTCGTCATAAATGTCGGTGTATCAGGCCCTGGCGTGGTCAAACGCGCCTTAGAAAAGGTGCGCGGACAGAGCTTTGATATACTCGCTGAAACCGTCAAAAAAACCGCCTTTAAAATCACCCGCATAGGCCAGTTGGTCGGCTCAATGGCTAGCGAGAGGCTGGGCGTGAAATTTGGCATTGTAGATCTCTCGCTTGCGCCAACGCCCGCAGTTGGCGACTCTGTGGCGAGAGTGCTCGAAGAAATGGGCTTGGAGCGCGTGGGCGCGCACGGCACGACGGCTGCGCTTGCGCTTTTAAACGACGCGGTTAAAAAAGGTGGCGTCATGGCGTGCAACCAAGTCGGAGGCCTGTCTGGGGCGTTTATACCGGTCTCTGAGGACGAGGGCATGATAGAGGCGGTCAAGGCTGGCGCGCTAAATTTGGAAAAATTAGAGGCGATGACGGCGATTTGCTCTGTGGGGCTCGATATGATTGCGATTCCGTCCGATACGCCCGCAGCTACGATTTCAGCGATGATAGCCGATGAGGCCGCAATCGGCGTGATAAACCAAAAAACTACCGCTGTGCGCATTATCCCGTTAGGCCAAAAGGGCGATATGATCGAGTTTGGCGGGTTGCTAGGCTCTGCGCCAGTGATGAGTGTAAATTCGGCCTCGTCGGTTGAATTTATCGCCAGAGGCGGGCAAATACCTGCGCCGATTCATAGTTTTAGGAATTAAAATTTTAAATTTTAGTTTCGGCTTAAATTTGCAAATTCTCGCAGTGGCGCAAAATTTGCCATTGCGAGGCGTGCAACGCCGAAGCAATTCAAGGAAAATCCTTACTCTTGTATTTATTATTGCATTTCGCAAGCTAAAAACACTGCCTCGATGCTTGCTATTGTCAGTGCGAGGCAACAATGCTGTCGTGGCGATTTGCGAGATTAAATTTACGATTGGTTTTGTGTCATTATGAGTAAAGCTTTGCAAAGCAAAGAAGCTTTATTTAAATTGAGTATTTTTTTGGTGGGCAAGGATACCCGCCCTACGATACTCATCTTTTATCCTTTTCATTGAAATTTTTGTTTATTAAGTTTTGTTTTAAAATATCGATTATTTCGTTATATCCATATCCACATTTTTCATAATGAATACTTGTTTCGATAGATTGCATTTTTGCCATAAAATAGTTATACGGCATAAAATATTCATACTTTTTTGCTACCAAATTATTTTGGTAAAAAATATCAGCAGTATGTCTATAACCACTTTTACCACATTTTTTCGCTAAATCTGACAAATCCGAGTAATAACAACTTTTTAAATCATCGTTGGACAAAAAACTTATATTGCTGTCTGGGTATGAAGTGTAAGTATATGGAAAATCTTTTTTTATTATCACATAATCACTCTCTTTTATCTCATAATCATCACTTACGATTTCAATCTTAAAATCCTTTTTAATGTTGCACTCGTATTCAAATTTAAGTATCTTAAACCCGTCAAATACAAATCCGCAAGTGAAAAATAAAACCATTAAAGTAGCAAAAAAACGGGCTTTACTTGCAAATAAAAATTTATCATTTTTTGAAATTTCTACTTTTTCATAAGTTATTTTTTCGTCTATTTTGTGAATTTTAACTCTGTATTTTTTCTTGATTAATGCTAAAAATAAGAAAGTCAGAAAAAACACAAACACAAAAAATCCAAAGAAAATAAAAAGCAAAAATAAGATGATAAAAAATACTTTTGCAAATTTGTTTATCTGTGAATTCGCGATATATTTTATACACAACGCACAAGCAAACGCCACAATTAAATTAACAATTAAAATATCCATATAATTCCTTTGTGTTTTTTTGCAAATTCAAATTCGGTCAGTATTTAAAAATACTGAATTTATTCGAATTCACAAATTTAAACTCAAATTTGATTATTTGAATTTAAATTTATAAATTCAAGCAACTAGTAAATTTAAATTTGCAAATTTTTCATCATTGCTATCTATTATTCCGTCATTGTTTGTATCAAATTCACTTAATGCTTCAAAGCCGTTTTTACCGCTAGTATCGTAGGGTGGGCATCTTTTCCCGCCAAAAATGGAGACTATCAATCTAATTCTGACAAATCACTTTTGTTTGAGAATTATGGGCTTTAAATTTGGATTTGTCAGAGTTTATTTTATGGTCTCAAATTTTATCCAAATTTAGAGTTTTTTCATTTTCGCGATTTCATCACGCAATGCAGCGGCTTTTTCGAATTCGAGTTTTGAAGCGGCTTCTAGCATTTGTTTGCGAAGCTCTTTTATGATTTTGGCTCTCTCGGCAGCTGGCATTTTTTCTAATTTTTTCGCTTTGGTTAAAATTTCAGCCCCATCATCAATTTTTAGGCTTTCTTCTATGTTTCTGGTTGCCGAGTGTGGCGTTATACCGTGAGTTTTGTTATACTCATCTTGGAATTTGCGTCTAGCCGTGGTTATATCGATAGCACTTTGCATTGAGCGGGTGATTTTTTTGCAAAACATCACAACCTGCCCGTTTAAATTCCTAGCAGCCCGTCCCATAGTCTGAATAAGGCTAGTTTCCGAGCGCAAAAATCCCTCTTTGTCGGCATCAAAAATCGCAATCAAACTAACTTCGGGCAAATCTAACCCCTCACGGAGCAAATTTATACCGATTAGCATATCAAATTCGCCTGACCTTAGCCCCCTGATTAGCTCATTTCGCTCTATCGCATCGATGTCTGAGTGCATATATTTTACTTTAATTCCTAGTTCAAGGTAGTATTTGCTAAGCTCTTCTGCCATTTTTTTTGTTAGCACGGTTACTAAAATTCGCTCATTTCTAGCTATGACCTTTTTTGCCATGTCGTGCAGGATTTCGACTTGATTGTCGCTATCTTTTATGAGAATTTCGGGGTCTAAAAGCCCTGTCGGACGCAAAATTTGCTCCACAACCTTTCCGCCACTTAAATTCACTTCGTATTCATTTGGCGTGGCTGAAACGAATAAAAATTTGCCCTTTTTACTGATAAATTCATCAAACATCAAAGGGCGGTTATCAAGCGCAGAAGGCAGACGAAAGCCGTATTCTACGAGTGTCTCTTTGCGACTTCGATCGCCTGCGAACATACCTCGAAACTGCGGCAAAGAAACATGGCTTTCATCGACGATGACTAGGTAGTCTTGCCCCTTGCTCTCGTAGTAATCAAACAGCGAATACGGCGTTTCTCCGGCGTTTTGCCCTGTTAAATATCTCGCATAATTCTCGATTCCTTTGCAAATACCCGTTGCACTCATCATTTCAAGGTCAAATTCGACCCGCTGTTTTAGGCGCTGGGCTTCGACGAGTTTATTTTCATTTTCAAAAAATTTTAATCTCTCGCCAAGCTCTTCTTCAATGCCTTTAATCGCCGTTTTTAGGCGGTTTTCGCCGACGATAAACTGACTTGTGGGATAAAGGATAAATTTAGCCACGCTTTTTGTTTTTTTATTTTCCAAAACATCGAAATGATACATCGCTTCAAGCTCGTCGCCAAAAAATTCTAGCCTTATGGCTTCGTCGTTAAAATACGCCGGATAAATGTCGATCGTATCGCCGTTAGCGCGGAAATCGCCACGATCAAAAAAATTGTCGTTGCGTTTATATCCCATATCGACGAGTTTGCGAAGTAAAAATTTGCTAGAAAAACTTTGCCCTAGTTCAAGGTGAAGCACCATACCTTTGTATTCGGCAGGGTCACCCAAACCATAGTTTGCCGAAACCGAAGCTATCGTAATGACATCGTCAAAACTAAGCAAACTAGCCGTGGCTGAGAGACGAAGGCGTTCTAACTCGTCATTTATGGAGCTATCTTTTTCGATAAAAAGGTCTTGGCGTGGGATGTAGGCTTCTGGTTGATAATAATCATAATAGCTGATAAAATACTCGACATGATTTTGCGGAAAAAAGCCCTTAAATTCGCTATAAAGTTGCGCTGCAAGGGATTTGTTGTGTGTCATTATGAGAGTTGGAATTTGCAACTTTGCGATGATATTTGCCATAGTAAAGGTTTTTCCGCTTCCAGTAACTCCGAGCAGTGTTTGATATTTTTCGCCGTTTTTGATACCCTGCACGATTTTTTCTATCGCGTTTTTTTGATCGTCGCTTGGGGTAAATTTTGATGATATTTTAAAATTTTGCAAATTTTTCCTTTATTTTAAAGCTAAATTTGGTTAGAATAAAAACTTTAAATTATATCTAAAAAAGGACAAATATGGAATCAATCTTTGACGAAGAAAAAAAAGTCGAGAGTTTGGGTCAAAAGGTCGAGGAGCTTATCAGAAGATACAGCGAGGCTAGGGAAGAAAACGCGAGATTGCGCGCAGAGCTAGTTAGTATCAAAGCGCAAAATGAGGCGATTAGTATGCAGCTTGGCACGCTAGAAGAGGACGCCGAGTATCGCAAACTAAGCGACGAGGAGCTTAGCAAAAAACTAGATGAAATTTTTGCAAAAGATGAATTTGACAACTAAAAATGAGAGAAATTTCAGTTAAATTTACGAGCAAATCTTTGAGTAAAGAGTATTCTATTAGCTTAGAAGATGAGTTTGCACTCAGCTTCGAGCGGGACTGGCGCGAGATCGCAAGAGATGGTTTGCATGTAGATGTGGGCGAGCTTTTGAAGGCATATATTCAAAAGAGTTATGAAAATTATATGTTTTCTAGCAAAATAGAGGCTATTTCAAAAAACATCGATGAAGGAGTGAAAAGATGAGTAAAGGCGGAGCAGGCGGTAACGGACTAGGTAGTCTGATTTTAATCATAGTTGTGATTTTTTTCGGCGTTAAGGTTGTGTGGCCGAAATTTACATCTCTTACAGACGGACCATTGGCGGCTTCTGCTGTGACGGATTTGGATAGGTTTTTTAAGGATATCAAAAGCGATTATGACGCTAAGGGCGAATTTAGAGAGCTTAAAAACATGACAAGCGTGCGCCAGTTTAGCGACGAGGATTTAAACGCGAAAGTCGTAGTCGGCAAGCCTATCAAATACGGCGTGGGCGTCAAATCTAAGGGAAATATGGAAATGTGCGCAGATATCACGCTCAAACACGACGGAAATTTATACTTTATGGAGCTTTATCCTATAAACAAAAAAAGCAATCTTTGCAAAACTTTCCATAATTTAGAGACATTTAAAAAATATTCTCGCTTTAATGTAGGTAGAGGCTGATTAAAAAATCAGCCCTCCAAGTCCAAATTTAATCATCAACGAAAAAATAATCAAAACCCCAAGCCCAGCGAAAAATCCAGCTAGCACATCATCGCTCATCACGCCCAGACCGCCCTTGATATCGCGATCGGCGCGCCCTATGATAGATGGCTTCCATATATCAAAAACCCTAAATAGCACAAGGGATAAAATCATCGCAAGCCACGAAAGCTGGCTAGCTTCAAAGCCAGAAATAATCTGCGCGAAATCTATCCCATACACCTCGCCTACGCTAGCACCGATGCTCATAGCGATCCACACGCCCACGACCTCGTCGATTACGATTTCGCTATTATCGTGCGAACCGACCTGTTTTTCGTATTCGTCAATGATTTTTAGCGAGATTACAAAAACCAGAGCAGCGCACAAAAACAGCGTCGTTCCTCCCGCAAGTGATAAAATCACAAGCCCTACAATCCAGCCTGCCACGCTCCCCCAAGTCCCAGGCGCAGGTCGCAAAAGCCCACTTCCAAAAAATGTAACAAATAGTTTATTCAAATTATCTCCTTTTAAATTTCAAATTTCAAGTTTTTAGCGCGCTGGTTTGATACAGCCTCATTAACTCTTCGTAAAATTCACTCTCACTTCTAGGCTCGATAAGCCCGTCGTTAGGGAACAAATCATCATAAAGGGCTTGCAAATCGGCGAAGCGATTAGGAAAAAGCTCGGCCAAAATCATCGCCGAAATCTCCTTTCGCATGAAAAGCGCAGGTGGCAAAATCCCAGCATAGAGCATGGCTTTGAGGTTGCGCGTGTGATAATGCACATGGTGGTGCGAGCCGTGCGGGCAGTTTTTCACGCTAGAAAGAACCTTGCATTTGTTGCAATACACATACTCTGGCATAAGCCAAATTTCGAAATTTTCGTAATCGCAAAAATCCAGCACAGAGTGCATATCGCCGTGGTCGAAGTAGCCTGCCACATGCTTGTGTTTTTGCCCAAATACGACCTTATTTATGCCTAGATTGTGCGCTATGGCGCATTCAAGCGTGGGGTCGGAGTGGTTATTTAGCGCGCTAAAATTGTTTAAATCTATGAGTAAAACCCGCCCTTTTACAAGGAAATTTTCGCACAAAAACTCCAAGGTTTTTTTGCGCAAATTTGCACTAAATGCGTCAACCCTGCTCGAACCCACCAAAAAAATCACCACAAAATCAGCCTTGTCTATCATCAGGCGAAGTAACCTTTCATGCACCCTGTGCAAGGGATCTGCCATGGTGAAAAAGGCTGAAATTCTGGGGTTTTTAAAGCTTGATTTTCGCGCGAAAAATTCCGCAAACTCATCACCAATTATATGCGAATTTAGGCTAAGCTCGCCCCTAATCGCCTCATTTCCTGGGCGTTTGTTTTCAAAAACGGAGTTTTGTTTTTCTTCGTCTGTGATTTTTTGCGATGAAATAATTTTTAATTTTCCGCAAATTTCGCCATTGCAGATTAAATTTACCTCTGCGCCAGCTCTAAATTTCCCCGCTACAAAGGCGAAATTTTTGCCGTTTTTTAGCCTCTCTTCGCCCCCAAATGCCCCAAATTTCAAAAGGTGCAGGGCGCAAAGCTCGCTTTTTGAAATCTCAATGCTATTTTTTTCGCGTGATACCATATTTTTTTCTCTTTTCCCAAAGCGATTTTCGCGAAATCCCCAAAATCGAGGCGAGTTCAGAGTCAAAATACTCGCCCTGATGCGCTAAAATCGCAAATTTCAAATACTCTTCCAGGCTTAAAATTTTGTTTTTCGCGCAGTATGGAGAGAGTAAAATTTCATTTGAGTTTTCGCTAAATTCCATAGAACAAACCTCCAAAACTAGCCGTTTTTCGGCGAAATTTGATAAAATTTGCGCTCTTTTGGCGGGCGATGTTTTATCAAATTTTTGCACGAATAAAATTTCATCTTTTATTTTTAAGTTTTCGCAATCCTCGCCATTAGCGATTATGATTTTTGCGCCAAAATTTTGGGCGATTTGATGAGCGCATAAAAGGCGCGAAATTTCATCATAACCCTTTAAATAAAGCGGAAATTTGAGCTTTTGCGCGTTTATTTTTGGCGTGTCGTAAATTTCTTTTAGCGCGCGCAAGAGTTCGTCGTTTCGCTCTTTTTCACGCAAAATTTGTTTAAAATACGCGTAGTGATCGAGCTTTTTGATGAGATCTTCTATCATAAACGGCTTTAAAATATAATCCGTCGCGCCCGCATTTATGGGCGCTGTAACCGTGTCGTTGCTGATGTATGATACTAGCATTATCACGACTGCGTTTTTGTGGCGCGCAATCACGCTTAGCAAATCGCCACTCCCCCACGATGATGAGAGCAAAACAGCGTCGAACTCCCCAGCGTTCAGGGCTAGTGGCAGGGTGGAAACCACGGTGCATTGGTGGTTTAGCGCGCTTAGTTTTAGGCTAAGTGAGTTTGCCAGATAGCTTTCCTTTTCGGCGATTAAGATTTTCAAAACTAATCCTTGATAAGCAGTTTTTTCCAGTCAAAATACTTTAAATTCACACTTACAATCACCGCAATGCCCTCGCTTCGGCCCACAAAGCCTAGTTTTTCGGTGGTGGTGGCTTTGACATTTACCTTGCGCGTGGCTAAAATTTCGCACAAAGCTTTTCGCATTTGCTCTTTGTATGGGCTTAGTTTGGGCTTTTGCGCCATTATGGTAATGTCAGCATTTACGATTTCAAAGCCATAGCGGTGAATTTTATCTGTTACTTTTCGTAACAAAATTTTCGAATCAATCCCTTTGTAAGCCTCGTCTGTATCAGGGAAAAGCTCGCCAATATCACCAATCCCAGCTGCCCCGCACATTGCATCGATTAGCGCGTGAATCGCCACATCGCCGTCGCTATGAGCGATAAGCGAATACTCGCACGGGATTTTTACGCCACAAAGTGTGATAAATTCGCCCTTTTGCATGGCATGCACATCAAAGCCGTTTCCGCAAAAAATGTCCGAACAAACGCTAGGAAAATCAAAATTTTCTAAATCGCAAATTCGCGTGATTTTTCTAGCCGAAATTTCGCCCTTTACAAAGCCCAAAGTCCCGCCCACGCTCTTTATGGCTAAGCTATCGTCTGTGAAAATTTGCTCGCTTTGCAAGGCTTTTTTTAATAAATTTGTGCGCGAGAGTTGCGGGGTTTGGATTAGTTTGATTTCGTCGCGCGCTATCTCGCACTCGCCCAAATACGCCGTGTCATTTACGCCTAAATATGGGCTTACGCAGTCAAATTTGCCTAAATTTTCAAGTAGCGAGTTTATGAGATTTTGAGAAATACTAGCCCGGGCTACATCGCTTACTAAAACAAACTCGCTTTGCACCATTTCAAGGGCGTTTTTAAGTGATTTTTGGCGCATATCGCCACCGGCTATAAATTCGAATTCATCGCAAAATGAGCGCATGTATTTTAAATCTTGCGGATTAGCTACGATTATGATTTTTGCGAAATTTGCCTTTTTTGCGAGATCTTTGGCGACATGTAGCCACAGCGGATCATCACCTATGCGAAGCCACTGCTTTTTTACGGGGCTAGCAAAGCGCGTAGAATCCCCAGCGGCGAGTAAAACGAGTGATATTTCAGACATTTGATTTCCTAAAATTTTAAAAATGTTACGAAATTATACATATTAAATTTAAAAAATAGTGAAATTTTGGCTAAATTTTGCAAATTTTGCCAAGGGGTGTTACGAATTTAAACACGCAAAAAAGATTTAAATTTTGCTTTTTTGTAGTAAAATTCTATCAAATTTCACAAATTTTCGCACGAAAGGTCAAAAATGCAAACCCCAAATTTAAAAGACTGCGCAACCCCAACTCAACTTTTTTACGCTAAAAATGGTGTTATCACCCCACAAATGGAGGCTGTCGCAAAAACAGAGTGTTTGGAAGCCGAATTTATCAGAGCGCAAATCGCACAGGGAAAACTCATAATCCCAGCCAACATAAACCACAAAAACCTAGTTCCTATGGGCATTGGCAGGGCGCTGAAATGCAAAATCAACGCAAATATCGGCTCTTCTAGCCTTAGCAGCGGCATAGACGAAGAGATCGAAAAATTGCGCCTTTCGATAAAATACGGCGCAGACACCGTCATGGATCTAAGCACAGGCGGGGATTTAGATGAAATTCGCTGTGCGATTATCGCAAATTCAACCGTTCCAATTGGCACGGTGCCGATTTATCAAATTATCCATGACATTAAAGATTTAGACAACCTAACGCCACAAATTATGCTTGATTGTATCGAAAAACAAGCTAAGCAAGGCGTTGATTATTTCACTATTCACGCTGGATTTTTGCTTAAATTTATGCCGCTTGTTGCCAAACGCAAAATGGGAATAGTAAGTAGAGGCGGCTCATTAATGGCTAGTTGGATGATGAAGCACCACAAAGAAAATCCGTTTTACGAAAATTTTGACGCTATTTGCGATATTTGCGCTAAATACGATGTTTCGCTCTCACTGGGCGATAGTTTGCGACCGGGTTGTTTGTATGATGCCACAGATGAAGCCCAAATGAGCGAACTTGCCGAGCTTGGCAAACTTGCAATTAGAGCAAATGCAAAAAATGTTCAAGTTATGATAGAAGGTCCCGGACATGTGCCGTTTAATCAGATTGAATTTAATATGAAAGAAGAGCAGCGCCTTTGTAACGACGCTCCGTTTTACATACTTGGACCGCTTCCGACAGACATTGGTGCGGGATACGATCATATCACAAGTGCGATTGGCGGGACAATGGCAGCATTTCACGGGGCTAGTATGCTTTGCTATGTTACGCCAAAAGAGCATTTGGGTTTGCCAAATGCAAAAGATGTTAGAGACGGCATAATAGCCCATAAAATCGCAGCTCATGCAGCAGATGTCGCACTCGGCAAAGCCGGGGCGATCGAGCGAGATCACGCTATGAGCGACGCTAGGTATAAATTTGACTGGAACAAGCAGTTTGAACTCTCCCTTGATCCTGAGCGTGCGCGCGAATATCACGACGAGAGTTTGCCTGATGAGGGCTTTAAAAATGCGGAGTTTTGCTCGATGTGCGGGCCAAAATTTTGCGCGTATAAAATTTCGCGCCAAATCGCAGAGCAAAATTGCGAACACTTCCCAAAAGAGAATAAATGAATAAAACTGCCTTAATCACGGGAGCTAGTAGCGGTTTGGGGCGCGAGTTTGCGCGGATTTGTGCTGGGAACGGATATGATTTGGTTATCACAGCGCGAAATACTGACGCACTAAACGCCCTAAAAAACGAGCTTGAAGCTAAATTTGGCGTGAGAGTTTTTATCTTTGGGGCGGATTTATCGCAAAATACTAGCGTGGATAAAATTTGCGAATTTGTCCGCGAAAATTTCCTGAAAATCGATATTTTGATAAATAACGCAGGTTTTGGAGATCGCGCTGAATTTGCTAAAAGCGACCTAAAAAAACAGCTTGAAATGGTGCAGGTAAATATCGCTAGTTTGCTAAATTTAACGCATTATTTCGCAAATTTAATGATAGCGCAAAATGGCGGAAAAATCCTAAATATCGCCTCTGCTGCCTCGCTCACAGCGGGTCCAAAAATGAGCGTGTATTACGCAAGCAAGGCATTTGTGCGAAATTTCAGCGTAGCCCTAGGCGAAGAACTTCGCGCGCAAAATATCAGCGTTACGGCGTTTTGCCCAGGACCTGTGGCTACAAATTTTGGCGAGCGAGCAAATGTAAAAAACGCTAAAATTTTTGCGCGAAGCGATGATGCAAATGCTGTGGCAAGGCGAGGCTTTGAGGCGATGATGAGTGGCAAAACGCTAGTGTATGACGGCAGGTTTATGCTTCTAGCGAACCTTTTGACCCGCATTTTCCCGCTTAAATTTTGCGCCAAAGTTACAGGCTTTTTAAACGGCTAAATTTAAAAAAAATTTCAAACTTTTTAAATATAATGCGCCTTTTATCAAATTTCAAAGAAAGAGGAAAAATGAGTAAAGACGAAATTTTAAACGCGCTTCGAGGCGTGATTTATCCGGGGTTTTCGAAATCTATCGTTGATTTTGGCTTTGTAAAAAGCGTGAGTGAGGGCGAAAATCCTGTGATAGATATCGAAATCCCAAGCCAAAAAAGCGAAATTTCAATGCAGATTAAGGCTGAAATTTTAAATTTAATCCCAACTGCGCAAATTTCGATCAAAACACCAAAACTAGCCCCCGAGCAGAGCAATTCGCGCTCTGGCAAAAATATCGCCCCGCAAATCAAACATTTTGTGATGATTAGCTCAGGCAAAGGTGGCGTTGGCAAATCCACAACAACCCTAAATTTGGCGATTTCGCTAGCCAAACTTGGTAAAAAAGTAGGCGTGCTAGACGCTGATATTTATGGTCCAAATATGCCACGCATGCTAGGCGAGGAAAACACCCAAGCTAGCGTAATTGGACAGAGATTAAAGCCGATCGAAAGCCATGGAATCGAGATGATGAGTATGGGCGTGCTAATCGAAGCAGGTCAGGGGCTAATGTGGCGTGGGGCAATGATAATGAAGGCGATTGAACAGCTTCTAAAAGATGTCGCGTGGAGTGATTTAGATGTGCTTTTCATAGATATGCCACCTGGAACTGGCGATGCGCAAATCACACTTGCCCAAAGCGTGCCAGTAACGGCTGGTGTGTGCGTAACCACGCCACAAACCGTAGCACTTGATGACGGCGCTAGGGGGCTTGATATGTTTGAGAAGCTCCATATCCCAGTGGCTGGAATTATTGAGAATATGAGTGGATTTATCTGCCCTGATAATGGCAAAGAATACGATATTTTCGGCCGTGGCGGCGCGCAAAAGCTAGCTAGTGCTTACAATACCAAAGTCATCGGCGAAATCCCAATCGAAATCGCAATCCGCGAGGGTGGCGATAATGGCAAGCCAATTAGCTTTTATGCGCCAGATTCTGTGAGTGCGAAACGCTACGAGCAGGCTGCGCGCGCGCTGTGGGAAAAAATCGAAGAGGTCGATAGGGAAAATTTAGCTGATAATTCAGCGATTCAACCACAGGCTTAAATTTCAAATTTTACCTGCCAAACGGCGAATTTTTGCCGTTTGGTATATAAATTTCATATATCACAAATCGTTATTTTATATTTGACTTTAAATCGTTTTTATTGATACAATCTCGCAAAAATCCAAATTTAAGAAAATATATGAAATTTAACGATATTAAAATTTTACTAGCTGGAATTTGCGCATTTATCGTGGCTATCGGCACGGCGCGATTTGCTTTTACAGCACTTTTGCCATCAATGCTAGGTGATTTTTTAAGCGTAGAACGGGCTGGAATTCTAGCCTTTGCAAACTACACTGGATACTTCGTAGGCTCCTTTGCTACGGTCTTTGTGCGCGGGGGAGAGTTTAAAATTTTGCTTTTTAAACTAGCACTTTTTCTAAGCATTTTTACGACAATTATTTTAGCATTTAGCGAAAATTACTACCTTTGGTTTGGCGCGAGAGTGGCCGCAGGAGTGGGTTCGGCGCTGGTTATGGGCGTGGGTTCGTCATTTGTCTTTGACCTACTATCTCACAACAAACAGGCTATGGCGTTTTATTTTGGCGCGGCTGGTATTTCTATCGTGCTAACCTCGCTTGTGGGAAATTTAGTTCTTGTGTTTTTTAGCTGGAAAATCGCGTGGGTTTTTTTGATAGTTTTTTCGCTTCCTTTAAGCATTTTCGCGCTAAATACACTCACACCAAAGCGTGGTAAAAACGCCAAATTTTTGGTCGCAAAAAGCGAAAAATTGCCAAATTTGCTAATTTTGAAAATTTTAATCTTCGCATATTTTTTGGAGGGCATGGGATTTGTGGTGCAGGCTAGCTTTTTGCCTGATATCATAAACCGCGTAAAAGGGCTAGAAAATATGGGCACTTATGCGTGGTATTTGGTGGGCGTTTTCGCGATGTTTGGGCCCTTTGTGTGGGTGAATTTGGGGCGGAGATTTGGCGGGGTAGAGATGATGATGGTCTCGCTTTTGTTGCAAATTTTAGGGATTTTAATCCCGGTGTTTAGCCAAAATTTAATCTTAAATTTATTAAGCGGTGCTATATATGGAAACACGATGATGGGGCTAACCGCGCTATTTATGAGCTATGGGGCGAGCCTAGCGCCCAAATCATCGGCACCGATTATGAGTGCGCTAACGGCTGCGTATGCCATAGGAACGATAATCGCGCCACTGTATTGTGCTAAAATCTTTAATATCTATCAAAGCTACGATAGGGCGCTAGTTTTAACCGCGATTTTTGTGGGACTTAGCGCACTTAGTCTAGGTGTGATAAAATTTTTAAAAAAGGAGCAAAAATGCCACTTATCAATGTCAAAATGACTATCGAGGACGGCGGTTTGAGCGTGGAGCAGAAGGGGGATTTAGTCCGCGAGCTAACAGATGCTTTTGTGAAAGTCGTAGGGCGTGGCGAGAAAACCTGCGTCGTCATCATAGATGAGCTTAGCACCGATAACTACGCAATCGGCGGCGAGACGATAACGGCTATCAGAGCAAAGCAAAAATCATAAATTTCATAAAATTTCTTAAATTTGGAGATAAAAATGGATTCAAATTTATTAAAAGTTTTTGTCGCAGTCGCTGGTGAGCGAAGCGTAACACTGGGCGCAAAAAAGCTAAAACAGGCTCAATCAAACATCACAGCTCGTATCAAACAGCTAGAAAACGATCTTGGCTTTAAGCTTTTTCACAGAGTTCCGCAAGGCGTTTTGCTTACCAAAGAGGGCGAAATGCTCTATCCTAGGGCGTGTGAGATTGTAAGCAAAATCGAGCGGTTAAACAAGGAGATTAAAAAATCCAAAGAATTAAGTTTGCGCGTAGTCTCCACAGAAGCAAATGCTGCGGTGCGCGTGGTGCCGTTTCTGCTAAGGCTTTATAATGACTTTAAGGGTGCTTCGTTGGAGCTTACCACAAATACGACTGCTGGGTGCCTTAAATGGCTACTTGATTACAAGGCTGATATTGCCTTTGTAAGCGGGATAGTCGAGCATAAAGATTTAATGACGCTAAATATTTTTGATGAGACAATGGTCATCGCAAGTCCAAAGCAAACGAGCGAAAATATGGTGTTTCTGGCATATCGTAAGGGGTGCGCTTATAATGATTTTGCGATGAAATATTTGCAATCTCGCAAAATAGAGGCTAAAATTTTCGAATTTGCTAGTTATGAGACGATTTTGGGCTGTGTGGAGGCTGGGATTGGGCAGACGATACTGCCACTGAGCATAATCGAAAAGCTTGGATACGACAAAAAGCTAAATTTGAAAATTCTTTCCAAAAAACAGGCAAATATCCCAACTACAATGATTTGCAGGAAGGATAATGTCCCAAATATCGAGCAGTATCTACGCGATATGAAATTATAACTTTATCCCAAAAATAGGAGTATAAAATATGGAAGAAATCAAACTCGGAACTTTCGCACAAGAAGATTTAAAAGAAGAAGTTGGTAGCGAAGAAATCGTTAATTTGCCGCAAAAACCTAAAAAAATCACATTGAAAGATATTGATTTTTCTGACCGCAATAGCCTTCTTGGAACTGGCGAAAAAGTAACCAAACCTTGCAGTTTTGGAGCAAGAGAAGGGCTTGCTGAAAGAGCAAAAGATATAAATGGATTATATTATTCTATTGCAGAATTGCTCGGAGAACCTGTTGGGGAGAACAAAGCATTGATTCTTGATCAAAATTATTCAAAAGCTTTGGGTATTAAAATTATGAATACACCACTTGATGAGTTAGATGAAGAAATTGCAGAAAATTTGATTAATGAAATTCGTTGGCCTTATGAAACAATATCTAAAATTCGCATAAAATTGGCAACAGAAGAACTACACTATATAGAAATAAATAATAATACTAAACTAGACATTTCAAAACACCCGTTATATGCTAAATTGCAAAAAGCGATTGATGAACTAAATAAAAGAGGTGTAGTATTTAATGTAAGTAATGGCAGAATGATTGAACTCGAAAAAAAGGAACGAGAAATTTTAGGAGAAGATTATTCCAAATACAGACATAGCATAAAAATATAAGGTTTGTTAAATGGCGCAAGAAAAATTATCACAAGAAGAAATAAAAAAACTGCAAGAAGCTTATAAGCTAACAGAAAAAGAGTATCAGAAATAATATTTCCCTCAAACACTGCCCTGCTAAATTTTGATTTAAATTTAGCAGGGCATTTTTTCTCCTTTATTATCAAATTAAGCTATATTTTGATAAAATCACGCCTTTTAAATTACAAAAAGGAAATCTATGCAAATCCCAGAAAAGGTCGTTCCGCGCGATAAAATCATCGTTCGCACAGGGCTAGTTGGAATTCTTACAAATGTGATTTTGGCGCTGTTTAAGGGGGCGATTGGGTTTTTTACAAACTCCATTGCTATCGTAATTGACGCTATAAACAATCTAAGCGATGTGCTAAGTTCGGTGATTACAATTGTAGGGCTAAAACTTGCTGGCAAAAAACCAGACAAAGAGCACCCCTACGGGCATGGCAGGATCGAGTATCTCACGGCTTTAAGTATCGGCGTGATTATCCTATATGCGGGGTTTGCGGCGCTTATTAGCTGTGTGCGCAAGATTTTTGCTCCGCTCACGCCAGATTACGATGGCGTTTCGCTATTTTTGATCGCAGTTGCGGTCGTAGTAAAAATCGTGCTTGGCTCATACACCCAAAAAATGGGCGTCATGGCGAATTCTGACTCGCTAATTGCAAGTGGGATTGACGCGAAATTTGACGCGTTAGTGTCGTTTTCAACGCTAGTGGCGGCGTTTATTTTTATATTTTTTGGCGTGGCTTTGGAGGCGTATTTGGGCGTGATTATTTCGCTATTGCTTATCAAAACAGCTGCCGAAATCTTAAAAGACACTATCAATAAAATTTTAGGAAGTCCCCTAAATATCGAGATTGCAAAGCAAATTTATACCGAAATCAAGAAAATCGATGGCGTGCTTGGCGCGTATGATTTGATGTTTCACGACTACGGCCCTGATAAAATGCTGGGCTCCGTGCATATCGAAGTTAGCGAGGATATGAGCGCGGCTAGCATAGATACACTCACGCGAAAAATTCAGAGTGAAATTTTCGCCAAATTTAGCGTAGTTATCGATACTGTGGGCATTTATGCGCTAAATTTAAAAGATGAGCAAATCGCTAAAATTTATAGTGAAATTCAAAAAATAGTTTTTAGCGATGAAAAAATTTTGCAAATGCACGGATTTCACGCAAATTTGATAGAAAAAATCATCAGTTTTGATGTGATTATTGATTTTGACGCGATTAACCGCGAGCAAATACATCAAAATATCATCAAAGAAGTCAGCGCGAAATTTAGCGATTATGAAATTTTAATCGCCCTTGATAGCGATTATAGTGCCTAAATTTTGGCTAAATTTAGCCTTTTTTTGTATAATCGCAAAATTTTAAATTCCAAGGATTAAAAATGATAGAAATCAAAGATTTAGTAATGCGTTTTGGCAAACAGCTGCTGTTTGAAAATGTAAATTTGACGCTTCTAAAAGGTCATAGATACGGACTAATCGGCGCAAATGGCGCGGGTAAATCGACGCTACTTAAAATTTTAAGTGGCGAGGTCGAGCATAGTAGCGGCGAAATCATCGTCGAAAACGGCCGTAAAATTGGCGTTTTGGGGCAAAATCAATTTGCGTTTGAGGAATTTTTGGTAAAAGACGCGGTTTTGTATGGCAACAAACGCCTATATGATGCCGTCAAAGAAAAAGAAAAACTCTACGAAAGCCCCGAATTTACCGACGAAATCAACGATCGCTTGGCTGAGCTTGAAATCATCTGCGCCGAAGAGGATCCAAACTACGAGTATGAGACGAGAATCGAGAAAATTTTAAGTTCGCTGGGATTTAGCGAAGATGAATTTGGCAAAAAAATGAGCGAAATCGAGGCCAGTGACAAGGTCAAAATCCTCCTAGCCCAGGTGCTGTTTCCTAAGCCTGATATTTTGTTTTTAGACGAGCCGACAAACAACCTCGATATCGACGCGATTGCGTGGTTGGAGTTCGAGCTAAACCGCCACGAAGGCACTATGGTCGTCATCAGCCACGACCGACACTTCCTAAACCGCGTCTGCACGGACATTTTGGATGTGGATTTCAAAAAAGTGCGTGAGTTTAGCGGGAATTACGATGATTGGTTTATCGCGGCAAATTTGATAAAAAAACAGGCTGAATTTGAGCGAGATAAAAAGGTCAAAGAAAAGGCGGAACTCGAAAAATTTATCGCCCGTTTTAGCGCGAATGCTAGCAAGGCCAAACAAGCCACAAGCCGTCAAAAACTGCTCGATAAAATCGACATTAGCGAGATTGCGACATCTTCTCGTAGGGAGCCAAGCATACTTTTTAAACTAGGGCGCGAGATTGGAAATGAGATTTTAGAGCTTAGCGAGATTGATAAGAGTTTCGGTGAGATTAAAATTTTGCAAAATTTTAATTTAAAGCTTTTAAAGGGCGATAAAATCGCAGTTATCGGGCGAAACGGCGTGGGTAAATCGACGCTGTGCAAGATCATCGTGGGCGAAATGGCGCCAGATAAGGGCAAGGTGCATGTGGGCGCGACTATCGAGCAAGGATACTTCGCGCAGGATACGAGCTCGGCGGTGAGTGGTGAAGCGAAGCTGTATGATTATCTCAGAGATGAGAAAAACAAGGATTTAGACGAAATTCGCAAGTGCCTTGGGCGAATGCTTTTTAGCGGCGCTGAGCAAGAAAAAAGCGTGGGTGCGTTAAGCGGTGGCGAAAAGCACCGCGTAATGCTAAGCAAACTAATGCTAACTAAGCCAAATTTTTTGGTGCTTGATGAGCCAAACAACCACCTTGATTTGGAGGCTATTATCGCTCTTGGCGAGGCGCTGTATAACTTCGCAGGGTGCGTGATTTGCGTTAGCCACGACCGCGAATTAATCGACGCTTTTGCGAACCGCATTTTGCACCTTAAAGGAAACGGTGAGATTGTGGATTTTCGCGGGACTTACGAAGAATACAGAGCGAGCCTGGGGGAAGAGTGATGATAAAAGTGCGCGTAAATGGGCGTGAGTGCGAGTTTGACGCCGATATGAGCGTGGAAGAATTTTTGCGCTCGCAAGGGTTTGATTTGCGCTATATCGCCGTGGAAGCCGACGGAGAGATTTTGAAAAAAGATTTATGGAAAAGTTCGCAAATTTCAGATTTTAAAATTTATGAAATCGTTGAATTTGTCGGTGGCGGGTGAAATGCTGAATTTAAAAAACGAGAGCGAATTTAGGGCTGAAATTTTCGCGCGAAATCCGCGTGGTGTGAGTGAAATTTTATCACGCGCCAGGGTTTGCATACTAGGAGCTGGTGGGCTTGGCTCAAATGTCGCTATAATGCTTACTCGCGCTGGTGTGGGTGAGTTTTTTATCATAGATTTTGACATTGTTGAAGCTTCGAATTTAAATCGCCAGCACTATTTTTTACGCCATTTAGGAAGCCCAAAAATAGAAGCTTTAAAAGAGCAAATTTTGGGTATTAACCCTTATGCGAAAGTGCAAATTTGTGGCGAAAAAATTACTAGCGAAAATGTGCGTGAGATTTTACGGGACGAAAAAATCATCTGCGAGTGCTTCGACGGAGCCGAAAATAAGGCGATGATAGCGAATTTGGCAGGGGAATTTAAAGATAAAATTTTCATCTGTGCTTCGGGTATGGCGGGACTTGGGGGAGCGAATTCTATCCAAACTCGCAAATTTGGGGCGAATTTATATCTTTGTGGCGACGGCAAAAGCGATATGAGTGCAGGACTTATTTCATCTCGTGTCGTAACCTGCGCCGCCCACCAAGCAAACGCTGTGATAATGGCGATTTTGGGGAAATTTAAAGTTTAAGGTAAATTATGGAAGAGAAAATTTTTCGCTCGGTTAGAATGCGAGCTATGCTGAATTTTGGCATATTATACGCCGTCGCTGGAATATCGGCATTAATCACAGATATTTTAAAAACAGATAAAGCAGATGATTTTGCGCTTTTTGAGGGTGTTGTCGGGATAATTTTTATCGTAGTCGTGATTATTGGATTTTTTATTTTTAGAACAATTCAAAAAAATACAAATTCCAAAGTTTGCACAAATTTTGTAGAATTTTGGGTTATAAATTTACTCAATCTTGCAATATTTGTGTTTTTAAATTTGATAAATATTGATATGAAAATAGTCGATTTTATTTTTACGATTTTTGCATTTTTGGCTTGTTATAAATACATTTTGGTTTATCTTCAACTCCAAAAGCTAAGCGACGAAAAATTATTTTATGTATGCGCTTTTTTATTTACTTTAAGCGAAATATTTAGTTGCGCCGAATTGTTTGATAGTGTATTTACTCTTGGCGCCAGTGCAATGCTCGCAATTTGCCCTATTGTGGAATTTTTCGCTTGGTATCGAACTAAACGGCTTAAATTGGTTTAGTAATTTAATTGAATAAAACTTTTTTATAGTCATTGCGAGCAAGCTACGCTCGCAATGACAAAATAAAGTAAATTTTACTTCGCTTACAATGACAATAAGATTTCGGCGCAGTATTTCAGGGTGACAGATTATGCGTCATTGCGAAAAGCCAAAACCTACATATATTTTTCTAAAACTTTTGGAATTTCGATAGTGCCATCAGCGCGTTGGTAGTTTTCCATGACAGCGATTAGCGTCCTGCCCACTGCCAAAGATGAGCCATTTAGCGTATGCACTAACGCATTTTTCTTATTTTCATCTTTATAGCGGATTTTCGCGCGTCTTGCCTGAAAATCACGACAATTTGAAATCGAGCTGATTTCTCTGTATTTATTTTGTCCGGGAAGCCAGACTTCCAAATCAATCGTTTTTGCTGCGCTAAAACCAAGATCTCCACTGCAAAGCACCATGTGGCGGTGCGGAAGTCCCAAAGAAGCTAGCAAATCACTAGCGCAAGAGACCATTTCATCTAGCATTTTTGCGCTATCTTCTGGCTTCGTAATCGCCACAAGCTCGACCTTTTCGAATTGGTGCTGACGAATCATGCCCCTAGTATCGCGCCCTGCGCTACCGGCTTCTTTACGGAAACAGTGGCTATAACTCGTAAGCTTTATCGGTAAATTCGCACTTTCGATAATCTCATCGTTGAATAAATTTGTCGCCGTAACTTCGCTAGTAGGTATGAGATACAGATTTAGCTCGTCATCATCGACCTTGTAAAGGTCGTCTTTGAATTTCGGTAGCTGTCCCGTGCCATAAAGTATCTCATCACGCACCAAAAACGGCATATTTACAAGCTCAAAACCACGGCTATTGTTAAAATCAATCATATAATTTATCAGCGCCATATTTAGCTTCGCACCAAGCCCACGAAGCGCGGTAAAACGGCTACCGCTAAGCTTCACGCCTCGTTCGAAATCTAGCCAACCAAGGCTTTCGCCAAGTTCAAAATGCTCTTTTGGCGTAAAGTCAAATTTACGCGGTTCTAGCACGGTTTTTACGCAGACATTTTCGTTTTCATCTGCACCAAATGGGACATCATCATCGATGATATTTGGCACGACGGCTGCGATAGTATTTAGCTTTTCTTCGCACTCGCTGACCACTGCGCCGAGTTCTGCGATTTTTGCTTTGTTTGCGTCAAGCTCGGCTTTTAGGGCTTTGGCGTCGCCACCTTGTCTTGCTATGACGCCCATTTCTTTGCTTTTGGCGTTTTGCACGGCTTGCAAATTTTCTAAATTTGTCTTTTTTTCTTTTAACTCATTATAAGCGTCAAGTAGGCTTTTTAGCGTGTCTGCGGGGACTTTTTTGGCGATTAGTTTTTTATTAAATTCGTCAAAATTTGTCTCGATTAGTCGTAAATTTATCATATCTTTCTCCGTGAAATAAAAATTTTTGGATTTTAGCGAAATTTTACTTTAAAAATATAAAGTGGGCAAATTTAAGCGAAATTTTATAATATCTAAAAATTTTTAGTGTTATTTTAAGCAAAATTCTGTAATATTACGAAACTAAAATTTTTCACAAGGAGCAAATATGAAATTTAAAATTTTATCCCTTCTAACCTGCGCCGCAACTGCGTCATTTGCGCACTTTGGCGTAGTTTTGGCAGATAGTGATACTATCGAAGATGAGAGCAAAAACAAGCTAAATTTAGTTTATGAATTCACTCACCCTTTCGAGCAAAATCGTATGAATTTAGAAATTCCAAATGTGGCTGAAATTTGGATAAATGGCGAGAAAAAGCCGTTTTTGGATAGCTTAAAAGCGCAAAAAGAGGGCGAAAACGCTTACTTCACAGCCGAATTTGAGGTAAAAGAACCGGGCGTTTATCAATTTTACTTCGATCCTAAGCCATATTTCGAACCAGCCGAGGAAAAATTTATCCGCCACCAGACAAAAACCATAATCGACGCTTACGGATACGGCGAGGGCTGGGACGAGCCAGTAGGGCTAAAAGCCGAAATCGTGCCACTTACGCGCCCATTTGGGTTGTATGCGGGCAACTCATTTTGCGGGACAGTATTATACAAAAATGCCCCAGCTAAGGGCGTAGAAGTCGAGGTCGAGCACTATAACAAATCAGGCCTAAAAGCCCCTAGCGAGGATCATATCACGCAGGTTGTAAAGACTAATGCAAACGGGGAATTTTGCTTTACGATGCCTCTATCTGGGCATTGGGGCTTTGCGGCGCTAATAGATGATGACGAAAAAGTCGCGCACGAGGGCAAGGAATACGGTGTCGAGCTTGGTGCGGTGCTTTGGGTGCAGACCAAAGACTACGAAAAATAGGGCTTTGCGCGTGAAATTCAGCGTAAAATTTGGAGCGAAATTTAGTATGAATTTAAGAGAGAAATTTGGCGCAAATTTTACCTATAAATTTCGCTCAAATTTGAGCGAAATTTCATTTAAAATTACGAAATTTAGGACATTAAATGCACATTAGCGAAGGCGTTTTACCAAGCGAAATTTTAATATCAGGCTGGGCGATAAGTGCGCCCATGGTGGCGTATCTCGCATACCGCTTAAAAGTGGAGAAAATCCCGCAAGTAGCGTGTATGAGCGCGATTTTTTTCATCGCTTCATTTATCCATTTGCCAGTGGGCGTAAGCTCCGTGCATTTGATTTTGGGTGGATTAATCGGCGCAGTATTGGGTGCTGACGCGATTTTAGCGATATTTGTGGGGCTCATGCTCCAAGGGGTTTTCTTTGGCTTTGGCGGGATTACGATTTTGGGCGTAAATACCGCGATTATCGGCTTTCCAGCCGTTTTGGGCGCAGTGTTTGTGCGTGCGTGGAGAGGCGCCAAAATGCCCACCACGCCGGCGTTTTTCCTAGCAGGAGCGGTGCCGATACTCATCTCGACGCTACTTTTGGATTTAATCCTTTTTGCTAGTGGCAAGGAATTTTACACAATTATCACGCTAATCTCGCTAGAATCGGCAGTTTTGGCGGTTTTGGAGGGGATTATCGCGCTGTTTGCGCTGAAATTTATCGTGCGGGTAAAAAAGGAAATTTTGCTATGAAAAGGCTCATTTTTGCGCTGTTTGCGTTAGCTTTGGCGAATACTGCCCCGGCTCACTCGCTAAAAGCTTTTGCTAGCCAAGACGGGGAAAATGTGCGCATAAAAAGCTTTTTTTACGGCAATTCGCCCTGCCAAAACTGCGATGTAAAAATCAGCCAAAACGGCGCAGTATTACTGGAATCAAAAACCGATAAAACTGGCGTTTTAAGCCTAAATTTGGGCGCTGGGGAATACGAAATCGAAATTTACGGCGGCGCAGGTCATGCGAAAAAAATAAATTTTAAAGTGGAAAATGCGGTGGAAAATTCGCAAAATTTGCAAAGCCAAAATTTAGATCAAAATTCGAGCGAAATTTTGCAAAATTTGCTTGAATTAAAAAATTCATCAAACCAAAATTTATTAAATTTTGCGCTTAGTTTGGCTATAATTTTCGCGATTTTTGGCGCACTTTACGCCATAAAAAAACGCAAATAAGGATCAAAAATCAAAACTTTTAACCCCTGCCAAAACGCCGCAATTAGCCTACTTTGCTTTGTGATTTATAGCTTTTTTGTGGCACTTGGGGGCAAAATTTATCTTAGCTATTTTTTGCCAGTTTTAGCCCTTTTGGCGCTAAATTTCGCCGATTTTAAAGAGATTTTTAAAAAACTTGCGATTTTAAATATTTTTGTATTTTTTATGATACTAAGCGCGCTAATAGCGCAAAATTCGCACTTTGCACTGCTTGTGTTTTTTCGAGCAAATTTGATTATGCTTTTTGCGATTTTGATTTTTTGGAAGCGGGACGAGTATTTTTTGGCACGCGGGGTGCGAAATTTAGGGCTTGGGGATAAAATTTCATCGATTTTTTATTTTTGCGTGAAATTTATCGCGTTTTTGCGCGCAGAGTTAGAACGCCAAAAAACCGTGCTTTTGGTGCGTGGATTTAGGGCGAAAAGTTCGATTTTTAGCTACAAAACTTACGCAAACTGCGTTGCACTACTGATTTTAGGGGCGTTAGGGCGGGCAGAAAATCTGCAAAACGCCCTGATTACGCGCGGATTTAGCGGGAAATTTTTCTTCGCCAAAGAGAAATTTGGCGCACTCGAAATCGGATTTTTATTTTTTGTATTAATTTGCCTTTTTGCAAGGCTTGGAGAGATGATTTGAGCTGTTCGGTAAAACTTAGAAATTTAAGCGCGAAAATGGGCGAAAGAAGCCTTTTTACGGGGCTAAATTTAGATGTCGCGCACAAGGAAAAAATCGTAATCTTGGGCGAAAATGGTCGCGGAAAAACCACGCTTTTGGAGATTTTGTGCGGGTTAAGGGCGCCTAGTGGCGGAGAGATCGAGATTTTTCACGAAAAAATTTCTAGTGTCAAAGAGTTTGCGAAATTTCGCCAAAATATCGGGTTTTTGTTTCAAAACTCCGACGAGCAATTCATCTGCGCCAATGTCTTTGACGATGTCGCATTTGGGCTTAGGGCGCGAAACGAAGCGATAAAAAAGGGGCAAAACGGAGGCGCAAAAAAGGCTAAAATTTTAAAATTTTTCCGTAAAAATTCGAGCGAAAATTTAGAGCAAAATTCTAGCGAAATTTTCACCACGCCGCACAATCACCACATAAAACCGCGAAAAATTTTAAGCGAAGACGAGATAAAAATCCAAGTTGATGAGATTTTGCAACGCTTTGGAATCTCGCATTTAAGGGACGCCGTGCCGTATCATCTAAGCGGCGGCGAGAAAAAACTCGTAGCACTTGCTGGGGTGATCGTGTGCGAGCCTGAGATAGTTTTGCTCGATGAACCCACGACTGGGCTTGATTTTGCTATGCAATCGCGCGTCGCAAAAATCCTAAAAAACCTCGATATTAGCGAGATTATCGTGAGCCATGATGAGAAATTTATAGGTGCCGTGGCGGATAAAATTTACACATTGGGCGAAGAGGGATTATTTAGCGCAAATGGCGAGCCTTGCGGGATTTGAACCACGCGTTTCTACACTGAGAATGTAGCGTCCTGGGCCGCTAGACGAAAAGCTCAAAGAAAAACGCGTATTATACAAATTTTTAGTTAAATTTTTTCTTTGCGTTTGAATTTTGGCGGTTTTATGCGCGGGTTTTGTCATTGCGAGCAAGTGTAACGAGCAAAGCAATCTACGATTTAAAATTACCGAACGCTAAATTTGCTGTCATTGCGAGTGTAACGAAGCAATCCAGGGGAATTCAAAAAAAATTTTAATTCACAGAAAAATTTATCGAAATTTATATTTTATGGAATTTTAAAAAACTCGCTCTAAATTTTACTGGATTGCTTCGATGGCGTTGCCGTCTCGCAATGACACGGATTATAGCGTCTGGTAGTTTATGCTCGTAGATTGCCACGAATTTTGCTGACGCAAAATTTTCGCAATGACAGATTAGACAATTTTCACGCTCGTAAATTCTCGCAATGACAAATCAGACAAATTTCGCTCGCTATTGTTATTGCGAGGAGCATAGCGACGAAGCAATCCAGGGAATTTTTTAACTCTTAATTTGTCATTGCGAGCGAGTGTAACGAGCGAAGCAATCTACGATTTAAAATTACCGAACGCTCAATTTGCTGTCATTGCGAGCGTAGCGAAGCAATCCAGGGGAATTCAAGCAAAATTTTAATTCGCAGAAAATTTTATCAGAATTTAAAAGTTATAAAATTTTTGAAATTTATTTGAAATTTTACTGGATTGCTTCGACGGCGTTGCCGTCTCGCAATGACACAGATTATAGCGTCTGGTAGTTTATGCTCGTAGATTGCCACGAATTTTGCTAGCGCAAAATTCTCGCAATGACAGATTAAACAAATTTTCGTTTGCAAATTCTCGCAATGACAGATTAGACAAATTTTGCTCGCTATTGTCATTGCGAGGAGCATAGCGACGAAGCAATCTACGAATTTCAAATCACCGAACGCCAAATTTGCATTTTTTCGTTTGTAAATTTGCGCGCAAATAAATTCGCCCAAATAACAAAAATAAAAAATCCGCTAAATGCCTTGATTATTCACATTTTCGAAGGTTAAATTTATATTTATTTTAAGCGATTTAGTAATAAAATAGAGAAAATTTTTACACATAAAATGATGGAGGTCATATTATGAAAAAAGAAAAGGTATTTAGCAGGGCGTTATCTGCTATGTTGATTTTGTTTGGAGTTAGCGTTGGCGCGTTCGGTGATGATAAACTCTACGACGGCTATGCCAGTAATATTAAATATTTTAAACCTACTGCAAGAGCAGATGAGATTCCAAATAGTGGTGAAATTCCTTCTGATTTTTTGGGCGAGCATTTAGGTACCATAACATACGGTGGTAGTGGAATTAATAATCTAAATGTATGGGGTGGTCTTGCTCCAAAAAACCCTGATGGTAGCGACAATGTCTGGTATGATGAAAATGGAAAAAAACAATTCATAAATTTTAGCAATCTCGACCCATTAAATCCTCAGAGCCAAAACCTTAGTAGAAGATTTGGTGGTGAAGGAACTTATGTATTTGGTGATATCTTGACAGCGGGTGCCCCTGTCATAAAACCTATGCCTGGTGATACTATGACGGAATCTGGCACAAGTGTATATGACGGCGATTTTTTTAACGACGGTGGCATAGGGGATACTTTCAATAGCTCTAAAAATGAAATAAAACTTCCAAAGGGCGTTACGAAAGATGATATTGTCATGGCTAGGCTTTATTGGTTTGGTCACTTATACAATAACAATGACATAGATAGCGACGAAAAGCTAGATACTAAATTAGACGATAGTTATGGTCCAAAAAACTGCACACAAGCTGAGTTAGATGATGTTGCGAAGCGAAAAAGAGAGGGCAAATTACACAGAGATGCTAGTTGCAAAAGATTACCAAAAACCCTTAAAATAAAGGCTTTAAAAGGCTATAAAGATGTCAAATTAAAGGTAGGAAATAGTTCGGCTTATAATGTCCAAAGAGAAATTTGCGAAGGAATATTTGCTTACAATTCATCTAAAAATGCACAAAATGGTCAAGACCAAAGATACGATATGAAGTATAGTTGTTCAGCTGATATTACTAGTTTTGTGAAAAGTAATTTTAAAGATTATAGCGAAAGTATCGACATAGCGGTAGGAAATGTAAATGCCACCGGAAGAAGTCCGCATTATAATAGCAAAGGTAACCAAGTATGGAGGATGATTGAAGCTTATAATGGCGGTAGTATAGATGCTGGGTTTTTTGGAGGAAATGCTCGTCTTTTGCCATTTGGCGGTTGGTATGTAGTATTGGTTTATGATAAAAATCTAGAATCACAACAACAACTGCTAGACAATCCTAGTAAAATCGGCGCAAGTGATAAAGATGGCGCTAAACAACACATCGATAAATTTTTCAGACCAAAAAATGTTACCTTATACGACGGATATTTGTATATGGAGCCTTCTGCCTCTGGTGTAAGTAACGAAGCGCAAGCGTTAGCAAAATCAGTTTATGCTGATTTTACTTTGAGCGGGTTTTATACGCCCAAAGATAAAAAAGTTGATGTCCAAGGCAAACTAGTATTTGCGTCATTTGGTGCAAATAGAGGTCCGAAAACTGGTGAGAGAGAAGGTTTGTTTGTGGCGAAGATCGGTGAGGATTTGTATAGCAACAAAATACCTAGTAATGTCTATCATCCAAATTCTTTCTTTAATGGTTCGAGAACTTGGCTAGAATTAAATGATAACGGAGATTATGCGTTACAGGGTAGAAGCGGTACTGCTGAGTATTATAATAAAGGCTATCATCAGGGATTTGACCTAGATGAATTTGATATTTCAAACAAATTAGACCATGGGCAAAGTTCGCTCGCTGTCAGGGTCGGTCTAACTCCATTTAAACCAACAGTTAATGGAACATACGAAAGCAACCGTGCCTATGTGCAATTTGTGGGTATATCTGTTGATTTATATACCCCAAAACTATGTTATAACCAGAAATTTTACGACACAGCTGGTTGGTTGAAATTTTATAGCAAAGAAACTGGCGAAAAAATAACTACTGTCGGTGATGTCGATAAACCAGAAAAGGTAGTCGTAGGCGAGACGCTGTATTATAGGACGGAGATTCGAAACCAAGTAGGCAACCAAGGCGAAGGTGAGGCTATCGAGGGTGCAGTAGTAGAGCTAGCCACGGGTGCGTCTAATACATACAATAAAAATACCGCTGGTATCAACAATACCAGCCTAGCTAGCAAACAGCTAAGAAATGTGGAATTTAGCTATCTCGTAGATGATAAGCCTGGTGCATATACTACCAACAAAGCAAGGTTAGCTGAGGCAGCGGGAGGCGATGATCCAAGATATACAGGTAAGACTATATTTACTACGAATAATAACAATATGAAATTCCGTATCGGTAGCGATGCTGGTGGCGAAATGGGTGATGGCGAATATGCTGGTGGTAACATAGACAAAGGTCAATCAGCATATATCGAGTTTAACGCTACTGTCGGAAATACATATGTATATACGCCTATGAATTATACTTTGTCATATCAAATGAGACTAGCTGACGGAGAAGCGATAACAGGACCTAAGACTATGCTAGAAAGATGTCCTGATGCAGATCCTGATGAGAAACTTGCGATTTCGTTTTTAAATGGTCTTAAAGTGGTAAATCAAAATTTCAAAGATTTAAAAGACCGAGATAAAAACAGCAAACAAGACGATAGATTATATACCCAAGTAGCAGAGTTGCCATTTGATGTAAATATGGTTTTTCAACCAGATATTAATGATATATTCCACTGCTCAGAAACTAATGTCGCAGGTGAAATAAAGTGCGATGACTGGAACTATGAGTATGCAGGCAAAGATAAAGAAGATAAAAAAATTGATTTGTGTTCTAGATTTCCTATGATTTTTGCACTCAATAATGATGGCAAATGCCAACCGATAAACTACAAAGATGGCAGGATAGACTACGAGCCAGCTAATGGTGATTTAAAGAATTTTGATTTGCCAGGTAGGGTTTCTATGTCTGCTATAAGGGCGGTAGATAGAGGCGGTTGTAAAGATATCACAAAAGAGAAAAAATTGCCATTTAAAATAGGTGGCACGAGAGCTATCGACCACGATACTGGCTTTGCAGATAAACAAACAAATGAGCAAGAAAAGGTCGTAGGTATCAAAGATGTAGTTATAGAGGACGCGTTTAATGGCGTAACATTTATGTTTAGCTACTTCCCTAGGGGTGGATATAGCGAACAAAGTATGGTAAATGTAGATGAAAATACGAAATTAGATATGGATGAATTGACTCTATATGAGTATGACGCGGACGGCACAGCTAGGGCTATTTCTGATGCGACTGATTACTATGTAAGATACCAAATCGAAAGATTATATGAATACTATATAAATAAAGATAGAAATTTGCCTGAGAAAGTAGCAGGGCTTTTGGATGAGTGTAAGCAATGTAATAATCATAAGCAATATGACATTAATGATGATGAGAGCGACAAACGCCTACTAGAAGTGGCATGGCTAAATGAGACAAAGACTGCGACTGGATATACAGCTGAGAGGGAGGCTTTCGAAGAGGAAAAAGCTCAAATCGAAGAAGAGATTGGTAAAGCCAAATCATATTTCGGTGTAGAAATGTCGAAAGACGGCTCTTTCCATGTCTGCGATAGCGATCATTTCGTAGTCAGACCTGCGTATTTCGAAGTAGATATGAGCGCTATCGACAAATACTACGCTAAACTAGTCGATCCTAGTGGTAAATCTGACAAGGATGGCGATATCACAAAGGCGTTAGATAAGACAGATTCTGCTGATTTGCGCACAGGTGGCGACTATGAGAGCAATAAAGATATTTTAAGCAAGGCGCTTTATGCAAAAAGCTTTGAAGGAAATCCTGTGCCAAACTATACAAATCGCATAGGTGGAAATTTAAGCAATCAAAGATTTGTTAGGAGAGCGAGTTATGATTATAATGGCAAGTCTCTAAGCGCAAGTTCTTCTGACGAAAATGCAACGCTAGCGGCATATAGAGAAAATTTGACTTATCTAAAACCATTTATTTCAAATGATTGTCGCAATAGCATATCAAATCAAGCGTTTTTCATAGAAAGTCAGTTAAAAGATCAAACTTATTTAAGAAAAACGATTGATTATCAGTGTGCTAATGAAAAAATTGGTTATACTGGACTTGTGCTCAAAGACGGCAGATATCAGGTGAGCGATTATGATAAATTAAACAGAGATGACAAATTTGGTGAAGCGACGAGCATAACGGTAGAGCATTGTATGGTAGATAGCAAAGACTTTAATAACATTGAGAATTTTAGAAGAGTTTGGGATAAAGATGCAGTGGCATTGAATGCTATGTTTGATGCCAAGGATATCAATGTTAATGCCAATGGTGTCGCTACCATAAAAACCTTTACTAGCAACGATCTTCGACTAGAAGCTCTAAAAGAGCCAGCAGCGAAGACTGGCAAACCAGCTGTTTTATTCACTGAAATTTTATATAAAGATAAAAATTTAGCAAGCAGACAGGGTGAAATTTTTAATTATTACAATGTCGGTGATGTTATGGTAAGCGTATATGACAACTCATGGACAGATGCTTTTGGTGATCAGACATTTGATAAGAGAGAAAATCCAAGTGCTAGTGCCGATGATAATACTGCTGGCGGTGATAAAGCCGATAGCAAAAAAATTAATGATTACTGGGGCACTAAATGTATCATCAACTCTACTGCCAATAAGCACGATGAAAGAGGTAGAATCGGTTGCGATATCGGTATAAAACGAGCTACTCACAAGGTAGATGTTGGTGGTAAAAAAGCTGATGATGCGCTAGGTCTAGTGCTACGCTATCAACCAGATAGAATTGTTGCATCTATTAATGGATTAAGAAATGGTTTGCATGGTGCTAGATGGGATGGCGGTGCTGATTACAATGCGAGCGTTACTGCTTTTGTTGGTGATAGAAACAATGAAAATTTTACATATTTCAATTCAGTTGATGTCGAAAATTTTGATATCGACATTGTCGGAAATGGTGAGAGTTATGTAGCTGCTAATGCAAATAACGCTGCGACTAGACAGCTGAGCGAGCTTGCTAGAATTTCTATTAGCACTAAGGCGTTTTTGAGCGATAAAGTTCATCCAGGAATCATCGCTACACTATATGATGGTAGAATGAGCACTTATGATAATAACAATACTGAGCCATTGTGTGGTTTCGCGTCTGATATGGATCTTTCTGTAAATTTCAGCTTTGATTGCGCTGTGGATGGTAGCGACCCTCGTTGTATCCAAGGTGTAGATCCTGATGAGAGTGCTCCGCAAGAGCCTTATACTCCGTATTCTGGTATGCCTGGTAAAATAGCGAGCGGGTATGGCATTACAATCCCTAACAATGCGAGGTTTTTCAGCGAAAATGTATGTAAAAATAGCGTGAATTATGATACTAGATGTTATAATTTTACTAGAAAAAGAGTTAGAAACGAAGACACAAAATTATCTCAAAAACATTTTTCTTTACAACATGCGCTTTCTTACTATACAGATGGTAGCTTAAATAGCGGTCTTATCAATGCGGTAGATACAGCTAATGGCAATATCTTAACTACTAAATCGCCAAATTTTGTATTAATGTCTCGTGCGTTTAAAGAGGGACAAACACCTACTGCGACTATCTATTTTAACTTCGATAGAATGCAAAAAATCCCTCATTTCCCTGCGCTTGTATATTTGACAGACTTTGATATAGGTAGTTTTGCATTAAGAAGCAATGAGATTCGTCCGGCTAAATTTGGAGCAGATTATAAGCTAAAACCTCGTGGAAGTAACTATGACTATAACTTTGCTCGTGAAGTATTTAATCCCGGCGCTATGAAGATAGATAGAAATAGCACTAAAAGTATCATAAACACAATAACCAATCCAAACGATATCTATGCATATTTCGTATATGGAAAAGCGTATGATGTAGATAATGGGTGGAAAGAATATACGCCAGTAGCTGGTACTACCGAGCCTATAGATATAGAGCAAGGTTTGTATTGTGGCAAAGGTGATAATTTTGCAAATTGCACTGGTATGGTTGCGCCAAATATTATTCCTAGCGCATTAAGGCCTGCTACAAATATATTTGCTGATTTGAGAAGAGATAACCCTGGACTTATGGCACAGAACGGTTTTGTTAGAAATGTGAATTCTCGTGTAGATGCTACTTTGGCGCCTAGTGTGTTTGTTTCTAGATATGCTACTAGCAGAGTAACATTAAGCAATATATCGACGCTTCAAAACGGAGTTCAAACTCTAAGTGTAACTCATCCAAACAGAGCGAGTGATACTATTAGGATTATAACAAATCCATGGTTGATCTACACTTCACATGATACTGCGATATTTATAGAAGATTCGGCATTTGTTGGCGGAAACGACTATGCTGCTAGATACTCCGGTGTTAGACAATACTTTAATCCTATTAAGGTTCGTTTTACTGCGACTGGTGATTGGGCTGGTGAAGGCGGTATAAAAGGCCAAAAAAATAAACAAGTCGGTAATTTCGCCGGTGATAGTAATAGTGAAGCTTCTGTGGATGGCGGAGCAAAAGAAGGTTCTAGCGGAAGAACATACCGCAACAACCGCATTAACTGGTAACTTTCACACCAGTTAAAATTTAAAGCCTAGCCTTGGTGCTAGGCTTTTTTAAATTTAATCAAATTTAAAAAAATAGTAAAATTTAAATTAGGAAGACATTTGAAAAATATACGAAATTTCAGCATTATTGCCCACATAGACCACGGCAAAAGCACCCTTGCAGACAGACTAATCAGCGAGTGTAAGGCGGTCGAAGATCGTCAAATGAGCTCGCAAATCATGGATACTATGGATATCGAAAAAGAGCGTGGTATCACTATCAAGGCCCAATCCGTGCGCCTAGAATACGAGCTTGGTGGCGAAAAATATATTCTAAATCTCATCGATACCCCAGGCCATGTGGATTTTAGCTACGAAGTGAGCAGAAGTCTGGCTAGCTGCGAGGGCGCGATACTCGTCGTCGATGCCAGCCAGGGCGTGCAGGCTCAAACTATCGCAAATGTCTATATCGCACTCGAACACAACCTAGAAATTATCCCTGTGCTAAACAAAATCGACCTTCCATCAGCAGATCCTGCGCGCGTCAAGGACGAGATCGAGCATATTATAGGGCTTGATTGTTCCGAGGCAATCGAAGTAAGCGCGAAGACTGGGCAGGGCATAAAAGAGCTATTAGAGGCGATTATCACGAAAATCCCAGCCCCTAAAACCGATGAAAACAAGCCATTAAAAGCGCTTATTTATGATAGCTGGTTTGATAACTATCTTGGCGCACTCGCCCTTGTGCGCATTTATGACGGAGTGGTCAAAAAAGGTGATGAGGTCTATGTCATGGGCACTGGCGGTCGCCACGAGGTGCTAGGGCTCATGTATCCAAACCCTCTTGCGCCGATTAAAACAAACGCCGTGCGAAGCGGTGAGGTTGGTATCGTAGTAATGGGGCTAAAAAATGTCAGCGATGTGCAAGTCGGCGATACGATTACGCTCTATCGCAATCAAGCTTCTCAGCCAATCGGTGGCTTTGAAAAGGCAAAGCCTTTTGTGTTTGCTGGAATTTACCCCGTCGAAACCGATAAATTCGAAGAACTACGCGATGCGCTAGATAAGCTTAGTCTAAATGATAGCTCGCTTAGCTACGAGCCTGAGACCTCACTTGCGCTTGGATTTGGCTTTCGCGTGGGGTTTTTGGGACTTTTGCACATGGAGGTTGTCAAAGAGCGTTTGGAGCGCGAGTTTAACCTCGATCTAATCGCTACTGCGCCGACCGTTACTTATGAGGTCTATCTCACAGACGGCTCTATTAAGCGAATCCACAGCCCTAGCGAACTGCCTGAGCCAAACTATATAGATCATATCGAAGAGCCTTATGTGCGCGCTACAATCATTACGCCGAGTGAATTTTTGGGGAATTTAATCACGCTTTTAAATTCTCGCCGTGGCGTGCAGACCAAAATGGACTATATCACGCCAGAGCGTGTTTTGCTCGAATACGATGTGCCGACAAATGAGATTATTATGGATTTTTACGACAAACTCAAATCCTGCACCAAGGGCTATGCGAGTTTCGATTACGAGCCTAGCGATTATAGGCGCGGAAATTTGGTCAAACTCGATATTCGCGTCGCTGGCGAGGCTGTCGATGCGCTTTCTATCATCGTGCCGGTAGAAAAGGCGCAGTCTAAGGGCAGGGATTTGGTAAAGGCGATGAAGGAAATCGTCCCGCGTCAGCTTTTTGAGGTGGCGATTCAGGCTAGTATCGGCAACAAAATCATCGCCCGCGAAAATGTCCGCGCCATGGGCAAAAATGTAACCGCCAAGTGCTACGGCGGCGATATCACGCGCAAACGCAAGTTGCTCGAAAAGCAAAAAGAGGGCAAAAAGCGCATGAAGGCTATCGGCAAGGTGAATTTGCCTAGCGAGGCGTTTTTAAGCGTTTTGAAGATTGATTAAAATTTGGCTCTTTGAGGAATACTACCCCGGATTTCGTGTGTGATTTTTGCCGCAGAAATTTTGGGAAATTTGTCTGATTTGTCATTGCGAGCTTTCGTAGAAAGCGAAGCAATCTACGAGCATAAACTACCAGACGCTATAATCCGTGTCATTGCGAGACGGCAACGCCGTCGAAGCAATCCGGTAAAATTTAGAGTGAGTTTTTTAAAATTCCATAAAATATAAATTCCGATAAATTTTTCTGCGAATTAAAATTTGTTTGAATTTCCCTGGATTGCTTCGCTCGTTACACTCGCTCGCAATGACAGTAAATTTAGCGGTAAGAATTTTAAATTCGTAGTTTGCTTCGGCGCTATGCGCCTCGCAATGACAGTGGCGAGCGAAATTTGTCTGATTTGTCATTGCGAGAATTTTGCGCTAGCAAAATTCGTGGCAATCTACGAGTATAAACCGCCAGACACTGTAATTCGTGTCATTGCGAGCTTTCGTAGAAAGCGAAGCAATCCAGTAAAATTTAGAGTGAGTTTTTTAAAATTCCATAAAATATAAATTCCGATAAATTTTTCTGCGAATTAAAATTTGTTTGAATTTCCCTGGATTGCTTCGCTCGTTACACTCGCTCGCAATGACAGTA
>NZ_JAOVUB010000007.1:0-62809 GCF_027737825.1 Campylobacter sp. VBCF_06 NA8
CACAATTTCAAATTCACAATTTCAAATTCACAATTTCAAATTCACAATTTCAAATTCACAATTTCAAATTCACAATTTCAAATTCACAATTTCAAATTCACAATTTCAAATTCACAATTTCAAATTCTACAAGCAAACTTAACGCAACTTCCCTATTTTTTCGTGATTTTATATAGCAGATTTCCCACGCTTTGGATAATCTGCACGACTACTATCAAAATCACGACCGTATAAGCCATAATGTCTGGGCGAAAACGCTGAAATCCATACCTAATCGCCACATCGCCAAGTCCGCCGCCACCGACCGTGCCAGCCATAGCCGTAAATCCGATAATCACAATCAAAGTAAGCGTAATAGCGTTTATTATCGCAGGCAGTGCCTCGACGAACATCACGCGGAAGATTATCTGCGACTTACTCGCCCCGAAGCTCTTCGCGGCCTCGATTACGCCGGGATCGACCTCGACTAGCGCACTTTCGATTAGACGCGCGATAAATGGCGCAGAGCCGATTGTTAGAGGCACGATCGCCGCCGTGGTGCCGATACTCGTGCCTACGAGCATTTTCGTAAATGGAAACAGCACGATTAGCAGGATAATAAACGGAAAACTTCGCAAGATATTCACCACGATATCAAGCACCGCGTATAGCGAGCGGTTTTCGTATAGCCCACCAGCACGCGTGAGCACCAGCACGATAGCTAGCACGCTACCTAGCAAAAACGCCAAAAATGTCGATACGAAGGTCATATACAGCGTATCTCGCGTCGCTTCTAACAAAAGCGAAGTAATCTGTGAATTAAAAAATCCCTGTATGCTCTCAAACATTTCCAATCTCCAAATTTAAACTATCTCAAATTTATGCCAAAACTCTTCGTCGCGCTCGATAAGCCCCCTAGCTACCAGAGTTTCTAGCACTTCGCGCGAACACAGCGTCTCGCCCGGCCACTGCCTATCATACCCGTCCTGTGCGCCCTTGCTAGTAGCGTCGATTCCGATATGCTCGCCATTTATAAAAACATCGCGCAGAGCGTCGATATTATTCACCACACGCCAAAGGCTCATATACAGGTTGTTTGGGTTGTTTTTCTCATCTGTGAAAATCAAAATTTTAAAATTCGCCCCAGCTTCCTTGCAAAGCAGTTCAAAGGTCTCCCTCACACTCGAAGATTTTTTCAAATTCACAAGCACAAAGGGATTTTTGCACTCGGTAAAGTGCTGCGCTAGGGAGACTACATCTTTTTTGACACTATGAAAGCTCTCCAACAAATCCTCATCGCTAAGCACCTGTGGCGCAGGACTCGCGCTAGGCTGCGAAACATCAATACCAAGCTTCCCGCCAAAGCACGCATTTGGGCTAGCGTGATCTAGCTGGTCGCACACACCCTCGCTAAATGTGAGCGATCTAGGCGAAATCCTATCAAGGATAAATTTTGCTAGCGCCCTGTAATCGCCCAAATTTGGCGCATCTTCACCCACAAAAATCGCGTGTTTTACGAAGCTCATCTGCCCCACACCCCAAAATGCGTGCATAAGCTGTTTAGCGTGCGCTGGGTAGCGAGAGTGAAATTTAGCCAAAATTAGGTTATGGAAAACCCCATTTTCAGGCATACGATAATCAATCAAATCAGGCGCGCTCGTGCGAAAAAGTGGCAAGAAAATGCGCTCTGTGGCGTATCCCATAAATTTATCTTCTAGTGGCGGTTTGCCCACGACCGTGGCGGCAAAAATCGGATTTGTCTTGTGCGTGATAGCCTCCACTCTCATCACCGGAAACGGCAAAATCGGCGTATAAAAGCCCGTATGATCGCCAAATGGCCCCTCATCGCACATCTCGCCAGGCTCCACGAAGCCCTCTATCACGAAATCCGCGTCATGCGGGACATAAATATCGTTTGTGATAGATTTGACTAGGCAGGCTGGCTCTTTGCGGATAAATCCATAAAGCAAAAGCTCGAAAACGCCCTTTGGCAGTGGCGCTTGACCGCACCAGATATACAGCGGATCGCCACCGATTGCCACTGATACTGGCATTTTGCGCCCAGCGCGCGCGTATTCGTGGTAGAGATGCGCGCCGTCTTTGTGGATTTGCCAGTGCATGCCAAGGCGGTTTTTATCATAGACTTGCAAGCGATACATGCCCAAATTTTGGGTATCGCCATTTAAATCTTTCGTATAAACCTGCCCCATAGTGATAAACGCTCCACCGTCGTTTTTCCAAGTTTTTAGGATAGGAAGCGCGCCCAAATCGACATCCGCGCCAGTATGCACCACCCCCTGACACTCGCCCCGCACTTTTTTTCTTTTTGTAAAAACCTTGCGAAGCGATACTAAATACGAGAGAAAATCGATTTTTTCTTTAAAATTCTTTGGCTTTTTTGGCTTTAAAAGCGCTTCGATTTCGCCTGCGATTTCCTCTACTTCACGGCCTAAAATCAAATTTAGCGCCTCGAAACTCCCAAAAACATTTGTCAGCACCGGCGCAAATTTCGCCCCAGATGAATTTGTCGGATTTAAAAAAAGCAGAGCTTGCGAATTTGGCTTTTTAACCTCGATATAGCTGATATGAGCGATTTCTAAATCTATATCGCAAGGCTCAGCGATAATGCGCAAAAGCCCAGCCTTGTGGAGTTTGTGAATCCAAGGATTGCTTGTAATGAGATTTTCTATATTTTCTACACTTTTCATTCACGCCTCCTAAATTTAAAAAAACAGATTTTTCTCGCGTGGTTTTTGGCTCAAAAAACTCACTATATCGGCGCGGTTGCCGTAAATCAGGGCATAGTGAAACTCTGGGATTGTTTTTAGGATTTCTAGTTTTGAAAATCTAAAATCGATTGCGGTTTCGCCAAACTCATCGTCCCAGCTCGCGCAAATTAAAATTTTATCCCTAAATTTAGCCCGCAAATACTGCGCCGCGCGCACAAAAAGCTCTTTATCGCTTTCGATGATAAAGGCGCGGTAACTCTCGCCAAAAGGGGTGATATTTAAAAATTTATCCACGAAAATCGGCTCAAAATGGCTTAGAGCGCTGAAATTTTGAAGTCTAAATTCGATATTTTTGCGCCCCAAAAATTTCAAAATTCCACACAAATCGGGCAGGAAAATTTGCGGAAAAACTAAATTTGAATAATAAATTTCATCATAAATAAAACTCGAATAAAATATCGACCCGCTGTAAGTTTCGCTTAAATTTTCATCTTTTTCGATTTTTTGATAGCTAATCTCCAAAAGCTGTAAAAACTCCCTATTTTTGGTGAAATAAATGTGCTTTTGCTCGTGGCTGATTAGATGAATAAAAAGCTCGTGAAGCGTGTTTGGGGCGAAAATCAGGTTTTTTGGCACGCTGATGAAGCGCAAAATCGAGGCTTGGATTTCATCAATTAGCACGAATTGGTGGCGCCAAATATCGCCTAAAAATTTAATCATTCTAAGCAAGGCGACATTTAAATTTTCGACCTTGATAAAGGCGACCTCGTCGTTGCTAACCTTAAAATCGCTATCAAAAATCACAGCATAAGCGCCGTTTGCAATAGCCGTCTCGACATCTTTTGCGCTCGCATTTACCGCTATGAAGGCTGCTTTTTTGTGAATTTTATGCGCACAAATAGAAAAACTCTCCACCGCCGAAACACTCGGGCGGTTTAGCATTTTTCCATTTACAATGCGGACTAGATTGGCTAAATTTGTCATTGTTTAATCGCCAAAATGCGTAAATTCGCGCTAAATTTTAGCAAAATTTGTGCCGAAATTTGGGAGATAAACAGCACAAACCTACCCTACTCGCGCGCCGTTTTTTACTTCGCCATGTGTGCCAAGAAGCGTAAGTTTGCCGTCTTCCGCGCTTAAAATCATACCTTGGCTAATATGGCCGAAAATTTTGGCTGGTTTTAGGTTTGCTAGGACGCAGACTTGTTTGCCAATTAGTTCTTTTGGATTATAAAATTTAGCGATACCGCTGATGATTTGGCGCGGAGCTTCCTCGCCTAAATCAATCATAAATCTTAGCAATTTATCGCTACCCTCGATATTTTCGCACTCCAAGACCTTGCCTACTTTAATCACGCATTTTGCAAAATCATCGATTTTAATCTGCGCCTGGCTAGCTTCATCTTTTTTAGACTCAGCTAGCGCCTCTGGTCTGCTCATAAGCTCACTTTCTACCTTCGCAAACAGCGGCTCGCACGCACTCGCGCTATAATCCAATAACTCGCCACGAAGGCAGAGTTTTTCGTAAATTTCAGTTGAAATTTTAAATCCCAGCGCAAAGGCGATTTTATCCGCAGTTTTTGGCATTGCAGGGCTTAAAAGCACAGCAACTTTTGCCAAAATATTGGCTACAAGCGCCACAAGCGCATTTGCCTTTTCGCTCTCGCCATTTTTTATCAAATTCCACGGCTCGTATTTTGCAATCGCGCCATTTGCCAGCGCAAGAGCCTTCCAAAGCTCCTCTAAATAGCGATTTGTCGCGACTTCTTCAAGTTGAGCAATCGCCGAGCTTATCAAAGCATTTGCCTCATTTATCTCGTCTGTGTAGTATTTTAAGACATCTTTGGAGTTTATGATATTTGCCGAATACTTCGCGCTCATACCGATAATGCGGTTTAATAAATTTCCAAGTTCGTTTGCAAGTTCTGAATTTATGCGACTAATGATAGCTTTTTGCGAAAAATCGCCGTCTTGACCAAACGGCACCTCACGGAGCAAAAAGTATCTAAACTGCTCCAAACCATAAGCGTCAGCCACCTCGGCAGGATTTACGACATTGCCTAAGCTTTTGCTCATTTTGCGTCCGTCCCTAGTCCACCAACCGTGCGCTGCGATAGTGCGTGGCATAGGCAAGTTTAGGCTCATCAAAAACGCCGGCCAATACACAGCGTGAAATCTCAAAATATCCTTGCCGACTATATGAAGCGTGTCGCCCCAAAAGTCCATTTTAGCGTCATCTACACCATAACCTATGGAAGTGAGATAATCCATCAACGCGTCTAACCAGACATAAATCACATGTTTATCATCTTTTAGTTCGCTTGGAATTTTAATCCCCCAATCAAAGCCTGTGCGTGTGATAGAAAGGTCTTTTAAGCCACTTTTTACAAAGCTTATAACCTCATTTTTCTTACCCAAAGGCAAAATACACTTATCGCTCTCATACCATTTCAAAAGCCTATCGCCATAAGCGCTAAGTTTGAAAAAATAGCTTTCTTCTTTTAAAATTCTAGTTTTTTTGCCACAATCAGGGCAGTATTCGCCGTCTATTAGCTGATTTGACGGGAAAAAACTCTCGCAACTAACGCAGTAATTCCCCTCGTATTCGCCCTTGTAAATATCGCCGTTTTCATACATTTTGCGAAATACATTTTGCACGCCTATTTCGTGGTTTTTATCTGTCGTCCTTGAATACATATCGTAAGAAATTTCGAATTTATCCCATAATTCTTTGAATTTCGCACTGATTTCATCTGCGTATTGTTGCGGTGTTTTGCCCCGTTTGGCAGCGGCTTCTTCGATTTTTTGACCATGTTCGTCGGTGCCGGTTTTAAAGATAACCTCATGCCCTTGCAAACGATAAAATCTAGCCATAGTATCGCAGATAATCGTAGTATAAGCATGCCCGATATGCGGGACATCATTGACATAATAAATAGGCGTTAGTATGTATTTTTTCATCTTTTTCCTTGGGTTTGGTTTATATTATTGGCTGATATCTGCGCCACTTAGCTGATATGAAACATAGCCAGTTTCTGGGCGTATGGTGATGACAGAGCTATCGCCAGCGTCATTTGTAAGTGTTACATTACAATCCTCGACAAACACTCTATCATACGGCGTAGCAGAAGCTTGTAATGCACCCATTGGGCGTCCGATATGATCAAACGAAATTGTCTGCACGCCAGCACACCCGCCAGCAAAAGCGATATTTGTAATGCCATATTTGCCTTGTAAATTTAACTTATTATTCATCAAATCACCTCTGTTGTTAAAAGCTTGATCTGCAAAACCAGAGGTTAGAAGTCTAGATGGATTTTGTGGATCTCTGGCGACACAAACAAAATCTGGACCACCACAATTTGGATTACCAGACAATTTACCATCAGCAGCAGCAGCAGAAGTATCTGTAAAAATGGTGTATCTCCACCCAGTAGCATGACCGGCCTTGGCAGCGTTATGAAACTGAATTCTCCATGCTCTTTGATACCAATTAACATCATTTGCGTCAAATTTATTATCATACATCGCTAATTGTTGCGTATAGCGTATGTGTGATACGAGCTGATCGCTCGCTTCGACTAGGGCATTTCGCTCTGTTTGGGGAACTGCAACCGCTGCAAGTATCCCAACTATAACTACAATAAAAATAAGTTCAATTAATGTGAAACCTTTTCTCATAATTTTTACCTTTCATAAAAATTCGCTATATTTTAACATAAAATTTCGCAATTTGAACGCCTAGTTTATAAATATCAATACTTTGATCAAAATTTCTTTCATTTTTTTCCTCTATTATGGCGTCAAAACCTTTGTTTATACCATAAAATTTAAGCCGTAGCTGCATTTGCTCATCATCGCAAAGCGCGCTTGCAACCCCGCGCTTTTTTAACTCATTGGCTAAATTTTTTGCCACATCAAATTTATAAATGAAATGTTTGCTAGGGCGATTTTTGAAAAACACCACATACATCGCGTCACTAAAAATCACAGAAAAATAGCTAAAAACTAAGCTAAACAAACTCACGCCAAGCGCAAATTTGTGAAAAGAGCGAAATCTAGGGAGCCTTACTCTGTATGAATTAAACACGACCCGCACGATTAGTGGCGTCGCAATCACGCAGTATGGAAGCATCATCTCCATAGCCACACGCTGTCTAAGCGAAAAAATTAGCGCCAAACAAAACGCACTAGTAGCGATATACCAGAGCAAATCTTTGTTTTCTTTAATCCAAATTCGATAAATCGCATAGACAAAAAACAAAAAAACAAAAGGCGAAAACGCCCCTGCAAATACGCCAAGAGCGTCTAGGAAATACCCGCGCGGTTTGCCCTGCGTGTCGATATCGTAAAAGATTATGCTAAATACAAAAAGCGCCAAATTTAGCACGAAAATTTCTCGCTTCCCAGATCTCAAAGCCCAAATTCCAAAACCGATATAAAGCATAAAAAACGCCCTATCAATAAAGGCGCTAAGCACCAAAACAGCGATTAACGCGCCCCAGTTTTTGGTTTTGGCAAAATAGTATGCCAAAAGCGTAGCAAAGATAATAATGCCGGCTGGATTTAGCAAAATCGCGCTACTCATCGAAGCAGGAAGCCCCATAAATAGCGCAGTTGCGACAAGTCTATCAAATCTGCGTTTTAGGGTAAATTTTGAAATTTTATAAATCAAGGCGCAGTTTATGAAATGCAAAATCAAAAAAGGCGCCCTTAGCGCGTAATCATTTTGAGAGAAAATTTTGCACGAAACATTTGCTATGAGCGAAGTTAGGCTGTTTTGGTTATAAAAAATTTCAGCCTCGTAGTAGCTTATGCTTAAATTTGATATGGCGTAAATCAAAAAAAGCGCGTCAGCACAAAACAAAATCGCTAGGATTAAAATTTCGTTTTTAATGAATTTTTCTAAGCTCATATCGTTTTAGTTTCCATATAAAAAATATCGACGCCATAACCACCACGCAAAGCGCGCTTAAAAAGGCTCCCCAGCCAAAGCTATCATACAAAAACCCCGGCACGAAACTTCCCAAAGCCCCGCCACAATAATAAAAGCTAATGTAAAGGCCGTTTGTAATACCCTTGTGAGCGGTGGCCTTTTTATTGACATGCGCAGTGGCGACCGAGTGCGCCATAAACGAGCCGAAATAAAACACTATCATCGAACCAAAAATCACGCCGAAGCTCTCCACATGCAAAAGCAAAAGCGCGATGAAATATATCAAAAACCCTATCATAATCGCATTTGTCGGACCCTTGCAAAAATTTGCAATGCGCGCGACATTAAAGGAAATAAAAACTCCCACGATATAGCCAAAATACATAAAGCCGATTTTCGAGCCGTTAAATTCGCCAAGAAGCCTTTTTAGCTCAAATGGCAAAACATTTAGCGTAGCTTGAAAGACAAAGCACATGCCAAAAATCGCGCAAAAAATATAGATATTTCGCGGAATTGAGAGAATTTGGACTATGTTGCGAATTTTAGGCTTTACAAGGCTGATTTTAATCACAGGCAAAATTTTATAAAGTAGCGCGCTCACGCCAAATGCAAGCACTCCAAGCACAAAAAAGAAAAATCTCCACCCAAACAAATCGGTAAAAAATCCGCTCAAAAATCGCCCAATAAATCCCCCAGCTATCGTCATACCCACATACGCGCCGATTGCGCTGGCTAGGTTTTGTTTGTTTGCGCTTTGGGAGATGTAGCTCATTATCCCAGTCAGAGTCGCTGGGACGATGAAGCCTTGGATTATGCGAATAGTAAGCAAAATTTCATAACTATCCGCCAAAGCAAAGCAAATTTCGCTCGCGCCAAATACAAAAAACACCCCCACTAGGACATTTTTAATCGAAACTTTTTCTAAAATATAGCCATAAATTATCGAAGCAAATGCAAGCGGGGCTAAAATCGCAGTGGTAAAAAGCGAGGCTTTAAATTTTGAAATTTCTAAAATTTGCTCGAAATGCGGTTGCAGAGGCTGTGGCGCATACATAATGCACATTGCTAAAACCGCACAAAAATATAAAATCAAAAAATTAAAATTCTTCACAGCCCACTTCTAAATTTTAAAATTTACTCTTCTATTTTGTAATTTTCCCAGAAAAAGTTAATCCACTCATCGGTCTCTTTGATTTTAAAATCAGGCTGGATTAGTGCCTTGCTTTTGTAAAAAATCACCGCCGTTTTAATCTCGGCATTAGGGTATTTTTCCTCCAAAACACGCTTGATTTCGACCATACTATCGCCACTATCGATGATATCATCGACTAGCAAAATTCTTTTATAAAGTTCCAAATCAGGGATATTGAAAACATCGATTGTATCGAGCTTTTGCGTATCTGCGTAGTGGATTGAGTTGATCGAAAAAATCGTCCTCATATCAAGGGCGTTTGCTAGCGCATGACCAAATGTCAGCCCGCCACGCGCAATCGCTACAATCGCGTCAGGCGCGAAGCTATCGCGCACCTGCTTGGCGATGATTCTGCTATCTTTATCAAGTTCTTCGAAGCTGTAAAATTTCATATTTTCTCCTTATTAATGCAAAATAAATACCAGCGCGCTAATTCCTGCTAGCACCAAAACGCCCAAATTTATATCGCTAAACCTTCTTTGCACCAAGCGCACAAGCAAATAGCTAATAAATCCGAAGCTTAGACCATTTGTAATCGAATATGTAAAAGGCATAAGCATAACGATAAAAAACGCCGGAATTAAAATTCCAATATCGCTGTAATCAAGCTTGCCAAGCTCGCTAAACATCAAAATTCCAACCATTACTAGCACAGGATAAATCGCGTTGCTTGGAATCGCTTTAAAAAGCGGAAGCATAAATAGCGTCAAAATAAAGCAAACCGCCGCAAATACAGCAGTTAGACCAGTGCGACCACCAGCCTCGACACCACTTGCGCTTTCTGCAAAGGCTGTAACCGTGCTAGTGCCCACTATCGCGCCACCTACTGAGCCAACAGCGTCGGCAGTTAAATTTCGCGCTAGTTTTTTCATACCCTCAGGATCTTCGTCGCTAAAAATTTTCGCCCTATTTCCGACACCAGTTAGCGTGCCAATACTATCGAAAAGGTGAGTTACAAAAAATGTGATGATAAATGGCAAAAACGCGAGTTTTAGCGCGCCCATGATATCAAGCTGTCCAAAAATCGGCGAGATTGAAGCAGGAAGTGAGACGATACCCTCTGGTTTAGGCGAGATCCCAAACACCCATGCAATCACAGAGGTAATCAAAATCGCCAAAATAAACGAAGCTTTTACCTGCAAAACAAAAAGCAAAATCATGATAGTAAGTCCGCCAAGACCAAGCAAAACAAGTGGATCGCGCAAATTGCCAAGAGCGACAAGGGTAGCTTGATCGGCTACGATAATGCCCATTTGTTTAAGTCCGATAAAGCAGATAAATGCGCCAATACCGGCACTTATGGCGCGACGCAAATCAAGCGGAATTGATTTGATAACCCAAATTCGGAAATTTGTAAATGAAAGAACAGTAAATAAAAATCCGCTCAAAAACACGATTCCAAGGGCTGTTTGCCATGGAATTTGTGCCCCCATACAAAGCCCAAATGTAAAATACGCATTTAAGCCCATACCCACACTAAGTGCGACAGGCGTATTTGCAAAAAAGCCATTAAAAAGCGTCGCTAATATCGTAATTAGCGCAGTTGCAGTAACTAGCGCCTCGTATGGCATGCCTGTTTGGCTCATAATGATAGCATTTACAGGCACTATGTAAATCATAGCCAAAAATGTGGTAATTCCCGCATTCAACTCTTGCTTGATAGAAGTTTTGTTCTCTTCTAACTTAAATAACGAAGTCATCGCCGTCCTTTTCAGTGATATTTAGTTTTTTTGCTGCAAAATTTATAGTCGTTCCTTGGATTAAAACCGAGATTAAAACCATAAAGAAAACGATATTAAAAATAATATGAGATTCCTCTAAATGATAAACATAAGGATATGTCGCAAGTATGATAGGAACTGCACCCCTTAGCCCTACCCACGAAATATAAAATTTTTCAAATTTGGAATATTTGCTTTTGATAAGTGAGATAAAAACGCTAGCTGGCCTAGCTATAAAAATCAAAACCAGCGACAAAATAATCGCATTGTGCGCGATTTGAGGCAGGTCTGATGGAAAAACCAAAAGCCCAAGGGTCAAAAATACGACGATTTGCATCATCCACGCAATCACTTCGTGAAATGCTATGATATTTTCTTTGTTTGGAAATGCGTATTTGTTCGCCAAAACCCCAGCCATATAGACGCTTAAATATCCATTACCGCCCAAATGCGAGCTTAGCCCAAACATTATAAGTAGCCACGCAATGCTAATTAGCGGGTAAAGTCCTGTTTGCATAAGGCGTAAATTTATGCAAATTCTAGGGAACAAATACCCAAACGCAATGCCCAAAACTCCGCCCACTGCAAACTGCAAGAAAAAGTGCATTAGCATTTTTTCTATCGTTGTATCTTGGGCTAAAACTATCAAATTTAAAATAGCGATTGTCAAAAAAATCGCCATAGGGTCGTTGCTGCCGCTTTCTAGCTCCAAAAGTTCATTTAAGCCATTTTTGAGCTTGATTTTTTGGCTTCGCAAAATCATAAACACAGCCGCTGCGTCCGTCGAAGATATAATCGAGCCAAGTAAAAGTGCGTGAAGTGGCGCAAAACCCAAAACCAAATGTATAAAAACCGCCATTATCAAAGCAGTCAGCAAAACACCAATGGTCGCAAGCAAAACCCCGCTTACCATAACGCTTTTAATGTGTTCAAATTTGGTATTTAATCCGCCACTATAAAGTATGAAAACAAGAGCGATTGTCCCCACAGCTTGTGCCAAATGCGGATTGTCAAATTCGATGCCCACAATGCCCTCACTACCAAGTAGCATACCAAAACCCAAAAACACAAGCAGAAGCGGAAGCCCGATTTTTTCTGAAATTTTACTAGCATAAACACTGATAAAAAGTATAACACCGATACCGATGATATATAAATTCAGGCTACTTAGTAAAATTTCCATTTTTAACTCGCATAAATTTGAAGTTCGTTATACAAACTATCGCGCTCGACTGGGATTAATCCGGCAGTTTGAATTAAATCGATAAAATCTTTTTTATTCACACCCTTTTTGCTCTGCGCGCCTGCGCTGCTTTGGATACTTTCGTTCTCTATCGTGCCGTCGATATCATCTGCGCCGAATTCTTGCGCCACTAAGGCTAAATTTAGCGTCGAAGTCGCCCAATACGCCTTGATATGCGTAACATTATCCAGCAAAATTCGAGCAATCGCGATTGTTTTTAAAACCTCAGCCGAACCCATAGCCTTAGGCGTCTGCAAATAGTTATTTTCTCTTTGATACACAAGCGGGATAAATGCGTTAAATCCACCGCCATTTCCGTTTTTTAGGGATTGCTCTTGCAACGCGCGAATTCGCAAAATGTGGTCTGTGCGGTGAGCAAAATTTTCGATATGGCCAAAAAGCATGGTTGCATTGCTTTGGCGACCAAGTCTGTGCCAAATTCGGTGAATTTCAAGCCAATTTTTCGAGCTTACCTTTCCTTTGCAAATCTGCTCTCTAACGCCCTCATCAAATATCTCAGCACCGCCACCAGGCATGCTATCCACGCCACTAGCAATCATATTTTGCAAAGTTTCTTCGTAAGGCATTTTCCATTTTCTCTTGAAAAAATCCACCTCGGCTGCGGTCATTGCTTTGATATGCAAATTTGGAAATTTGGCTTTTATCGAGCTAAATAAATCAAAAAACCACTCAGGCTTTAAATTTGGATTATGCGAGCTTACGATATGCACCTCTTTGGTGCCTCTCTCCACAGTATCAGCCACAATGCCCAAAATTTCATCTTTGCTCATTGTGTAAGATTGCTTCTCGTTTTTGCGATGAGCCGAAAAAGCGCAAAATTTACAGGTATCAGCGCACAAATTTGAAGGATTTATATGACGATTTGAGTTGAAAAACACCTTTTTGCCGTTTTTTTGCTCGCGGATTGCGTTTGCAAATTTAGCTAGGTCGAAAAGGTCTAAGTCCCACAATTTGGTCGCTTCATCGAAATTTAATCTTTCATTATTTTCTAATTTTTTTAATATTTCCATAAAACTTCCTAAAATTTAAATCGTAATTATATAGTTTTAAAATTTAATCTAGCTAATTTTTTAAAAATTTTCTAACGATTTACGAAAAATTACTATAATTTTGCGAATTTTGCTGAAAGGAATAAAATTTAAAAATGTGCGGAATCGTAGGATATATCGGAAATAAAGAGAAAAAAAATATCGTCCTAAATGGTCTAAGAGAGCTGGAATACAGAGGCTATGATAGCGCTGGAATCGCTATTATGGAGGGCAAGGAAAATGCGAATATTACATATTTTAAGGCTGTTGGAAAACTAAAAAATTTAGATGAAAAAATGGCTGATTTTAGCAGCGAGTGTTTTGGAGTATCGATCGGGCATACTAGGTGGGCGACTCATGGCAAGCCGACCGAGCTAAACGCTCACCCGCATTTTGGCGAATTTAGTTTTGTCGTGCATAATGGAATTATTGAGAATTACCAAGAGCTAAAAGATGAGCTTAGTAGCGAGGGTGTGGTGTTTTTGAGCCAAACAGACACTGAGGTCATCGTGCATTTGTTTGAAAAATACTATAAAATTCACGCCGACGCATTTAAGGCTTACGAGGCTACGATTGCGCGCTTGCATGGGGCTTATGCGACACTTTTGATCACAAAAGCAGCGCCAGGGAAGATATTTTTCGCCAAAAACGCAGCCCCACTAATCGTGGGATTTGGCGAGAGCGGTGAAGTTTTGTTTAGCTCATCAGATGCGCCATTAATCGGACTAGCTAGCAATGTTACCTACCTAGATGACGGCGTGTATGGCGTGGCTAATAGCGATGAAATCAGCGTATATCAAAACGGCAAAAAAATCTCTCCAAACTACGGCGAACTTCCGAAAGACAAGGGCTACGCACAAAAAGAGGGTTATAGATTTTTCATGGAAAAAGAGATTTACGAGCAATCCCAAGTCATCACAGAGACCATGATGGGGCGCGTGATAAAGGCTGGGGATATTAAATTTGATGAAATTTCGCCTGATTTGTTTGAGGGTGTAGATGAAATTATGATTTGTGCGTGTGGCACGAGCTACCATGCTGCGCTAGTTAGCGCGTATCTTTTTGAAAGACTAGCCAAAATTCGCACCAAAATCGAAATCGCTAGCGAATTTCGCTATAAAGAGCCGTTTTTAAACCCAAACGCGCTTTTTATCGTAATTAGCCAAAGTGGCGAGACAGCCGACACCCTAGAAGCCCTAAAAATCGCCAAAGAAGCAGGATTAAAAACCCTAGCAATCTGCAATGTCAATAACAGCTCAATCGTGCGCTTAGCAGGCAGTGTAATCCTAACTCGCGCCGGTATCGAAAAGGGCGTAGCAAGCACAAAGGCTTTTGCTACGCAGGTCATGGTGCTATGGATGCTAAGCGTCTATGCAGCAAGATTGCGCAAAACTATCGGCACAGACGAGCAAAACGAACAAATTTCAACAATGCTTAAAATTCCTCAAATTTTAAAAATAAATCCGCGCCTACAAGAGCGAATTTACCGCCTTAGCAAGCACTATTTGCACGGGCATGGATTTTTCTTTATCGGGCGGGATATTTTCTATCCGCTAGCATTAGAGGGTGCGCTCAAACTAAAAGAAATCAGCTACCTCCACGCTGAGGGATACCCAAGTGGCGAGATGAAACACGGCCCAATAGCGCTAGCAGACGAACACCTTTTCACAATCGCGCTAATGCCACAATCCCTGCTGTATGAGAAAACCAAAAGCAATGTCGAAGAACTTGCCGCTAGGGATTCATATATTTTAGCGATTAGCCCAAAAGAATTTGACCTAGCAGACGATTTTATCAAAACCAGCGAACAAACCAGCCCAATGGCTGAATTTTTCGAAATGATGATAATTTTACAGCTTTTGGCGCTTGAAATTTCAGTCCGCCTTGGCAACGATGTGGATATGCCACGAAATTTGGCAAAAAGTGTAACCGTAGAATAAATTTTAAATATTTATTTACTTTAAATTTATAAAATTCCGTGAAATTTCACTTTCACGGGGTTTTTATGAAACTTGCAGGACAAATTCTAAACAAATCTGTAATCTTAGGCGACGACGGCAAAAGATACAGCTACTCTACCTTTGATTTCCACGACGAAAATTTAAAAATCGGCGATTTTGTAAGCTTCATCGCTGAAAAAGACAAGGCAGTTTTTATCAAATACATAAAAGACGGCATAAGCCCAGAGCCACAGGACGAGACTTCATTTCTCAAAAAAGAGGTAAATTTCGAATTCGTCGAAATCGAGCCTAAACAAAACGAAAATTTAGAGAGCAAAATTTATTCAAATTTCATACGCAAACACGGAATTCTCTCGTGCATTTTGCCACTAATATTTGCTTCTGCGCTAATATTTTTCAAAGGCGAAATCAAAATCATCTCGTTTTTGCTCGTTAATAGCGGAAATTTGGACTTTATAAGTTCAGCTTCGGTTGGGATTTGCGTAGATTTAGCCATAGTTTTTATCTGGCTTCTAGCCTATCTAATCCCACTAAATTTCGCATTTAACGGCCTTGCAGTCGCCACGCACGATCTATACGCCAAACGCCAAATCAACTCATTTAATCTATTTTTTATCCTAGCTTTGATTGTCGCACTTGCAGAAATGGAAAATTTCTTTGGCCTGCAAAAATACGGCCTTGGCGTGCTGTGCGCGCTAGGTGTGCTAGGCTTTTGCGGATATTTTTACAAAGCCAAGGCATTTTTTTATCTTAGCAAAAAAACGGGGGTCAAACTCTTTATTTTAGCCCTGATTGTGGATTTCGTGGCTGTATTTAGCGCAAATGTGCTAAACAGATTTTTTGGCTTTATTAACCCTGATTTGATTTGGTGGCAGCATGTCGCAATATGTGCGGTTATCGCGCCACTTTATATACTTTCGTTTTTGCTGATAAAACGCCTTGTTTAGGCGTTTTATTTGGCTCTTTTGGCGTAAAAATTTAGCCTAAATTTAGCAAATTCACCCCGCATTATCGCTTCACGCATTTGTTTTACTAAATTTAGATAATAATGCAGATTATGAATACTTGCTAGGCGGTAAAATGTCAGCTCGTGCGCGCGAAATAGGTGGTTTAAATACCCGCGCGAAAAGTTTTTGCAAGTGTAGCAATCGCACTCATCATCAAGTGGTCCATGGTCATGGACGAAACAGGCGTTTTTAATGCTAAATTTGCCCCTGCTTGTAAATATCGTGCCATTGCGCGCATTTCGCGTAGGCATTACGCAATCAAACATATCCACGCCACGCGCGACATTTTCGACCAAATCCTCCGGCGTGCCCACGCCCATTAAATAGCGCGGTCTGTTTTCATCAATAAAAGGCATTACCCCCTCGACCGTATCATACATTAGCTCGTTTGTCTCGCCTACGCTCAATCCGCCGATTGCAAGCCCGTCGAAGCCCATTTCGCAAAGTGCGAGCGCGCACTCTTTTCGCGCCTCATAATCCGTGCCGCCTTGGATAATGCCAAAGATATTTTGGTGAGTGTGAGATCCGCGCGATTTATTTTCGCAGTGAAATTCCACCGCTTCCTTTGCCCATTTTATCGTGCGTTTCACGCTCAAATCAATGCGCTTTTTAAGTCTGATTTTAGCCTCGCTTTCAAGCTCGTTTGGATTGCGTGGCAAATCGACCAAATCATCTAAAATCATCATAATGTCCGAATTTAGCGCGTATTGCGTCTGTATCACAGAGCGGGGTGTGAAATAATGTGTGCTTCCGTCAATATGGCTTTTAAATTTTATGCCGTTTTCGTCGTTTTTGGTATTTGCACGCAGTGAAAATGCCTGAAAACCGCCACTATCTGTTAGAAAATTTCCGCCAAATTTGCTAAATCCATGCAACCCACCAAACTCTTCTACGACCCCAGCTCCTGGTCTTAGATACATGTGATAGGTGTTTGCTAGAATTATCTTTGCGCCTAGTATTTCGCTCGCATCGTGCGCGTCTAGGCCTTTGATAGCACCCACTGTGCCAACAGGCATAAAAATCGGCGTTTGCACCACGCCGTGCGCCATTTCTAGGGTGCAGGCGCGCGCTGCGCCGTCTTTTGCGTCTATTTTAAATTTCATTATTTTCCTTTGGTAAATTTTGCGCTATTTTACCAAAGTTTTTGCCTTTTTTAGAGTTTTTGAAATTTTTGCGTCCGCTTAAATACTCGCTGTATCTCGTGCCATACAGACTTGCGTGCCAAATCGCAAAGCCAAGCATACTAATTCCGCTTATTTTATGAATTTTGCGCCATGCCTTACCCTTTTTAAACCCGCTAAACGCGCAGATTCCCATACTCACTGCAAGGCTATTTTTGGCTAGTTTTCGCTGAAATTGCAAATCCAAAATTTTATCCTTACTTTTCAAATTTAGCCCCTTTTATCGAATTTAAAAGCAGAGCAATCGTCGTGCCATTATGCAAAATCGCCGTGGATATCGGGCTTAAAATCCCAAGCGTAGCCAAAAGCAAAATCGCCGAATTTACCCCAACGGTGGCGTTAAAATTCCGCCTAATCAGCCTTAGTGTATCATCTGCTGCGGCTTTGATTTTCGCCACGCCCTCGATATCGTTTTTCAAAAGCAAAATTTGCGCGCTTGCCTTTGCGATGTGCGCTGAGCTAGGCATACCTATCCCCACATCTGCCGCCATTAGGCTAGGAGCGTCGTTTATGCCGTCGCCTATAAATGTAACCTTATGCCCGCGCGATTGCAAATCTTTGATAATCTCGGTTTTTTGCGTCGGCAAAAGCTCCCCATACGCCGCGTCAAGCCCCAACTCGCGCGCCACTTCATCGGCTTTTTGCTTCACATCGCCACTTAGCATTATGATTTGTTTGACCCCTATTTTGCGAAGCTGGGAAATCACAAATTTAGCATTATCACGAAGTCTATCACGCAGTCCAATCACGCCCAAAAGCTTGCCGTCAAATGCGATGAAAAGTAGCGAAAGACCGCGATTTTCTAAATTTTCAATCCGTTTTTTAAACGGCGAGAAATCTATCATCTCATCATCTTGTAAAAAATGCTTCGAGCCAATGATTAAAATTTTGCCCTCTATGTTTGTTTTCACCCCGTGCGCTACGACGAATTCGACCTCATCGTGGCTGACATGGATAAATCCTCGCTTTTTAGCTGCTTCAACGATAGCCTGGGCGACTGGGTGGAAATAGTGCTCCTCTGCGCTCGCTGTCAAATTTAAAATGTCTTTATCGCTGAAATTTTTATCAAAGGATATGATTTTTACGACCTCTAAATTCCCGTGTGTGAGCGTGCCTGTTTTGTCGAAGACAAAGGTATCGCTAGCTCCAAGGCTCTCTAAGGCTTTCGCCCCTTTTATGAGAATTCCAGCCTTGCCGGCCTTTGAAATGCTAGATTTAAAGGCAACTGGCGTTGGGAGTTTGAGCGCACAGGAATAATCAGCCTGCAAAACAGAGGCAACGCTAGTGAAATTTCGATTTATCAGATACGAAACCCCAGCTAGCCCAAAGGTAATAGGCACTAGCTTATCGCCCAGCCTCATCGCACGCGCGCCGATTTGCGAGCGCTCTTTGAGTGCATTTGCGATGTATTTTTTGATACTGTGCGCAGATGTTTCATCGCCCACACTTTGGGCATAAATCCTAATCGCCCCCTCAGCGACTATCGTCCCACTAAGCACCATATCGCCCCTGCTTTTGCGCGCTGGCAAGGCTTCGCCTGTCATGGATGATTGATTGATAAGGGCTTCTCCGCTTAAAATATGGCCATCTACGCCGATGATATCGCCAGATCTTACCACGACGATATCGCCTGTTTTAAGCTCTTTGGCTGGGATTTTCATCTCAATTTTTTCGCCGTTTTGCTCTACCTCAACCCACGCCTCGCTAATATCAGGTTTGGCTAGCTCTTTTATCAAATCATCGCTTTTATAAACGGTGCTTTCTTCCATATACTCGCCAAGGGCTAGCATTGTATTTGTGCTATTTGCCGCGAAAGTATCGGCCCTGCCAAAGGAAATCCCCACAGCCAAAGCTTCAAGCGTTTTAGAAGTTAATCCATGCGCCAGGCTCTCTTTTGCCCCCTCTTTAAGCAACGGCAAACAAGCAATCAAGCTAAAAAGTCGCACAAACGCCGAATTTCGAAAGAAAAAATTCGCCCCAAGCGCAGCGGCTGAGACAATCAAAGCGTTTTTGCTAGGGGCATGTGAGCGTTCGCGCTTTTTAGCGCGCTTAAATTTGGCTAAGTCTAAATTCGCTAGGTATTTTATCAGCTCGTCGCGAGTGCTAGTATTTGCGCTCTTGCGAGAGTTTGCGCTCTTGCGGGAGCCCTCACTCTCGCCCTTGGCTTTGCGGGCAGTATTTTTGAAAGCTAACCTAGTAAAATTTTTGTCATAATTTATAACCAAAGCGCCGATTTTAGCGTTAAATCTGCACTCTTTAACACCGCCAAATTTTGAAATTTCTTTTAAAAATTCGCCCTCATTTAAATTTTTAAAAGCGCAAATTTTAAGCCTGATTCGCCCCGCACACTCGTGTTTTATCTCAAATTTCATTTTCGCTCATTTGCGCTTTTGCGTCCAAAAAACGCTCCTTCATCTCCTCAATCCCCATTTCAAAGAGCTCCGAGCCCTTTGCGATAAATTTAAAAAGGTTTGTTTGCGCATTTTCGTTAGTGAAAAAATACACAACCGCAGCGCCCAAAATTGCGCCATTTAAAAATGAATTTTTCTTAAAAAATTTGCTTTTGCCTAATTGATTTAGCCCGGCAAAATTTGAAAGGTTTTTGGATTTTTTGCCACCAAGTGTGCTATTTATCCATTTTGATAGCTCGCCAAGCTCGCCGTTTGCGCTATTTTCACAATATTTTAAAATTTGTTTTAACTCTTTTTTAGAAATCTTTTTTTTGCTCATTTTTCTTCCTTTGTGATTAAATTTTCGCTCATTTCTAGCGCGCATGTCGCCAAAACTGCGCCCACAAGCGCCCCCAAATACTCGCCCTGGACTAGTTTGTTTGCGCTATAAATCGCCCCACCTGCGATGATACCTCCACGAAGCGCCGAATTTAGCCCATCATACATGGCCTGCTTTTTGTTTTTGCCTTTTTTGACATTTGCAATCTCGCTCGCAGCCCCAGCAATCGCCCCAGCTAGCGCGCCACTTAGGGCATTATCGATTGGCGAGCGAGATAGAGTTAGTTTGGTATTCATACCCTAACCTTAAATTTGCGTCTCAGTCGCGCCCTCTGCGCGTTTGGCGCGTGGTTTAGGGGTGGTTGATTTTTTCGCGCGCGGTTTTTTCGCTGGTTTTTCGGCGCTTTTTTTACTCGCGGATTTTTTTGGCTCACCAGCAGTTTTTTCTAGCTCGCCTTTTGCGTTTTTAAATTTCTCGCTAATCTCATCGCCTGCCCTATTTAGCGTGGTTTTGACGCCATCGCTCGCACTTTTTACCTTATCTTTTAGCTTTTTTGCGCCCTCGCTTTTAGCAAGCTCGCTAAGACCTTGTGCGATTTTTTTGCGATTTGTGAGCGCATAGACACCAGCCCCACCAAAAACTAAACCTAAAAAAAATCTAATCGGCATAATTTCTCCTTTTAAAATTTTGAAATTTACATACTTATGATTTTTGCTATCATAATTAGAAAAAGTAAAATTTGATTTTACGCAAAAACGCCTTAAAATCAAATTTTCAAGGCGTTTTAAACGATAAATTTATCAAATTTTTTGTGTGAAATAATAGAATATTTTTGTATAAAATTAGCTGAATTTATAAAAACGATTTTCATTTAATTATGAAAATTTTAAGAGCAAATATCATTAGCCTTAGAATTTAAAAGCGAAATTAACTCAGTCGAAATCTGCCCAGACAAAAATTCCTCCCACAGCTGGGGCTTAAAAATTTCGCTGTCGTAAAAGATCGTTAAAGAGCCAATTAGCGGGTTAAATTTATACTCTTTTATCCCGCTAATACTAGCGATTTTCGCCTTTAATTCCGCCTCGCTAACCCCGCTAATCTCCCTAATCTTGGGGCTTACACGAATTCGCAAACGCCCCCTTGTGTGAGCGATTTTGGTAAAATATTTGGCGAAATTTAAAATATCGTTTTTCTCAATTTGCATTTTTACTTCTTTTTTGGGCGAAAGGCCGTGATTTTATCGCTTACCTCGATATAAGCGCCACCGATTAAATCTATGCAGTATGGAATCGCCGGGAAAATCGGCTCTAAACACTGCAAAATCGCCTTTGGATTACCCGGCAAATTTACGATAAGAGAGTTTTTGTAAATACCGGCCGTTTGCCTCGATAAAATGGCGGTTGGGACATATTTTAGGCTCACAGCGCGCATTAACTCGCCAAAACCTGGTAGCATTTTTTCACACACTGCCTCGGTAGCTTCTGGCGTGACATCGCGCAGGGCTGGACCTGTGCCGCCTGTGGTAAATACAGCGTCGCACCCATTACCACACATTTCTCGCAAACTACCCTCAATTAGCGCGCGCTCATCGGCGATTATGCGGTAGTCAAATTCCACCTCGCCCTCTATCCACTCGCTCATTATGCGCTTTATCTCTGGGCCGCCAAGGTCTTCATAAACCCCGCTTGAAGCGCGGTCGCTAATGGTTAAAATTCCTATTTTTACCTTTTTTTGCATATTTTTCCTAATCATCGAAATTTAATCTATCACTTCTAGGCGCAGGTGTTTCGCTATGAATTTCATCTTGAATTTCGCCCTGCTCTTCGCCCAAATTTTCCTCGTCCTCATCAAGCTCTGGTTGCAATATCGAGCGCACGCCAGAGTGAGTGATGTACTCATAAACAAAAATTTGCTTCGCTATCAAATTTAGCGCCTCTTGCATAGTGCGAAGCGTCTCGCCCACATCCTCAAAGCACGAATTTAATATCTCATTGACGCTGGCTGGATTTGGCACGAAACTATCCCCCATAGCGTATTCATAGACCATTTTTTGCGCCAGCTCGGTGGCCTCTTTGACATCGTTTGAGCCGTTTGTAAAGGCGTCGTTTTTGTGTATCGCAAGGGCTGCGGTGCCGCTGAGTAGGACTTTGATTTGATTTAGCATTTGGGTTTTGGAGCGGATTTCGAAATCATCGTTTAAAAATTTATCGTTTAAAAGCTCGATTTTATCGAAATTCATCGAATACCAATACGCGATTAGCGCCTTTGCAGCCTGATAAAAGGCTTGGATTTCTTTTTCGTTTTCTGTTAAAATTTGGCTTTTTTGCACACCATAAAAGACCTTTGTGCGCACATTTTCGAAGTCTATTAGCTCGATTTTATCGCTTCCTCTCTCCAACGCCTTCATCGCAGCCTCATTGACAAATGTCGCCACGCCTGCCCCACTAAATCCCACGCAAAGGCGACTTACTTTGGTTATATTTAAATCAAATTTTTTATCTGCAAGGTAAATTTTTAAAATTTCAATCCTGTCTTTGTAGTTTGGGAGTGAGATAAAAATGCGCCTATCAAACCTGCCAGAGCGAAGCAGAGCCTCGTCGATCAAATCAATTTTATTCGTCGCGGCGATGACCATTACACCGCTATTTTCTTCAAATCCGTCCATTTCTGTTAGAAGCTGATTGAGTGTAGCCTCTCTCTCGTCGTTTCGCCCAACGCCCCTTTTACCGCCCACAGCGTCGATTTCGTCGATGAAAATAATCGCAGGCGCGCAGGATTTTGCCCTTGCAAAGAGCTCCCTGACGCGCTTTGCGCCCACTCCGACAAACATCTCAGCAAAACTCGCCCCGCTTTGGTAAAAAAACGGCACGCCAGCCTCGCCGGCTACGGCCTTTGCAATTAGCGTTTTTCCCACACCAGGAGCCCCAATCATCAAAACGCCCTTTGGAAGTTTTATGCCAAATTTTTGGTATTTGAGCGGATTTTTTAGAAAATCTACGATTTGGATTAGCTCGTCTTTGACCTCGCTAATGCCTGCGATATCGCTAAATTTCACATCGCTTTTAACTGGTTCAAATGAGTTTGGTGCGAAATTTTGCGGCGCAGTATTTTGGGCTTGCGAAGCTAAATTTTGCCCTTTTTTACGGCGTGAAAGCACGGTTTCGAAATAATAGACAAAAAGAAAAAATGCAAAAGTGAAAATCACCAAAATCGCGCTGATTGTCATTTCGCCACTATTGCCGTGCGATTTGCTGATAACTGCGTGATTTGCCAGCTCTTTGAGATCGACGATATCGGCTAAAATGCGGTATCTTTTGCCCTCGTAAATGAAATTTAGCGCGCCGTCCTCGATATGGGCTCGCTTGATCAAATCCCTTTGCATAAGCTCGCTAAATTCGCGCTCGCTGATATATTGCGCGTCATCTTTGAAATACACAATACTAAGCAAAACAATAAGCAATCCCAAAAACACAAGGATTAAATTTAGCTTGTTTGCCTTAAATTTCTGCCACATTTGACTCAAATTTGACTTCATAATCTTCTATCCTTACCCATTTTTTAGATAAATCTTTTTCGCTTTTTATCAAAATTTTATTATAAAACTCATCGTATCCTTCGAAAAATTCGCCATTTTTGCGCTCTACTAGCACCGAAAGTGGCGATTTGCGAGCTTTGCGAAACTCGAAATTATTTAACGCTACGATATTTTTAAGCATTTTAAGCCTAGCTTTCGCCACTTCGCCATTAATCCTCCCGCTCATCGAAGCAGAAGCTGTGCCCCGGCGTGGAGAGAAAATAAAGGCGTGCAGGTGCGTAAGCGGGAATTTTTTGAAATTCTCAACCGCCTCGCCCCAGACTTCCTCGCTCTCGCCGGGGTGAGCGACGATGAAATCAGTGCCTAGCGCAAAGCCCCTCTCGCCTAGCTCCAAAAACAGCTCCAAATCCCTAAACGCCGTGTTTCTGCGACGCATAATGCTAAGCATAGTCTGCGAAGTGTGCTGCAAAGCGATATGCAAATGTCGCTCCAAAAAGCTCTCGCCCAAAATTTCACGAAAACTCTCATCAATCTGACTTGGCTCGATTGAACCTAGCCTAATGCGCTTTATGCCTGAAAGGCTGCCAAGCCTTTGCAGCAAAGCCCCAAGCGAAGTGGCGCTATCTTTGCCATAACTTCCGATATTCGTGCCAGTTAGGACGATTTCGCTAAAACCATTTTGGGCTAAATTTCGCGCCTCATTTATAATCAAATTCTCATCGATAGAGCGCGCGCGCCCCCTTACAGAGGGGATTATGCAGTAAGCACACGAAAAATCGCAACCCTCTTGGATTTTGATAAAGGCTTTCGTGTGATTCTCAAAATCGCCGAGCACGCTACTTTCTTTATACTCCAAATCTCCGATATCGTAAAATTTCGTATCTGCGCGCAAATACTCATCAATTTTGGCCTTTTGGCTCATACCAAAAACGCCAAAAATTTGATTTTTTGCTAGCAAATTTTGCCCCTGAGATTTGGCTCCACAGCCTGTTAAAATCACCCTTTTTCCAGCCCTATTCATACGCGAGATATAGCCTCTGACATCGCTATCTGCGCCGTTTGTAACGGTGCATGAATTTACCACAATGATATCTGCTTCGCTCTCATTGCCCACAATCTCGGCATTTTGCACCATTTTTTTGATTAATTCAGTATCGTAAATGTTCGTGCGACACCCAAAGGTCTTAAAATACACCCTCACCTATACTTCCCCCATAGGTGGCTCGTTTGGCTCGAAATTTGGCGCTTTGTTTGCGCCGTAAGTTTTGCCGTTGTAAAGTGTGTAAGCTGGGTAAGCGATTTTGATATCATCTTCTTTTTGCAAGCTTTCTAAAATTTCACTTGAAATATTGCTTCTAAGCCCCAAAGTAGCGTATGAATTCGTCATATACCAAACCGAAATTTGAATACCATAAGGCTCAAAAAAGCTAAAAATTCTAGGCTCGACATTTGGGTTTTTTATGCTGTATTGAGAGCGGAGTTTTGACATTTGCTTTTTGGCGATATCGGTGTAGCCTTTCGAATACTTTCTGACTATGTTTTTGATGATATACATAGCTTTTTTGTGATTGCTATCAAATGTGAGTAAGATATCAATGCCGTCCCAAACGGTCTTTAACCCAGAGTGCGTATAATTAGCCAGCAAATCTGTAAAAATGTAGTTATTCGGTATAAATACAACCCTGCCGGCGCGTTTGTTTTCTCGCCATGTAGTCATCGTAACATCTTCGAAAATCGTCATTCTAAGCACGGAAATATCGATGATATCGCCCACATACACGACGCCATTTTTGCAGACTTTGACGCGATCTCCTACCCTAAATGTGCCGCCAAATACGATTACAAGCCAACCAAGCGAGCTCATAAACATATCCTTCATCGCAATCGCCAAACCAGCCGAAGCAAAGCCCAGCACGGTGACAAAATGCGTCATATTATCAATATACGAAAATAGCAAAATAAGCACGATAATGGTGAAATTTATGACATTTATGATTTTATTTACAAGGTAGAAATTTTCGTCATTTATGACATATCGTTTGGCGATAAATTTGGCTAAAAACGCCAAAGCCAAAACTACGCCAATCCATATAAGGATATTTCCAGCGCGCTTGATTTGCGCCGTGATATCGGCAGTTAGCGCGGTGATTTGGGAGTTGATTTTTTTCTCATACACATCATAAGTCGTCCCAGCAAGCTCGTAAGCAGAGCTAAATTCGCCGATTTCATATTTTAAATTTTCGTAATCTTTGATAAGTTTATCATTTGGTGAAATTTTCTCCACTTTGGCGTATAATTCGGCCTTGGTTTCGAGTTTTTCTATCAAAACCTTTAAATTTTCGATTTTTCGTTTTTGCTCTAATTTTTGCTCTTGCAAATTTCGAATCGTCGAAAAACCTGTGATTATCGAAAAGGGATTGCTCACACGCTCTGGCTCCGGGGTCTCTGGCATAGCGACAATGTCCAAAAATGGGCTTTTTTCATACTCTTTTAAAAGCGAGAGTTGCTCATTTACGGCGCGAAGTTTTTTGCCTACTTCGTTGATCTCGTCCGCGTCGCTTAGGGATTTTTGCTCATCTTGCAGGATTTTTTGCTGTTTTAAAAGCTCTTGGTAACCGATGAAATTCGCAAATCTGCTAACCCAAAGATTGTTTTTAATCTCCTCATCAATCGCCCTAATCTGCTCACCAAGCGGAGCAATCATCGCTACATCGGCACTTTCGCTCGAATTGACATATTCTTTATTTAATCTAGTGGCAGAGCCGTTTTGCTCTAATAAGCTTAAATTTTGCTCTGCTAAATTTTCGCTTAAATTTCCCTCGCCAAAAGCAAAAACAAAAAATAAAAAAAGAGTTAAAAATCTATTCATTGAAACGCTCTTAATGTCGATTTTACGAGATTTTCATCGATATCATCAGATACGAAAAAATCACCAATTCCCTTTGGCATGATGAATTTTATCTTGCCTGAGGCACTTTTTTTATCCAGATAAAACATTTCGTAAAATTTATCTACGCTTTGGATTTTATAACTTAGCGGAAGTCCGAATTTAGCGAGCACTGCGCGAATTTTCTCCGCTTCGTTTGCGCTTAATTTGCCAAGTCTTACAGCCAAATCATTTGCCATAACCATGCCAATCGCCACAGCCTCGCCGTGCAAATACACAGAATAATTCGTCAAATTCTCAATCACATGCGCAAAGGTGTGTCCGTAGTTTAGCACCGCTCTCACGCCGTTTTCGCGCTCATCTCTCGCCACGACACCAGCTTTTATTTCCACGCATTTTGCGATGATATGGGCTACTTCACTATCACTCTTCAAATCATGCTCGCAAAAATACTCAAATAGCTCTTTATCAAATGTTACCGCCATTTTCACAGCTTCCGCCACACCTGCGCCAAATTCGCGCGCTGGCAGGGTTGAGAGAAATTTACTCTCACAATACACGGCGCGTGGTTGATAAAATGAGCCGATTAAATTTTTGCCGAAGCGGTTATTCACGCCTGTTTTTCCGCCCACACTAGCATCTACTTGGGCTAAAAGCGTGGTTGGGATATTTATAAAATTTATCCCTCTTTCATAAATACTCGCGCAAAACCCCGTAATATCACTAATCACGCCACCGCCAAGTGCTATTAGCGTGCTTTTGCGATCTAATTTGGAGCTAAAAAGTTGCTCTAAAATTTGCTCGACGCTGGATAGATTTTTATACTCTTCGCCATCGGGAATTGTGATGATAAATTTCTGCTCGCACTCCAATCTCTCCAACAAATACGAGAGCCAAAGCCCGCTAACCTTGGGGTTTGTGATGATTGCGACCTTGCCAGGAAGTGAAATTTTGGCTAATTCGTCGATAAAAACGCTGTAACTTTTCTCTTTCAAATCAATATCAATTTTCATATTCTAACCCCTTTATTTGCCTTATTGTAGCATAAATTTTGCATTTTTTTACCCCATATCGCATGGAAGAAAAATTTGGTGATTGTGGCTTAGTTTGAAATACATTTTGTCAAGGTCTTTTTTGAAAATCGCTGTCGATTTCGGGGCTAAAATTTTATCGCTAAATGGCACAAACTGCAAGAAATCACTCTCTGAGCTAAGCTCGATTAATGGGTTTTTGCTCATATCATCGTGGATTATGAGCTCTTTTGAGAAAAGCTTTGACAAATTTAGATAATTTTGCACAAACTCTCCACCTTTGCCGCCGTTTTCGTTAAAAATATACAGGTGAATATTCATACCAAGCTGCGAGCTGATATCAAAAACCACGCTTGATTCCTCGTCCATATTCGCTCCGCCATTTACCACCACACTGCGTTTTATCGCGTCTAACTCGCTCTGCCCTAGGCTTAAAATCGGCACGCCAAGACTTTGCAAATAGGCTTTGTTTTTTTCGAAAATCTCTCTCACACACACGACCAAACCAGCCTTATTTTCGCTCACATCGCCGTTTAAATTCGAGATATTTTTCTCTTTATAATCAATTAAAATTTCAAATTTTTCATCATCGCTTTTGGCCTTAATCTCCTCGAAACTAGGCGAAATTTTGGGATTTACCACCCTAATGCAAATTTTGTGATTTTGGAGCCTGCTATCTAGATACTCCACCGCTCTTAGCGTCTTATAAATCGAGCTCTCGCTCATTTCCTTCATATCAATTAGCGCATAAATATTTATCCCAAATGGCGATGGAAACTGGCCGTTTTGCTGTTTGACCTGCGCAAAAACCGCGCGCAAGGCACTTGGCTCGCCCACGACCAAAATCGTATCGTTTGGATAAATCACCGTGCTTTTCGTGGTGATTATGTATGTGTTGTGGCGATAAATCATCGGGATTTTGTATCGCTTCGAGCTTAGAGTGCCTACCTTGCGATACGCAAACGAGCTTCCCACAGGGATTTTTACCTCCATTATCTCGCCCCTGCCAAGTCCTACATACTGCGCAAAAACCGGGCTATCTGGCAAACAACCCATAAAACGAGATGAATTTAGCGATAAAACATTTAAAATTTTAATATGCTTTTCTTCTTTGTATTCTTGCACCAAATCCCAAAAATCCGCGAGATAAATTTCCAAATTTGGCGCAATTTCTTTGAGATTATTCAGGCTCACCCTAGCGTCAAATTCAATGTCCATTATCATTATACACCTATCGAATTCACCCTGATTTACTACTAATTTTAGCCTTTCTATGCTTGTGGGATCGAAAATCTCCACGCTGAAATTTTGCATACCCAAAATCCCCTCAGGCACGCAGGAGCTGTCTTTTGCGATAATGAAGTATTCGTGGATAACATCTTTGGATTTGTAAATTCTATTTAAAAAATGGCGCGCGAAATCGCCACTTGCTATGATTAAAACTTTTTTCATTTTTATCCATTAAATTTTGATTTTTCAAAATTATATCAAACATGGCTGAAATTTAAGCGTTTTTGCAAACTCTTTCAAAGAATTTTAAGATATAATTAAAGGTTAATTTTCACAAAAAAGAGGCTAAAATGAACGATAAAATCACAATTATCGGCGCAAGAGAACACAACCTAAAAAATATAAATTTGAAAATTCCAAAAAATAAATTAGTCGTTTTTACTGGACTTTCGGGCTCTGGCAAATCCACGCTGGCCTTTGATACACTCTATGCCGAGGGGCAAAGACGCTATGTAGAGAGCCTTTCGGCGTATGCTAGGCAGTTTTTAGACCGCGTGGGCAAGCCAGATATCGACAAAATCGACGGCCTAACTCCTGCGATCGCGATAGATCAAAAAACCACATCTAAAAACCCGCGCTCGACTGTTGGCACGATAACTGAAATTTACGATTATTTGCGCTTACTTTACGCTAGAACGGGCGTGCAACACTGCCACCAATGCGGCAAACCAATCTCAAAAATGAGCTCATCTGATATCATCGCCGAGGTTATGAAACTCCCAAATGGCGCGAAAATTTCAATTTCTGCCCCGCTCGTGCGCGAAAAAAAGGGCACTTTTGCTGATTTGATCGAAGACATGCGAAACAAAGGCTATGTCAGAGCCCAGATTGACGGCGTTTTAGTCAGACTTGACGAAGAAATCGAACTAGCCAAAACCAAAAAACACACGATTAAAGTCGTCATCGACCGTGTGAGTATCAGCGAAGAAAACGCCACGCGAATCGCAAGCGACATCGAAAATTCCTTAAAACTTAGCTTTGGCGAGGTCGAAATAGATATCGCAAATGCCGATGAATTAGGGCTTGCGCACGATCATATCCATTACAGCGAACACATGGCATGCTTTGATTGCAAAATTTCATTTACTCCGCTCGAACCGCTGACTTTTAGCTTCAACAGCCCCAAAGGTGCGTGCGAGGAATGCGACGGGCTTGGGATTAAATTTAGCCTAGATTTAGCTAAAATCATAAACGAGGCAAATTCTATCGAAAACGGCGCGATTAAGGTAATGTCAGGGTTTAACAAAAGCTATTATTATAAATTTTTGCTCGGATTTTGCGCGGCAAACGATATCCCCACAGATGTCCCATACGCCGAGCTTGACGAGGCGCAAAAACAGCTCATTTTATACGGAAGCGCGAAAGAGGTGCCGTTTTATTGGAAATCGCACAAGCTAATGCGTAAATTCGAGGGCGCGATAAAATACGCCTATGATTTGCTAAAAAACGAAAACGATTTAGACGAATATATGAGCGAAAAAACCTGCTCTGCTTGTGGCGGACTGCGTCTAAAACCCCAAAGCCTAGCTGTAAAAGTCGCTAGCAAGGGGCTTGGCGAAGTGGTGAAGACAAGCATAGAAGAAAATGTCAAATTCTTTGGCAATGAGAAAAATTTCGCCCATTTTAGCACACAAGAGGCACAAATCGCAGCGCCGATTTTAAAAGAAATCAACGAAAGGCTATTTTTCTTAAACGATGTAGGTCTTGGATACCTGACCCTCGGGCGCGATGCACGCACAATCAGCGGTGGCGAAGCGCAACGAATCCGTATCGCAAGCCAGATTGGAAGCGGACTAAGTGGGGTAATGTATGTCCTAGATGAGCCTAGTATCGGGCTTCACGAGCGCGACACACAAAAGCTAATCAATACACTTAGAAATTTACAGCAAAAGGGAAATTCCGTAATCGTCGTCGAACACGACAAAAAAACCATACAACAAGCGGATTTCGTCGTAGATATCGGACCTGGGGCTGGTAAATACGGCGGCGAGGTCGTATTTAGCGGAAGTGTGGAAAATCTGCTTAAAAGCGATACGCAAACTGCACTTTATATGAACAATCACAAAACGATTGATTACCAAAAAAACCGCCCGCAAAAAGAGTGGTTAAGCATAAAAAATGTCGAAATCAACAATATCCACGGCCTAAGCGCAAAATTTCCTTTGCGAAATTTAGTAGGAATTACCGGAGTTAGTGGCAGTGGCAAAAGCTCGCTCGTGCTTCAAACAATCCTACCAGCGGCATTGGAGGAGCTTAACCGCGCCAGAAATGTTAAAATTCTAAAAAACGCCAAAATTTCAGGCCTGCAAAATTTAGACAAGGTCATCTACCTAGACCAAAGCCCAATCGGTCGCACTCCACGCTCCAATCCAGCCACTTACACTGGCGTCATGGACGAGATCCGCGCGCTCTTTGCGCAGACAAAAGAGGCGATGATGAGGGGGTATAAAATCGGGCGATTTAGCTTCAATGTCAAGGGCGGGCGTTGCGAAAAATGCGCAGGAGAGGGCGAAATCAAAATCGAAATGCACTTTTTGCCCGATATTAGCGTAGTTTGCGACGCATGCGGTGGTTCGCGCTACAACGCCCAGACGCTTGAAATTTACTACAAAAACAAAAATATCGCCGAGGTTTTGGCGATGAGTATCGACGAGGCGTTGGAGTTTTTCAAAGCTGTGCCAAAAATACACCAAAAGCTAAAAACCCTCCAAGATGTCGGCCTTGGCTATATCGCGCTAGGTCAGCCTGCAACCACGCTAAGCGGGGGCGAGGCTCAGCGCGTCAAACTCGCAAAAGAGCTTAGTCGCACGGATACTGGCAATACACTTTATATCCTCGATGAGCCGACCACTGGCCTGCACTTCGCCGATGTCGATAGGCTGGTGCAAGTGCTTCATCACCTCGTGGATTTGGGTAATTCGGTCTTTGTCATCGAGCATAATATGGACATCATCAAAAACTGCGACTATCTCATCGACATGGGGCCAGAGGGTGGCGATGGTGGCGGAAAAATCGTAGCGCAAGGCACACCAAAACAGCTGGCGAAAAACTACAAAAAAACGCGCTCATATACCGGGGAGTTTTTAAACGAGGAATTTGCAGGGTAAAATTTGGGTGAATTTGGGGAAATTTAGCGTGAATTTTGGAGCGAAATTTGGCAAATTTAGTTTAAAATTTGCATGAAATTTGCGCAAATTTTCCCAAATTTTCAGATTTAACCTAAAATTCCTCAGCTAAAAATCTATGATAAATTTCATCTTTGCACGCGCGTGAAATTTCGCCGTTTTTGCAGGCGTTATCTAAAATTTGCAAAAACTCACCCGCAAATTTTGGCTCATCATAAAATTTCGCTATCGCCTCTGTAACCCTGCCTGGCAAATTCGCAAATTTCGGCACAAAATTCGCCCTTGTCTTCAAATTTATCTTTTCGATTTCATTATAAAGACAGCTAAATTTACGATTTATTTTGCGATTTGTGTGAAAGTGTCCGAAATACCACTTTCTAAATTTCACTGATTTTGGGATTTAAATTTGAATAAAAGTGGTGGTTAGAGGCAGAATCGAACTGCCGACACGCAGATTTTCAGTCTGCTGCTCTACCGACTGAGCTATCCAACCACGAAAAAAGAAAAATTATTTTATTTAAACATTGCTTAAATAATGATAAAATTTGAAAAATTCGGCTAAATTTCAGTCAAATTTACACAAAATTTCCAAATAAAGACAAATTTTAGGGTATAATGGCGCGAAATTACAAAATTTACGAAATTTACAAATTTAAGGATTTTTATGAAAGCGATTTTTTCGATTTATATCCTCGCTCTTGGCGCGCTCATCGGTATCGAGCTTAGCCTTGGCGCGCTTGTGGCTCCGACGATTTTTTACCCGCAAAGCCTCATTGGCGAGGGCGTGCTTAGCCACTTCCAAAGCGGTCAGATGATGAGCGCGATTTTTGTCAAATACAACGCCATTTTAATGCCGTTTTCGATAATTTGCCTAATTTTTGAAATGGTGAATTTCAACAACAACAAATCTCAGCCCTTCAACCTAAAACTCTCAACCCTCATGTTAGCGCTCATAAACCTCATTTTAGCGACACTTTTCGTGCTGTATTTCACGGAATTTATCCTTGACGCGCAAAAGCTAGGCGAAGCAGGCACGCAAACAGCCGAATTCGCCCAAATCCACAAAGCCAGCGAGTGGTGCGCCAAACTAATGATAATCGCGCAAACGGTGCTGTTTTTCCTAAAAATGGTGCCGAACTTGCGCATAGGCAGAGGCAATGAAATTTAGGATTTATTACGACGATACCGACGCACAGGGCATCGTCTATCACGCAAACTACATAAAATTTTGCGAGCGGGCTAGAAGCGAGGCGCTAATGCGTGCGGGCGTGAGTTTTTTTGGCGAGCACTCGCATTTCGTGGTGAGCGATTTGCAGGCGAAATTCCTGCGCTCTGCGGTGCTGGGCGACGAGCTAGAAATCAAAACCACGCTCAAAGAGCTAAAAAACGCAAGCGCGGTGCTGACGCAAAAAATCTACAAACTAAAAGATATAAATGGGCGCGAATTTGACGAGCTAATCTTCGCCCAAGATGTCAGAGTCGCATACCTGCAAAACGGCAAACCTGTGAAATTCAGTGACGAAATCGTGGAGTTTTTCAAGGGGTTGTGAGGTTTGGCAGGGCTAAATTTTGCAAATTTAAAATCTAAAAACTTGCTTTTATCTGTCTGAAATTTTAAAAAATTAAAGGGGCTAAAATAAAATTTGATAAAAATATAAAATTCGGCGGGCAAGGATACCCGCCCTGCGGTGCTTAAAACAAAATAAGGAAAACAATAATGAGTAGTATCATAAACGCTTTTATAGATATAGCTTTAAGGCGTGATTTTGCATTATTTCATTATATTTTTTATAATTTATATGTTTTATTTGTTTTGCGTATAAGTGTTGATTGTTTAAAAGATGAATTGAAAGAACAAAAAAAATTGAAAGAAATTTTTAAATGGGGAAGTCTTATTTTAATATCTCTTATAATTTTAACTTGTCTTACAATTTTTGAAAGTAATGGAATATTTTTTTACCTTTGCATTTTTAGCTGGATTTCTACTTTTGCTGTGATAATTTGGGCTTTGATACCTGAAAAATTCATTTCAAATGAACCACAACACAAAAAACCAAAAAAACGAAAAAATGAAAAAGTATCGTAGGGTGGGCACCTTGCCCACCATAATGTTACCAAAATTTTCGCTAGGCAACTTGCCACACTACAACTAAAATTTCGGCGCAGTATCCAAGATTGCCTCAGCATGGAATTTCAAAAGCGGTTGCGAAAACCAAAAGCAGTTTTCACAACCGAAATTTTAAAATTTTAATACGAATAAACTAATCCATATTTTTCAGTGATTTTTTTCAACTCGCCGTTTGCCTTCATTTCGGCGATTACTTTATTTACGAAGCTTTGCAAATCGCCCTTGTTTTGCGACATCAAAGCCCCGATTTCATCGCGCGTAAATGGACTTTCTAGCAGCGGAGCGGCTAGTTTAGGGTTGTTTGCCACATAATACGGCGCCTCAGTAGTCTCTGTGATCATCACATCGGCTGCGCCTTTTGCGATTTGCGCTGGGATCTCGGCGTTTTTCTTATGGACGATGATTTTAGCGTTTTTGAAATTTGCCCTCGCGAATTTCTCGTTCGTTCCGCCCGGGTTTATCATCACGCGAACGCCCTTTTTATCGATACTCTCTAAGCTTGTGAATTTCGCTGCGTCGCCTTTTCGGCACAAAATCGTCTTACCGCTAGCAAGGTAGCCATCGCTCATTAGCATAGTTTTTTTGCGTGTTTCGTTAATCGTAATGCCGGTAGTAGCGATATCGAAGCGCTCTGCCATAGTATCATCGCTCAGGCTCGGCCAGCTAGTAGCGACGAACTCAGGTTCCACGCCAAGACGCTCGGCGATAGCTTTTGCGATATCGATGTCAAATCCCCATAGTGTGCCGTTTTGCTCGCGCACACTTAGCGGTTTATAATCCCCAGTAGCGCCCACTAGGATAGTTCCGCGAGATTTGATTTGATCTAGCGTAGGTTGGTTTAACGCGGGTTGATTACTCGCACAACCAGCGAGCAAAAACAAAAACGAAAGCCCTAAAAAAAGTGTTTTGAAATACTTTTTCATGCAATTCCTTTCTAAAAAAAATTTGAAATTTTAATTTAATTTTTGAAATTTACCCTCGCCGACCTCGTAAATTTTGGTATCAAACCTAAGGCCGTTATCGTAAAATTCCTCGCTAAATGCCCGTTCATAGCGGTTTAAAGCGAAATTTGAATAAAAATAGTCAAACCCGCTAAGCGCGCTGTATGCAATCCACTCGTAGCGCAAATCCACGCCAAGGCTAAGCGCGCGATGAAGAAGCGAGTTTGAAACCGGCGAAATGGAGTTTGCAAGGTAAAATTTCCCACCAATCGCGCTTGGAAGCGCACCGATAATCTCGCCGTCAAAGCCCACTTGCGTAGCAAGCAGGTTTTGCGTGTTTAGCTTTTTGTGCGAAATTTCGCCGATTACGGAGAGTATTTTAGAACTAGGCAAATTTAGGATAAAATTCGCATTTTGTGGCAGTTCGCCCTCAAAATCAAAAACCGCATTTCGGTTGCTTTTAATCGTGTAAAACTCCTCGATATTGCGACTATCAAACGCCATATCGTTTAGCACCTGCGACAGCGCGCTCTCATCGCCGATAGCGTATAAATTTTCAGCGAAGCGCCCCAGCAGATACTGCATTTGCTCGCTGTAATCAATACCGCCAAAATATATATTATTCGACACGAACCCACTTAAATTTTGATTTAGCGTCGGCACAAAAACCATACTACTATACTGCGAGTTTTCATCTACGATATCCACGCCAGATCTATTTAAGGGAGCGATTATTAGGGCGACATTATCGCGCTCCATAGCTTCAAGTGCCGCTATAATGCCCTCCTCGCTCTCATTTCCTATGTAATAAAAGCGCAAATTTGCCTGCAAATTTTTCTCGCTCACAAATGCCAAAAGCGCATTTGCAATGCTATCGGCGCGCGAGCCAAGGATATTTTGCGCCATTAAAACACCCACTTTAAAGCCCGAATTTTGCGAATTTTCAATCGTCGCACTCATCGCATTTGCCACGAGATTATACACCTCGCCTTTCTCGCTGTCTGGATCCCAGAGTGTGTATCCCTCATCTAGGCTTTTTTGGATAAAATCCTCGCCCTCAAACAAAATCTGGGTGCTAGAATTTTCATCATCGCTTATCGTAAAATTTAGATCTTTTAGCGAAATATTTTCGTCATCGTGCGCCAAGCAAAAAACAGCGATTAAAAGCGCAAAAATCGCTCTCACAAAAATTCCTTTATCTTGCGCAAATCATCGTGAAAAAGTGGAATTTGGCTTGGGTTTTGGCTTAGGAAATTTAGATCAAATGTCGGTATAAAGGTAATCCCGCCCTCGCGAAATGGCGTGCCGTGAATCAACCTGATATCTGGGAGGTTGTTGTTTTTAAGCAAAATTTTAGCGCACAGCTCGCCAAGGCATAGCACGACTTTGGGGCGAATTATTTTAATCTCGTCGATAGCGTAGGGAGCGCATTTAAGTATGATTTCAGAGGTGAGTTTTTTATTTAAATTTAGGGCGCATTTTATCAGATACGACGCGTAAATTTCGCCGATTTCCAAACCGCAAAGCTCCTTCAAACTAACCCTAAATTTCTCGCCCAAATTCCCGCTAAATGGCTCACCGCTCTCATCTTCTGCGTGCGTTGGGCACTGAGAGATTACCATTATTTTGGCGTTCTTATCGCCATAAGGCACCATGGCGTGGGTGCGTGTTTTGGATAGTTCGCACAGCGCGCAATTTTGCACGCTATGCGAAAGGCTATCAATATCGCTAAAAAATCTCTCGCCACTAGCAAGGATTCCAGCGTCGATATACCTGTAACCAAACGCCTTATAGCAAAGCAATCTATGAAGTTTCGAGCCCTGCATTAATTCATTTTCCTTGCGACAAAGCCACGATCAAACCCGGCTAAATCTTTGTAAAATTCAAAGGCAAATCCATGCTCGCTTAGCGTTTCTTGCATGCTTTGCTTTTGGTCATACCCCATTTCGCAAAGCAGATATTTCGTGCGATTTTCGCTTAAAAAGATTAGTTTTTTTAGCTTCTCATCGCCCTTCTCGCCGCCGATTAGCGCCAAATTTGGCTCTTTTAGCACCCGCTCATCGAGCTTATACGAGGAGGCGATATATGGCGGATTTGATACGACGATATCGAAATCCCCCTGCACCCCGCTTAGGTATTCACAATGCACAAATTCAATATCCACGCCCAAATTTTGGGCGTTTTTGCGCGCTACTTCAAGCGCACTTTCGCTGATATCAGTGGCGGTAATTTGCGCGTCTGGGAAAAATTTTTTAAGGCAAATCGAGATTATCCCGCTTCCAGTGCCGACCTCGCAAATGCGCGGAGTTTTGAAAAGATGAGCCACGCTAAAAGCTTTATCGACCAAAATTTCAGTCTCGAAGCGCGGTATTAGCACCCGCTCATCGACGAAAAACTCAAAATCGAAAAATTTGCACTTATTTGTGATGTATTCAAGTGGCACGCCAGAAGCGTAAATTTCGACACTTTGGCGAAATTTTTCCTCATTTCGCATAGCGTGGTTAAAGAGCATTACAAACTCTTCGTTGCTTAAATTTTCGCTAAATTTCAAAAGCTCCCTTGAAACATACCTAGAATTTGTCCTGCCGTGCGCCCATTTTAACGCCTCGAAAATTTTCATTCTAGCTCCTTGATACGCTCATACAGGCTCGGGTGCGAGTGGTAAATCGCGCTGTAAAGCGGGTGAGAAATCGGAAAAGTTTTGTTTTCGCTACCAAGTTTTTTAAGTGCGCTAATCATATCATTTTTACTCGCATTATCTGCGCCGAACCTGTCTGCGCCAAACTCGTGCATACGGCTAAATTTCGACATTACTGGCTCCAAAAAACTCTGCAAAATCGGCAAAAACAGCATGATAAAAATCAGCGTCGCACCGCCGTCGCGCACCAAATTTAGCGCGTCAAAAACCCCTTTTGTAGCCAGATTTCCAAACACGCCAAAAATCACAATCAGCATAAACGCCCCAAGCGCGATATTTTTGAGTATGTCGCCGTGTTTGAAATGCCCTAGTTCATGCCCCAAAACTGCCAAAATTTCGCTCTGGCTTAGCTTTTTTATCAGCGTGTCAAAAAGCACGACCTTTTTGCTCGCCCCAAGTCCGCCAAAATACGCATTTAAGCGATTATCGCGCTTGCCTGCGTCGATGACGAAAACCCCACTACTTTTAAAGCCACATTTGCCTAGCAAAATCTCGATTTGCGATTTTAATTCACCCTCAGCTAGTGGCGACATTTTGTTAAACAGCGGCGCGATGAGTGTAGGATAAATCAAATTTATCAGCAAAATCAGCCCAAACGAAAAGCCAAACCCATACACCCACCAAAACTGCCCCAAATTTTGCACGCAAAAAACTAGCGCAAAAACCACTAAAAAGCCAAAAATTAGCGTTAGCGCAAGGGCTTTTAGCTTATCAGCGATGAAAATTTTAGGCGTGATTGTGGAAAATCCTAATTTTTTGTCTTTGACAAAAGTGGCGTAAATTTCAAACGGCAAATCAATCACCCCGCCAAGTATAATGAAAGCCAAAACAAAAACGCTTTGGATAAAGATACTCGCGCCGCCCTCCAAATTTGCGCCGCCCACTCCAAATTTAGCATAGATAAATTCCTGCAACGCACCCGCACCATAACAAATCCAAAAAATCGCGACCAAAAGCCCAAACGCAAGGCTAAAAATTTCAAATTTCAGATTTGTAATGCTAACAATTCCAGCCTTTTGATAGTCTGCTTCGCTTAAAATCACGGCTGGTTTTTTGGCGTTTTCCTTGATGAAATTTAGCTGTAAAAGGGCTAATGAAATTTTATAAATCGTGTAAATTATATAAATGATTATCAAAAAATAAAGCATAAATTTTCCTATTTTAAATTTTCAGCCAGCGAGAGCACCTCGAAATATTCGTTTTCCATTTGATTTAGTGCGCCCTTTTTCTCTTCGAGCTCTTCAAAAAGCGGTTGAAGCCCGATTTGCTGGTAAATTTCAGGGGTCGAAAGCGCATGATTTAGCTCCTTAATGCGAGCTTCAAGCTCTTCGATTTTGGCTGGGTATTCTTCTAAAATTTTATTTTGTTTATAACTAAGTTTAGTCGTGGCGGTTTTTTCTTTTTTATTTTCTTTGATTTCGGGCGCAGTATTTCCCACGCTAGAAGCGACTTCGCTTTCATAAATTTCAAGGTCTTTTATCTCGTCTTCATACTCCAAATACTCGCTGTATGGTATGTAAATCTGCTCGATTTTGCCCTTTTCAAACGCCCAGAGCTTGTTTGTGATTTTGTCGATGAAATATCTATCGTGGCTTACAATGATGACAGCCCCCTCAAAACTTAGCAAATAATCTTCCAAAATGTTGATTGTAGCGATATCCAAATCGTTCGTCGGCTCGTCTAAAATAAGGCAGTCGTATTGCTCGGTAAAAAGCTTGGCAAGGGCGACGCGGTTTTTCTCGCCACCACTTAGCACGCTGACTGGTTTATCCAAAAATTCTTTTGGGAATAAGAAATTTTTAAGATAGCCATAAACATGCATATAATGTCCGCGCACCATAATGTGATCACCACCATTTGGGCAAAAAATCTCAATCAAACTCTTATCGCCTGAAATTTCAGACCTAGCCTGATCAAAATAGCCGATTTTAATATCGCCCCTTTTGATCTCGCCCCCGTCAATGCGGGTTTTACCAATCAGCATTTTTATTAGTGTGGATTTACCTGCGCCGTTTGCGCCGACTATGCCAATCCTTTCCCCTTGTAAAACCCTAGCCGAAAAGCCCTTAAAAAGGTCTTTTCCATTTAAAATTTTACTTACATTTTTGCACTCGAAAAGCATTTTTTTGCGGTTCTCGCCACCTGTGCCATTAAAACTCTTACTAGCCCTTTCAAGCTCCAATTTCACGCGCCTTATCACGCCCGGATTTTTTTTGGCTTCTTCTCTCATGGCTAGCACGCGGGCTTTGCGACCCTCGTCGCGTTTGAGCCTAGCTTTTACGCCACGATGAAGCCACTCTTCTTCGTATTTTAGCTGTTTTAAAAGCGTTTCGTGGGATTTTTGCAAGCTAGCTAAAATTTCTTGTTTGCGCCTTAGATAGTTTTCGTATCCGCCATCAAAAAAGCTTAGTTTGCCCTCCTCTATCTCGATACTTCTGGTCGCAAGTTTGTCGATGAAATAGCGATCGTGCGAGATGAAAAGTATGGTTTGCTTCGAATTTAAAAGCATATCCTCCAAAAATCTCACCATATAGACATCAAGGTGGTTTGTCGGCTCATCAAGTAGCAAAATATCTGGCTTTTTAAGCACTAGCGCACCAAGTGCCACGCGGCGAATTTCGCCCCCACTTAGCGTGCAAGCCGAGCGGTTTTCGTAAATTTTAAGCCCAAAATGCTCCAAAATTCGCTCGATTTTATTGTCGATATTCCAGCCGTCTTTGGCGTCGATAAATTTATTTAGCTCATTTTGGCGGGTTAGAAGTGCTTCGTTTTGGGGGTCGTTTGAGATTTGTTCTAAAATTTGGTTGTATTCATCAATGGCATCGTAAATTTCTTTGAGTTCGCGTTTTAGGGCGTCTTTGACAGAGAGATTATCGTCAAATTTCGGGCTTTGTTCTAGCATTTGGATATTTATGCCATTTTGCGTGATTACCCTACCGCCGTCGATTTCATACTCACCAGCGATGATTTTCATCAGCGTAGATTTTCCGCCGCCATTTTTGCCGATGATTGCTACTCTCTCGCCAGAGCTCAGGCTGAAATTCACGCCGTCAAGGACAGTGTTTGAACCGAATTTTTTAACTACATCAATCAAATCAACTAATGCCAAAATTTGCCTTTATAGATAAAATTTGTCGATTGTAGTAAAAAAAATATTAAATTTGAATAATTTCTAAATTTAATCTATGAATTTTTCGCTAAAATGCACCTCTTATTTTAAAAAAAGAGAATTAATGAAGGAAATTTCACTAACAAAACTAAGCCTAGCAATCTATGCAGATATGTTTTTGCGCCTAGTTACCGCGCTGATTAACACCTACATGATAAGCCTTGTCGATGTCAGGCTCGTAGGCGCGTTGGGCGCTGGCAATCAGGTATTTTTGCTTTTTATCACGGTTTTTGGGTTTTTGGCTGTGGGTTGCTCGGTCGTGGTCGCCCAAGCTCTGGGGGCAAGGAATAAAATTTTAGCCCTGCGCGCAATACATACTAGCATTACCTTTAACGCCCTAATCGGCGGACTTAGCGGGGTTTTTGTATTTTCGTGCGCCACGCTTTTGCTCCGTGCCTTACAAGTGCCAAGCGAACTTCTCGCTGATAGCACGATTTATCTAAAAATCATTAGCATTGTCTTTGCAATCGACGCTGTGGCGATAGTTTTTAGCGCGATAATCCGCGTGTATGGCTATGCAAACTACATAATCATCATCTCTGTAACGATGAATATCATCACACTAGTGGGAAATTTTATCGCACTCTTCCAACCCTTTGGACTGCCATTTTATGGGCTTTTTGGCGTGGGAATTAGCACGATTATCGGGCGGATTGTGGGCGTGATACTTTTCGCGCTAATTGCCGTAAAAATCATAAAACTAAAATTTTATTTTTCAATGTTTTTGAAAATAAAATTTGAAATTTTACGCAAAATTTTATCCGTAGGACTGCCGAGCGCTGGGGAAAATCTGCTTTGGATCACGCAATATCTAGTCGCTTTTGCCTTTGTGGCGAGTATGGGCGAGGCAAGTCTTACGGTGCAGACGATTTATTTTCAGATTTCAAGCTTTATTTTCTTTGGCGGAAGTGCCATTAGCATGGCAAACGAGGTCATCGTAGGCCGCCTAGTGGGCGCAAAAGAGCCAGAGCGCGCGTATTCGCACACCTTTCACGCGCTAAAAATCGGTCTAATCGTCACGGCGTTTTTCATCGCGGTCGTATTTTTCGCGCGCGAGCTAATCATGAGCGCGCTAAATCTAGGCGAAACGCACAAAGAAATCATGCGGCCGCTGTTTTATCTAACGATAATCTTAGAGCTTGGGCGCACATTTAATATCGTTTTCGTAAATGCTCTACGCGCCAGCGGCGATGCGAGATTTCCGTTTTTAATGGGGTTAATCTTTATGTGGGGTGTGTCGCTTCCGGTGGGGTATTTTTTAGGCATTTCGCTTGGAATCGGGATTTTGGGCGTTTGGATTGGGTTTTTGTGCGATGAGTGGCTCAGAGGCGGGGCGAATACTTGGCGGTGGATTAGCAAAAAATGGCAGAGCAAACGATTAGTCTAAATTTGGGCGAATTTTGCGTTTTGGCTAGTTTCAAGCGCGTCAAATACGCCAGAATTCGCATTAGCCCTGATTGCGCCGTGCGCGCTAGCGTGCCGTGGTTTTGGAGCGTGGAGCGAGCCAGAGAATTTATCGCCTCGCATGAAATTTGGATTAAAAAAACCTTAGAAAAATACGAAAATTTGGCGTTAAAAGAAAATGAGAGTGAAATTTTAGGGCAAATTTATGAGCTGAAATTTGGCGAGAAATTCGCGGATTTGTGGAATACTGCGCCGAAATTTAGTGCGCAAAATTTTAGTGGTGGCGATACTGCGCCGAAATTTTGTGAGAGTGGCGCGAGTGATAGTGCGCTAAAATTTGACGCAAATTTTATAAGTGATACTGCGCCTAGCGCCACGCCAAACACGAACTCCACGAACGCCCAGTCCGCCACGCCAGCCACGCCAGCCACGCCAGCCACGCCAAACGAAATTTTGGCGCAAAATTTGGCGAAATTTAACGGCAAAATCGCCGTTTTGGAGAGTAAAATTTACTGCGTAAGCGAGATAGAATTTGCGAAATTTAAGAAATTTTTGGCGTTAAATTTATACAAAGATTTGATTAAACTCTATTTGCCGTTCGTGCAAAAGAGTGTCAATCGCCTAGTCGTGCGCGATATGAAAACTCGCTGGGGCAGCTGCAACAGCGCGAAGGGCTACATAAATTTGTCGCTAAAATTGGTCGAAAAAGATTTGCGCTTTGTCCATTATGTCGTGCTTCACGAGCTAACTCACCTCATCTACGCCCACCACAGGCGCGAATTTTACGACTTCATAGCTGGGATTATGCCTGATTTCAAAGAGCGAATTAAGCTGGTGAAAAATAGATAATTTGCACCCCTGTTGTCATTGCGAGCGTAGCGAAGCAATCCAGGGAAATTCACTAATCTCTGATTTGTCATTGCGAGCTTTCGTAGAAAGCGAAGCAATCTACGCGTGCAAAATTAGAAAATTTTTATAGCTTCAATACCTTTTATATCTGTATCTAAATTTATATGAAAAAGTGAAAGAAAATATTCTTTTAACAAATCATGGTCTTTTTGATTAAAAAAGCAAATTGTTGCACCAGCGGTAACAAATCTTATATCGTCAATCCAACCTATATCAATTACAAATTTTTGCGAATATTTCCAAAAATTCGTAAGATTTTTATTAGATTTTCTATAAACAAACATACGAAATAAAATATCATATATGACCGCTAAAAATGAAACAAATATAAAAATAAAAATAATTTCTGCATCTAATGTAAATAAAAAAATTCCTATCAATATAAAGCCAAAAATATTTTTAAGCCTATTTATTTGATATAAAAACGATGAAAATTCTTTATTTCCCAACAAGCTGTAAATTTTGCGTATTTGTAAATCATTATCATAATATATTGCTTTCATGTCAGATGTTAGTGAGACATAGCGTTCTTTTGAATTTATAGTTATCATATAGGAGATAGTTAAAAATCCTACAAAAATAAAACATAAAATAAAAATTTTTTTTATCAATTCATCAAATTCGCCAAATTCAATATGACTTTGTATTGCCGAAATGAAAAGAAAAGCAATAAAGAAAAATATTAAATTTAAAACACCGTGTAATTTTATTCCTTTGCTATAATCACGCAAAATCAACGGCTCTTTATCGTAATCCCTCAAATTCTTATTTTTATTAAAAATATCGTTTTTAAAATTTCTGTTTTCCAAATTCAATCCTTTTTATAAAATCTCGGTCAGTATCTGTGATACTAAAATTTTTAAATTCACAAATTTAAACTTACTTCTGAATTTTGAAATTCAAGCAACTAGTAAAATTTAAATTTGCATTTTTCATCATCTCTCCCTCACTCACACTTCTTACTCTGCTCTGCGATTAAGCCAAGCTTTTTAAGTGTGAAATTTGATTTTAGTATGTGAGCTTGTAGCTCTGATTTTGCTTCTATGGTAGCAATTAGCGAATTTATCGCTTCAATTTTATTACTAAAATTTCGCAATGACACGAAATTTGCATTTTGGAATTTTAAAGTCGTAGATTGCCACGAATTTTTGCTTCGCATTTCTCGCAATGACAGATTTAGCAAAATTTGCACTTTGATTACCGCGCAACGGCAAATCGGCGCAGGGTTCATAGGTTCGCGCCAAGCGCGCCTTGCAAAGGCAAAACCACCCTCACTCGTCTTTTTTGCACTCTTGCGGGTTGTTGCAGCCGCAGCCCTCGCATTTGTTGCAGGAATTTTTGTTTTTCGCAAAGCTTCTTGCTGCCAAAAACAAAAGCCCGCCAAGCACCACTAAAACCGCGATTGTTCCGATATTTTGTGTTAAAGTTTGCATATCAAATTTTCTCTTTATAAGGTTTTGCTAGCATTAAAATTATCAGCGCAGCGCACGCACACGCCACGAAAAACCACACTCCCGCGCCTTGCGCGCCACTAAAAAATCTGCCAAATTGATAAATCATAAGCGCGACCGCGTAAGAAAACAGCGTCTGATACACAAGCGCAAACGCCGTCCAGCGCGCACTTCTCATCTCTTTTGCGATTGTCGCCATTGCCGCTATGCAAGGCGCGCAAAGCAGGTTAAAAGCCAAAAACGCATATCCACTAAGCGTGTCAAGCCCCGAAAAATCGAGTATCCCAAAGACCGCCACGACCTCTTCTTTGGCTACTAAGCCCATAAGCGTAGCGATTGCAGACTTCGCGTCGCCAAAGCCCAGTGGCGCAAACACAGGCGCCACAAACGCGCCGATTTTGCCGATAAAGCTATCGTTTAAATCAAGCTCTATGTCAAAGACAAAGCCCCCCTCCGCGAAGCCAAACCTCGATCCGCACCAAATCAGCACCGATGAGATGAAAATTATCGTTCCGGCGTTTTTGATAAACGAGCTCACACGCTCTTTGACGCTTCGGTAAATGTTTTTGAGGGTTGGCATGTGATATGGCGGAAGCTCCAAGACAAAAGGCGCAGGTTTGCCCGCAAACATCGGCGTTTTTTTGAGCATTAGCCCAGAAATCACAATCGCGCAAATCCCTAGAAAATACGCACTAGGTGCCACCCACCACACTCCGCCAAAAAGCGCAGCGGAAATGAGCGCAATCATCGGCATTTTCGCCGAACACGGCATAAATGTGGTCGTCATAATGCCCATTTTGCGGTCTTTTTCGCTCTCTATCGTGCGCGTGGCTAGCACGCCAGGCACGCCACAGCCCGTGCCGATTAGCATAGGGATAAAAGACTTGCCACTAAGCCCAAATTTACGAAATGCGCGGTCTAAGACAAAAGCCACGCGCGTCATATATCCGCACGCCTCCAAAAACGCTAAAAAGATAAAAAGCACCGCCATTTGTGGCACGAAGCCAAGCACCGCTCCAACCCCACTAATAACGCCGTCGATAATGAGGCTTTTTAGCCACTGCGCGCAGTTTATGCGCTCCAAAAACTCGTCCATTACCACAGGCAAACCGCGCAGATACAGCCCATACTCGCTAGGATTTGGTAAAATTTCGGCCTCTAAATTCGCACTAGCTAGTGAAATTTGCTCTTTTAAATTTTCGTTTGAAATTTGCGAAATTTCACCGCTTAGTGCGTCAAAATTTTCGCTAAATGCGCCAAAATCGCCTTCATTGCAAGCGGTTTTGAGATTTTCGCTAACTGCGCTAAATTCAGGATTTATCATATCTAGTGCGCCCACAAATTCGCTCGTGCAAATTTTGCTTTGCAAATGCTCGCTAAGAGCTTGCTCGTATTTTTCGCCACTTCCCACGAAAAATCCGTCGCCAAAAATCCCGTCATTTACGGTGTCCGTCATCAGCCCGCCCACGCCTGTAACCGAAGTGTAATACACGATAAACATAATCACCGCAAAAATTGGCAAAGCGAAAATTCTATGCGTCAAAACCTTGTCAATATTTTCGCTGGCATTGGCGACAAAATCTGTGTTTTTGATAAAACAGGCGTCTTTTACACGCGCGATATAGTTGTATCGCTCGTTTGCGATAATCCCCACGCTATCGTCATCTAGCTCGGTTTCACAGGATTTGATTTTTTCCTCGATTAGGCTAAATTTGGCTTTTTCGATTTTTAGCTCTTTTAGCACGCTCTCATCGCGCTCAAAAATTTTAACCGCATACCACCTATCGCCCTTTTCGCCCTTTAAAACAGCGTCTTCGATATGCGCTAGCGCGTGTTCGGCTGGGCCACAAAAATCGTGTTTTGGGTGCGGGGCAGGGTTTTTGCTAGCCTCGATTGCTAGCTCCACGCATAAATTCGTGCCGATATTTTTAAGCGCAGAAATCTCCACGCACGGCGCGCCAAGGGTTTTGCTAAGAAGTTTTAAATCAATTTTATCGCCTCTTTTGCGCAAAATATCGGTCATATTCACAGCGATCACCATTGGAATTTCAAGCTCCAAAAGTTGCGTGCTAAGGTATAAATTTCGCTCTAAATTCGTGCCGTCGATGATATTTAAAATCACATCTGGATTTTCATGCAATAAATAATTGCGCGCCACAATCTCTTCTGGCGTGTATGGCGAGAGCGAGTAAATGCCCGGCAAATCGGTGATTATGATATTTTCTTTGCCGATTAAACAGCCCTCTTTTTTCTCGACCGTTACGCCCGGCCAGTTGCCCACAAAGGCATTTGCGCCAGTTAGGGCGTTAAAAAATGTCGTTTTGCCACAATTTGGGTTTCCTACAAGTGCGATTTTTATCATTTTTACTCATTAAATTTGCAAATTTTATAAATTTTCGACCTCTATCAATGACGCGTCGGCCTTGCGTAGTGAGAGCTCGTATCCTCTCACGCCTAGCTCCAAAGGATCGCCTAAGGGGGCTGCTTTTTTTAGCTTTATCTCAATGCCTTTTGTAATCCCCATATCCATAATCCGACGCCTCAAAGCGCCGTCTCCGTGGATTTTGACCACCTTGACACTTGCGCCGATTTTTACCTCGTTTAGCCTTTGCATAAATTCTCCATAAATTTCATTATTTAAAGAAATTTTTGATTTTGCTTAAAATTCCCTCGTCATTTTCGCCAAAGCTAGCTTGCAATTCGCGCAAAAGCTCGGTTTGTTTGTCGTTTAGTTTCTTTGGAGTTTGGACGCTGATTTGCACGATTAAATCGCCTTTTTGCTTCGTTCTGATATTTGGCGCGCCCTCACCGGGAATTACAAATCTATCTTTGTCTTTGCTTCCTACTTTTAATTTTAACTCAGTCTTGCCCTCAGGGGTTGGCACTTCGATACTCTCGCCCAAAATCGCTTGGGTGAAAAACACAGGCACTTCGATATATAAATCATCGCCGTCGCGCTCGAAATGGCTATCAGCGCGCACCCTTACTAGCACATACACATCGCCGACCTCGCCTGTTTTAGAGACATTTCCCTTACCAGCTAGACGAATTCTTTGTCCATCATCAATGCCAGCTGGTATGTCAAATTTGACGCTGATTTCCTCCTCGATACATGCCTTGCCACCGCAATCTTTGCATTTTTCTTTTATGCTCTCTCCACTTCCACCACACGCGCTACAAGTCTGAATAAAGCTCATATATCCGCGTCTTGCCATAATCCGCCCAGAACCACCGCATGTTTGGCAGGTGTGTTTTTTCTTGTCTTTTGAGCCTGTTGCGTCGCAGGTAGGGCATGGCTTTTTGATTTTGTATTTGACATCTTTATGCACGCCGCGTAGAGCTTCTTTAAATTCCAAAGTAACGGCTAATTCTGTATCTATGCCATACGGATCGACACTTCGTTTGGCTCTGCTACCGCCTCCGCCAAAGGCTTGCTCGAAAAAGTCGCTAAACATCGAACCAAACCCAAAGGCATCTCCTGCGTTGCCACCACCGCCAAATCCGCCAGATAAGCCCTCTTTGCCGTATCTATCATACATTTTGCGTTTTTCTTCATCGCCTAGGACTTGGTAAGCTTCGTTTATTTTCTTAAACTGCTCTTCGCTCTCTTTGTTGCCTTGGTTGCGGTCTGGGTGGTGCTGCAAGGCTAGTTTGCGAAATGCCTTTTTTATCGTTTCAGCGTCCGCGTCGCGCGCCACGCCTAAAATATCATAATAATCTTCTTCCATTATCTCTCCTAAACTAAAAAGGCTCAATTTTATCTAAATTTGCTAAAATGCAAGTTAAGATTTAACTATTTTACAATATAATGCAAAATTTCAAAATTTTTATAAAGGACGCGTCATGGTAAATGTGCTTATGATCGAAGACGATAGCGAATTTGCTACTTTGCTAAGTGAATATTTGGCTAAATTTAATATCAATGTTACAAACTACGAAGACCCATATATCGGACTAAGTGCCGGAATCAAAAACTATGATTTGCTAATTTTGGATTTAACTCTTCCTGGCATGGACGGACTGGAAGTGTGCAAAGAAATCCGCGAAAAATATGATATTCCAATCATCATTAGCTCGGCCAGATCTGATGTCAGCGACAAGGTCGTGGGTCTGCAAATCGGAGCAGATGATTATCTGCCTAAACCTTACGATCCAAAGGAAATGCACGCACGAATTATGAGCCTAATTCGCCGCTATAAAAAAACAATCGAAAAAGAAGAAACCGTCGCTGATAGCGTATTTCGCATAGATGAAAAACGCCATGAAATTTACTTTGGCGAAGAGGCACTCGTGCTAACTCCGGCTGAATATGAAATTTTAGAATATCTCATCAAACAACACAGCTTTTCAGTTTCTCGCGAGCAGCTAGTCTATCACTGCAAGAGCCTAAAAGACAAAGACTCAAAGAGCCTTGATGTCATCATCGGTCGCCTTCGCACCAAAATTGGAGACAACTCAAAATCACCAAAACATATTTTTTCAGTTCGCGGAATCGGATATAAGCTCATCGGATGAAGCACTCTTTAATCACGAAAATTACGATATTTTTCGTAACTGCGATAATTTTGGTTTGCGTGCTGTTTATCACATTTGGGCGAATTCAAATGAACAAAGCCCTAGGTAGCATGCAAGCAAACCAAATCAACGCCGTAAATTACCTGCTAGAATCCTACAAACGAAACAACCCGCCACAAGATATCGAAAGCTATTTTTCAAATTTTGGCTTGGAGCTTGTCAAGGATAAAAATTTAGTCCAAAATGTCCTAATTTCAGGCAAAAAATACTTCGCGCAAGAAACTGCCATAGGCGAGATTAGCTCGATCGAGTATAACAACACTCTGTTTTTAAATATCAAAAACAACTCAATGGTCGTGGTTTTTGAGAGCATTGGCACCAAAAATTTAAACGATCCGCTCTGGGTGGGATTTTTGATTACTATTGTGGTTTTGTTTTCGCTGTATCTCTCGATTTTACGCAGTTTTGCCCCACTAAAAAAGCTTAGCAAAAACATAAAACAATTTTCCTTAGGAAATTTAGAAATAGATTTAAAACAAATTCGCAGAGAGGACGAAATCGGCCAAGTAGCGCATGAATTTAACAACGCGATTATTAAAATTCAAGAGCTTATCCGCTCTCGACAGCTGTTTTTACGCACCATAATGCACGAGCTAAAAACCCCGATTGGCAAAGGCAGACTAATCACTGAAATGCTCGATGACGAGACGCAAAAGACGCGCCTTGTGGCTGTTTTTGAGCGGCTTGAAATTTTGATTAATGAATTTGCAAAAATCGAGCAACTACTATCGAAAAGCTACACGCTAAATTACCAAAAATACCATTTCAGCCTGATTTTAGAGCAGGTTCGCGATATGTCAATGCTAGATAAATGGGATAGCTTAGTTGCCGAAAATATCGAAGATGACGCCATTATCAATGTCGATTTTGGGCTTTTTGCCTTGGCGATTAAAAATTTAATCGACAATGGCCTAAAATATTCCAGCGATCACCATGTCAGCGTGATTTGCGACGAGAATAAAATCAGCGTAGCCAACCACGGAGCCGCGCTCGAAAAATCCTTCGAGCACTACAAACAAGCCTTTATTCGTAACAAAAACGAAAAGGCCACTGGCATGGGGCTTGGGCTGTATATCATAGATAAAATTTGCGAACTTCACAAATTTAGTTTTACTTATAATTATTCAGATAATACACATTATTTTTCTATAATTTTCAACAATCCAGGCAGTAAAAAATGAGTGCAAATGATAAATTTGAAGAGCTAGTTGCTAGCTTCGAAAAGCTCCCGGGCGTGGGCAAAAAGTCGGCTTTGCGTTTTGCGTATTATGTCAGCGTGCAAAACTCAACCCTCGGGCTAAATTTAGCTCACAATATCGAAGAAGCTGTGCGGGGACTAAAAAAATGTGAAATTTGCGGTGCGATTTGCGAGGACGAGATCTGCGAATACTGCGCCGATGAGGAGCGAGAGAGCGAGAAAATCGCCATTGTAGAAAGCCCGAAAGATATTTTTATCTTTGAGAGTAATAAAATTTTTAATGGCAAATATTTTGTCTTAGAAGACGCTAGCGAAGAAATCATCGACAAACTTCGCGCCATGATAGTCCAAAATGGCGCAAATGAGCTGATTTTTGCGCTAACGCCTAGTATAAATTCAGACGGGATTATGCTCTATGTCGAGGATAAACTCTCTGATTTAAATTTGCGTTTTAGCAAGCTTGCCCAAGGCGTGCCAACTGGCGTAAGTTTGGATAATATAGATATGCTTTCGCTTATGAAGGCAATCAACGGGCGCACGAATATATAAATTTAAAAGGAAAAATAGTGAAAAAGGTTCATTTCATAGGCATTGGCGGTATCGGAATCAGCGCACTGGCTAGATTTTTGCAGGAGCGAAACTACACGATTTCAGGCTCTGATATTTCAGAAAGCCCCACTACGATAAAACTACGCGAAAGCGGTATGGATATCAACACCCCACACAGCGCAGAGGCGATAAAAGATCAAGAGGTCGTTGTGTATTCAGCCGCCATCAAAGAGGATAATGTCGAGCTAGTAGAAGCCAAAAGACGCGGTATCAAATGCCTATCGCGCAAAGAAGCCCTGCCTTATGTGCTAAAAGACAAGCATGTATTTGCCGTGGCTGGGGCGCATGGCAAAAGCACCACGAGCGCGATTGCCTCATCGCTGATAAATGGCTCGGTTATCATCGGCGCGATTAGTAAGCAGTTTGGCTCAAATATGAAATACGAAAACAGCGAAAATATCATTTTTGAAGCCGACGAGAGCGATTCTAGCTTTCTTAACTCCAACCCCTATGTCGCCGTGGTAACCAACGCTGAGCCAGAGCACATGGATCATTATGATAATGATTTAGACAAATTTCACGCCGCATATCGCGGATTTTTAGAAAGGGCTAAAATTCGCGTTATCAACGCCGAGGACGAATTTTTAGGCTCGTTAAATTTAAGCGCGATTAAACTCTACCCTTCGCGCGATATCACGGATCTAAAAATGGTTTTACGCGATAATCAACCCTATCTTAGCTTCAATCTCAAAGAGCTTGGCAGATTCGAGGTTTTTGGGATTGGCGAGCATATTGCAATCGACGCATCGCTTGCAATTTTAGCCGCTGCGTGCGAGACGGGGCTAGAAAACATACGCCAAAATTTATTAAACTACAAAGGCATTAAAAAGCGTTTCGACATACTCTGCGCTAATCCAAATTTCGTCCTAATCGACGACTATGGTCATCACCCCACAGAGATCGCCGCTACGCTAAAAAGCGCGAAAGAATACGCCGCCTTGCTAGGCATTAGCAAGATTACGGCGATTTTCCAGCCACACAGATACAGCAGGTTAAAGGCAAATTTAGCCGGGTTTAAAGAGTGCTTTGGAGAAGGCGTAGATTTGGTGATTTTGCCCGTGTATGCAGCCGGCGAGAACCCAAACGGCGTGGATTTAAAAGAGGAATTTAAAGCTCTTAATCCGCTTTTTGCCGAGAGAGTATTTAGAAACGGCGAAAAGATCGAATTCAGCGATATTTTTGGCGTGCGCCATATCATCAATGACGGCCTAGTAATCGGCTTTGGCGCAGGCGATATCACATATCAGTTGCGTGGCGAATTTTAAGGAAAAGTTGTGCGATTTTTGATTTTTATTTTTGCTTTTTTATTCATAGTGGCGATTTTTTTCGTGGATAATAAAATTTTAAATGCAAAATTTAAAATTTTGCTTACTGCGATTATTTTATGCGTGGGAGGTAGCGCCTATTTTTACGAAAATTTTAGCGCAAATTTTGCTAAAAATTCCCAGCAAATCGTAAATGCCTTTAACGCTGGAAAAAGCGTGAAATGCCGTGGCGAGAGCGTGGAGAGCGCGCATTTTACCTACTCGTTTTCGCTAAATTCCTTCATCGCCAAAAAAGACGCCCCACACCCATACAACGGCAAAATTTACGAGATTAAAGAGTGCGAATTATGAACATAGACGAGCTGTTTAAAAAACTCGATTTAAGCGAGTATTTGGCGAAATTTAACTCATATTTGGCGCGCGAAAAACCACTATTTTTGCACGGCGATAGCAAGATAAATTTCGAAAAAATAAATGAATTCGCTAAATTTGACATAAATCCTTGCGAAACTATCGCAAATCTCGATGACGCGCTAATGCGCCTTGGCAAACACGCCGTGCTTCACATAAGCGAAATTTACGAATTTAGCAAGATTATCCGATATTTTTTGTATCTAAAAAGGCAAAATTTCGAAGGAAAACTGCGCGCGTATCTCGATAAAATCGAAATTCCAGATAGCATAAAAGCCATAAAAGACTATTTTGACGAAAACGGCGCCTTCAAAGACAGCGTCGATGAGCGTTTCATCGCGCTAAATGAGGCTTACAAAATCAAGCGCGAAGAGATTAATCAAACCCTAAAAAAGTTAATCTACACAAAATCCATTTCGCCCTACCTAGCCGACACGCAGATTCACTATATCAACGACAGCGAGACGCTTTTGGTGCGAGGCGGATTTAACCACGCGCTAAAAGGCGCAGTTTTGGGGCGCTCAGCCAATGGGTATTTTTATGTCGCACCCGATGCTGTAACCGCGCTCAAATCGGCTCAAAGTGCGATTTTAGATAAAAAAGAAGAAATCATTTTCGAGCATTGTAAAATAATTAGTTCAAATTTCACCAAAAATTTGCCGTTTTTGAAATTTATAAACTTAGCTTTCGATGAGATTGACGGACTTATCGCAAGAGCGCAAATGATGAGAGCCAATGACTACGAAATCGTGCTAGCTGATAGCTCAAAAGATATAGTAATTAGCGAATTTGCCCACCCTGCGCTAAAAAATCCTAAAAAAATCAGCGTGGAATTTAGGGGCAAAATTTTGCTGATTACTGGCGTAAATGCCGGCGGAAAGTCAATGCTTTTAAAAAGCATAATGAGTGCGTGCTTGCTAGGCAAATACCTACTTCCAATGCGAATTTGCGCCCAAAAGAGCAAGATTGGCTCGTTTAAAGAATTTGAGCTAATCATGGAAGATCCGCAAAATGCCAAAAACGATATCTCCACATTTGCTGGGCGTATGGTCGCATTTAGCAAGCTTTTTGGGCGCAAAGATATGATTGTAGGCGTCGATGAAATCGAGCTTGGAACTGATTTCGAGGAGGCTGCGAGCCTGTATAGTGCGATGATAGAGCGCCTCATGCAAAACGATATCAAAATGGTCATCACCACCCACCACAAACGCCTCGCAATGCTTTTGGCAAAAGACGCCAATGTCGAACTAATCGCCGCGCTATATGATGAGAAAAACAGCGTCCCAAAATACGAATTTTTAAAGGGAATTATCGGCAAATCATACGCTTTTGAGACAGCACTACGATATGGCATAGCGCAAAATTTAGTCGCAGCTGCGCGCCAAAATTACGGCGAAAATAAAGAGAATTTAAACGAAGCAATCTCAAAAGCGATAAATTTAGAGCTAGAATTAAAGCAAAAACTAATCGCCACCGAGCAAAAAGAGCGCAAACTAGACGCCCTAACCGCCACACTAAAAGAGCAAAAAGAAAACGCACAAAACGAGCTAGCTGCCACGATTTCTAGGCTAGAAAACGAGTATTACCACGCTATAAACGAGGCCAAACGCACAGTTAGACTAAATGATACCAAAGAAAAGCAACGCGCTATAAACCACGCAAACGAGCTAGTTAAGGCGATTTCTAAACCTGAGATAAGTGTGAGCGAGCCTGTGGATTTCAAGGTCGGCGATCGCGTAAAATACGGCAAAATCAAGGGCGAAATCGTAAGCCTAAACAAAACTATGGCGATGATTGAAAGCGACGAAATAAGGCTTCGTGTGCCACGCGATATGCTAAAACTAAGCGGAAATCAACCAGCCCCAGCGCCAAATAAAATCAGCATAAAGGTCGAAAAACCGCGCGAAGCCTCGCTCGTGCTAGATTTGCACGGACTGCGCGCCGATGAGGCGATAACGCGCCTTGATAAATTCATCAGCCAAAGCCTCGTAATGGGCTTTGACGAGGTTATCGTAAAGCATGGAATCGGCACTGGCAAACTAGCCTACGCCGTAAAAGAGTTTCTCAAATCACACCCAAGCGTGAAAGATTTCCGCGACGGAGCCCCGAATGAAGGGGGTTTTGGAAGCAAGGTCGTCAAACTCTAAAATTTGCGTGAAATTTCAAAATTTAGTGTGAAATTTTTGCTTTTATGATATTTGGTATCAGTTAAATTTAATCTACAATCCACTATAATAATATCAAATATCAAAATATAAAAGGTTAGCGATGAAAAATTTCACACCAAATAGCGAAATTTTCGGCTTTGCTGGAAACAAAGATTTCGTGCCAGATATTTTTAAAGAATTTTGCAAAGAGCAAGTTTGCCAAATTTTTTTGACGCTGTATAACGCAAATCTTGGTAGTGCTTATCAAATCCCGCATAAATTTAGCCGTAATTGCACCAAAATTCGTCAAATTTTTGATAAATTTATCAAATTTTCACTCGCCAAAAACAGCCTAAATTTCAAAAAAACAACCAAATTTTGCCTTACTTCAAATTTAATCATTTACTCATTTTTACAGGGCAAAAAGGCTCCACTTTGCGCGAGCTTGCCAAAACTCAAAGTCGCCAAAATCATCGCCCTACTCCAAAACAACGGCGAATTTGGCATTAATTTCGACGCTTCAAGCGGATTTAAAAATTTCGTGTTTGACAAAATTTCATACAAAAACAAAAACTGCCAAATCTCGCTAAATGGCGAGGTTATCGTCATACAAAAGGGCGAATTTCGTCTTGGAATTTTGCCCTTTTTTAGGCAGGTTGGCGACGCAAACGGCGCAGGTATTCAAAGCGACATCGCCCTTGCAATCTCGCAAAATTCGCACCTAAATCTAGACACGCTATATCTCGTCTATCCTAGAAGCGAGCATTTTCGCCGTCATATCGAGGTCAAATCCCACTCTTTCGCGCCGGATTTCACTCTCAAACTCGTCCCTTACAGCATAAATAATAAAATTTTTTTGAAAGGATAAAATATGGTAGGAATTATTTTTGGTAGCTCTATGGGCAACACAGAGGACGCCGCAAAGGCGATTTCAGCACAACTTGGCATAGAAAATGAGGTCGTAAATGTCGCCGATATCGCCCCTAGCGAGCTTGGCAAATACAGCTCGCTCATCGTAGGAAGCTCGACTTGGAACGACGGCGAATTGCAGGACGATTGGGCGAGCTTCGATTTTAGCGCTCTTGAAGTTACGGGCAAAACCGTGGCGATCTTTGGCATGGGCGATAGCGCTAGCTACTCGGACGCCTACTGCAACGCAATGGCGGAATTATACGAAAATTTCGTCGCAAAAGGCGCCGTAATCGTGGGCGCGGTGAGCACTGAGGGGTATGAGTTTGACGCTAGCAACGCCGTAAAAGATGGCAAATTCGTAGGCCTTGCCCTAGATAACGACAACCAAAGCGATTTGACGGATTCTAGAATTAGCGCATGGGTGGAGCAAATAAAGCCAAATTTGGCGTAAATTTATCTGGTTTGTGGGATACTGCGCCGCGAAATTTTAAAATTTTGCGCGCCTTTTTAAATACTGCGCCGCGAAATTTAGTGGCGCAATTTTAATCAAAGTGGCGAAATCTCGCCACTTTTAGCTTTAAATTTTAAAATTTATTTTGTGTAAAATCCCAAAATTTCGCAAATGTAAATTCTATGAAAATCCTTGTTAGAGTACCACATTTCAGGCTCTTGCGAGCTTACGAAATTCTCTTCTTTAAAATACGAAGTGTAGAGTTTTTTGCATTTTAGTATCAAATTTGCCTCTTCAAAACCGATTAAATCCCGCTCTAACAAAACCGATTTTAACCCGCAGTTTGTAGCCTTATCCTCGTCTTTTCCACTGATTTTGCCACAATACGCCAGAGCCTTTTTGTGTCCAGGCTCAAAAAACGAAAGGCTCATAAGCTCGCCTTTTTCGCTGAATTTGAAGGTGTGGCGTTGCGGGCGGATGTAAATGTGCGCCACTGGCTTTTCCCAAAGATAGCCAAATCCGCCCCATGAAGCGGTCATTGTGTTGTAGTGTGGGTATTTTTCGCTAGTGCCGCTGCTAACTAGCATCCACTCTTTTCCTATGCTACTAAACGGCTTTAAAACGCTATCTAAGGCTTTTATATCTGGCTCGTTAAATTTGAAACTCATAAAATTTCCTTTTTTAAAATTCGCCGAATTTTACCTGTTTTTTGTTTAAATTTGCAAAAATACTGACTTTAAATTTTAAATTCGTAGATTGCCACGGCGACTGCGTCGCCTCGCAATGACAATGGAAAGCATAAAAATTTAAATTTTAAATTTTAAATTCGCTTTTAAATTTTACTGGATTGCTTCGAAAACTTCGTTTTCTCGCAATGACACATTTTTTGTCATTGCTAACTTTCGTAGAAAGCGAAGTTAATCTACGAGTTTAAAATTTCAAAGGGTAAATTTACAGAAATAAAAAAGGGGTTTGGCAAATTCGCCAAATCCCTGTGTGAAGTATCAAACGGGCTAAATTTTAGCCGTTGCGTTTTTTGATGATTTCTTCGCTTACATTTTTTGGAACTTCATCGTAGTGGTCAAATTCCATTGAGTATGTAGCGCGACCTTGTGTTTGAGAACGAAGGTCAGTTGAGTAACCAAACATCTCTGAAAGCGGGCAGAAAGCGTCGATGATTTTGTTACCGCCACGCTCACCCATATTATTTACTTGGCCACGGCGTTTGTTTAGATCGCCGATGACATCGCCCATATACTCTTCTGGGGTTTCAACTTCGACTTTCATCATAGGCTCTAAGATAACTGCGCCTGCTTTGCGTGCGCCCTCTTTAAAGCCCATTGAAGCGGCTAGTTTAAACGCCATTTCAGAGCTATCGACTTCGTGGTAGCTTCCGTCATATACGGTAACTTTGACATCTTCTACTGGATATCCAGCTAAAACACCGCTTTGCATAGCTTCTTGGCAGCCTTTATCGACAGCTGGGATATATTCTTTTGGAATCGCACCACCTTTGATGTCATTGACAAACTCATATCCGCTACCCGGCTCTAATGGCTCTAAGCGCAAATATACATGGCCGTATTGACCGCGACCGCCTGATTGTTTAGCGTATTTGTATTCTTGCTCGACAGATTTGCGGATAGTCTCGCGGTAAGCAACTTGTGGTTGTCCAACCTCTGCATCGACTTTGAATTCGCGAAGCATACGATCGACAATGATTTCAAGGTGAAGCTCACCCATACCGCTAATGATTGTTTGACCGCTCTCTTCGTCAGTTGCTACGCGGAAGCTTGGATCTTCTTGTGCAAGTTTTTGAAGTGCGATACCCATTTTCTCTTGGTCTGCTTTTGTTTTTGGTTCAACTGCGACGCTGATAACTGGATCTGGGAATTCCATACGCTCTAAGATAACTTTGTCTTTTTCGCTAGCTAGTGTATCACCAGTAAGTGTATCTTTTAGGCCGACAATCGCGCCGATTTCGCCAGCATAAAGCTCTTTGACTTCTTCTCGTTTGTTTGAGTGCATACGCAAAAGTCGTCCAATACGCTCTTTTTTGTTTTTACCAGAGTTGATTACATAGCTTCCGCTCTCTAACATACCGCGGTAAATTCTAACAAAAGTTAGCTGGCCGACAAATGGGTCAGTCATAATCTTGAATCCAAGACCTGCGAATTCGCCGTCGTCAGTAGATAGAACTTCTGCTTCGCTTCCGTCCTCATAAACACCTTTGATAGCTGGAACTTCGTTTGGAGCTGGTAGATACCATACAACGGCGTCAAGTAGCGGTTGAACGCCTTTGTTTTTGAAAGCTGTTCCGCACATCATAGGGAAAAATGCTAGGCTTAGGCAGCCTTTTTTGATACCAGCTTTAATCTCTGCCTCGCTTAGCTCTTCGCCTGCGAAATATTTTTCCATTAAAGCTTCATCTGTCTCAGCAACCGCTTCAATCATTTTGTCGCGATATTCTTGTGCTTTTTCTTTTAATTCAGCTGGAATTTCGCCTACTTCTGGTGCGCTTGGGCCTTTTGCATCGTCCCAAGTAAGGGCTTTCATAGTGATTAGATCAACTACGCCTTTGAAGTTGTCTTCTGCGCCGATTGGAATTTGAATCGGAACTGGTGTAGCTTTTAATCTATCGCGGACTTGTTGCTCGACATTGAAGAAATTTGCGCCTACGCGGTCCATTTTATTTACGAAAATAATTCTTGGGACTTGGTATTTGTTCGCTTGTCTCCAAACGGTCTCGCTTTGTGGTTGCACGCCACCGACTGAACAAAATACAGAAACAGCGCCGTCTAAAACACGCATAGAGCGTTCAACTTCGATAGTAAAATCAACGTGGCCTGGGGTGTCAATTAGGTTGATTTGGTGATCATTCCAAAAGCAAGTAGTCGCAGCAGAAGTAATAGTAATACCTCTTTCTCGCTCTTGCTCCATCCAGTCCATAGTAGCGGCACCCTCATGCACCTCGCCGATTTTGTGGCTCATACCTGTAAAAAATAGAATTCTTTCGCTTGTTGTAGTTTTACCAGCGTCGATATGAGCGGCAATTCCGATATTTCTAACACGATTAAGTGGAGTTTTTCTTGCCATAGTTTTCTCCTACCAGCGATAGTGAGCAAATGCTTTGTTAGCTTCTGCCATTTTGTAAGTGTCTTCTTTTTTCTTAAATGAAGAACCTTTTGAATTCGCTGCATCAAGTAGCTCATAAGCTAAACGCTCAATCATAGTTCTTTCGCTTCTTTTTCTAGCAAAAGTGATGATCCAGCGGATTGCCAAAGCTTGTTGGCGAGCTGGGCGAACTTCGATTGGAACTTGATATGTAGCACCACCCACGCGACGCGATTTAACTTCCATAAGTGGTTTTACATTTTCGATAGCGTCGTTGAAAACATCGATTCCTTTGGCTTCGCCGCCTTTTTTGTCGATTAAATCAAGCGCACCATACATAATCTCAGTCGCAACGCTTTTTTTGCCGTCATACATAAGTGAATTAATAAATTTAGTGATTACTTTGTTGCCATAAATTGGGTCAGGCATAACTTCCCTTACGGGAGCTTTTCTTCTTCTCATTTTATTATTCCTTCAAATTTGAAAATTTTACTCAAATTTAACCAAAACTAAGGGTTAAATCTGTCTTAGCTAAACTATTTTTTAGGGCGTTTAGCACCGTATTTAGATCTAGAAACTGTTCTTTTTGCGACACCTGCGGTATCAAGCGCACCACGAACAATGTGATATTTAACACCCGGTAAGTCTTTTACACGACCGCCGCGAACTAGAACAATGCTGTGTTCTTGTAGGTTATGACCTTCACCGCCGATATAGCTGATGACTTCAAAACCGCTTGTTAGCCTTACTTTGGCAACTTTTCTCAAAGCTGAGTTTGGTTTTTTAGGAGTTGTTGTATAAACTCTGGTGCAAACTCCGCGTCTTTGAGGACACTCTTTTAGCGCAGGTGATTTTGACTTTACAGTCACTTTTTTGCGCTCTTTTCTGACCAATTGATTTATGGTTGGCACAGTAAATTCCTTTCATCAAAAAATTTATTAAATAAAAAAGAGGTTGATTTTACTAAAAAATTACTTAAACTACTATGAATTTATGCTTTTTCTAAGAAATGTAGATATTTTACTTATTAAATTTAAAATGCAGAGTGGACATCCTTGCCCACCATAAGGTTGCCAAATTTTTCGGCGGGCAAGGATGCCACCCTACTTATCTAGCACATGTTGTTTTGTAATTCCCTATAAATACTTTCACATTTATTTATGGTTTTAAATATATTATAATATTTTTCATCCCACTCATTATTTTGTCGAACTATATTTAATATATCGTAGCATTTTTGTATAATCGCCAATTTTATATTTTCTTTATTAAATTCCTGTATCTGACCCAGCAACTGATTATCTGAATTTAGGTCTTGTAAAATTAAATATGCAATAAATCTATTACCATGAACTAAAATCCCTAATAGTTCTTTATTTTCATCTAATTTTTTTAATTCATCAATTATATTTTGAATTATCCTGATTGCTTTAACAGCATTGATTGCGGATATTGCATTTGTTCTTTCATTAAATAATTTTGTATAATAATCATTATTCCCCGTTAAATCACCAACTCTACCTTTTGCTACGGCTATCAATTTTATATCTTCTTGCATACAAGTCAAAGCAATGATTAATTCATCTAGCACAATTTTTTTATCATTTGGTATTTCCTTAGAGCCAGATTTATACACATATTCGTAACCTAAGTTTTCGAATTCATTTTTTAATCTAGCTTGATTTGAATCTAATGAGACAAAATCCTTACTACTAATACTATTTTGTGTATTCGATAATTTTGTAATTGTATTTTTATCTATATTTTTACTATTCTCATTTATTTCTATAAGTTGAACAAAAACTTTTACATTTTCCAACAAATCTCTATTTTCTTTGTAAATTTCTCCTATTGCCCCAGTTGTTTGTGCTCCATTTATTATAGAAACGCCTTTCAATTTAAATGTGCCAGTGTCTTTTGTCGTTGCCTTAACGCTTGTTCTTTCAACAGAACTGCATAGTATTTTTATTCCATTGTTATAATAAAAGAAATTTTCTGGCTCATTTTTCAAAACTTCTTTTATGCCAGCATTTACTTCTGTATTTTCTTTGTAAAATCTAATATTTTGAGAAAATAATAAATTTCCATATTCTTCATACCACGAACCTAATTGTTTTGCAGACAATATTCCATAATATACCCTATATGGCTCATTAATATTTCCCCAATTATTCAATATACAATCCATTTCTTTTATATTTTCTTGACATAAAAATTCATATATATCTTTATTTTTTACTTCTTCAAATTTTAATATTTCTATTCCATCAGAATTAGTAGAATTTACAAAATCATTTATGTGTTTAAGACTGACTGGTGGTAAATTTTGGCTAGAATTATGTATTAGAATAAGATATATTTTTGCTTTATCTAATGCAGTTTCTATTTTATTTCGCATAAATTTTATTTTATCATTACAATCATCAAATTTTAAATTTAAAATTTGTGAAATACCTGCAATAAATTTTAATATATCTCCTTCTTGAATTCCATTATTTCCATTTGAAAATTTGCTCTGTATAATAAATAATTTTTCTTGTTTTTCATCATAATAAAGTGCATCTATTCCACAATCGCCAAAACCATCTGTTATATATTTTATAGCTTCATTTTCATCTATCCCAGTTTTCATCATAATTGCTAATCCAGCCAATGACATTGACAAGAATTTATTTTCATCTATAACAAAATTTCCGTCTTTTTTTGGTAATTTATTTTCAAATAAATTCTTTAATTTTGATTTTATTCTTCCTTGAATTATATCTGGTACCATCCTATTAACCTTAAAACTAGATTATTAACGCATTATTATACAATAAAACACAAATTTAACCTTTAAAAACACAAAATTTACACCGCTTTAATCAATTTCTTATTATAAATTCTTACTTATACGCATTTTCTCTTGTTGTGATTTCGATAACTTCGATTGTCAGTATATCATCGTGTTTTTCGCCGATTACTCGGTAATGAATTCCTACATACCATTTCCAGCGATTTTCGTATCCTTCCATTTTGCCACAGTTTTTCAACGCAAATGGATTTTCTATTTTTTCAAGCTCTCTTAAAAATGTTCGTATTTTCAAAGCAGATTTTTTATCGCCCTTTTCTATTCTAATTAGACCTTTTTCGGCTTTGTTTTTCAAATTGATTTTATACATTTTATTCACCAAACATTTCGGCTCTTACTTCTTTGATTATGGCTTCTTGTTGGGCTTTTGGCAATTTTTCAAATTCTCCGTCAAGTCTTTTGATAGTCGGCGATTCGTCTAATGAATAACCATTTCTTTTCTCTTTCAAAACCTTAAACGGCAAACCGCCTACTTTTAAGGCTTGTTTTAAAAATATTCTAAGAGCCGTTGTGGTATCAAGTCCCAAATCAGCAAACAACTCATCTGCTTGTTTTTTTAATTTTTCATCTACTCTTAATTGTATTAAACTTGTAGCCATTTTAAATCCTTTTGTATGAAATTTGATTGATTTTGTATTATATCATATTTTTAATTCATACAAATAAGAAATGTCAAAATAAATTATAAATTCAGTCTTTAATAATCGCAAAGCGTCCGCCGCCGGTGACTAAAAGACAAAAAGAAATTCCGATATAAAGATATAAAATTTCGGCTACAAAAACCGCCACATTGGATTACCACGCCCATTGCATAGCTCCTTACAATAACAAAATATGTGAAATTTTAAAATTCAAATTTCAAGCTATGGGCTAAATTTAAAATTTAACCCATAGCCTAAATTTGGAAATTTGAGAATTTTGCAGAATTTATAAATTTTAAATTCTTACTCACTCACAGCTTTTTTGATTTTTTTGACTTC
>NZ_JAOVUB010000008.1:0-42814 GCF_027737825.1 Campylobacter sp. VBCF_06 NA8
TGCGCCTCGCAATGACAGTGGCGAGCGAAATTTGTCTGATTTGTCATTGCGAGAATTTTGCGCTAGCAAAATTCGTGGCAATCTACGAGTATAAACCGCCAGACACTGTAATTCGTGTCATTGCGAGACGGCAACGCCGTCGAAGCAATCCAGTAAAATTTAGAGTGAGTTTTTTAAAATTCCATAAAATATAAATTCCGATAAATTTTTCTGTGAATTAAAATTTGTTTGAATTTCCATGGATTGCAACGCTGGGCTCGCAATGACAGCAAATTTGGCGCAAGGAATTTTAAAGTCGTAGATTGCCACGCCGTGCAAGCACGGCTCGCAATGACAAATTAAAAGTCAATGAAAATCCCATGGATTGGCATGTTAGCTGCGTTTGCTTGCAAATGACAAATCATAGAAATTTATAAGCCCAAATTTGGGCTTATAAAGTAGAATTTGGCCTAAAAATTGCTAAGGAAATCGTCTAGCAGAAGGTATTTTTTATCAATACTACCTTTGTAAAATTTCTCGAAAGTATCGGTGTATGCGTGTTGGAAAAACTCCGCCTTTGTTAGCTCAATAATCGCGTTATTTACGAAATTTACAAGCTCTGCGTTGCCTTTTTGCGCGCCCACACAGATATAATCTATCTCGCCTACGCTTTTGATGCCAGTTTCTAAGCTAGGATTATTCATCACAACTGCGGCGGCTGTGATATTTGTGTGCATGTAGCCATCGACTTCGTTTGATAGCATTTTTTCCGCGCACTCTACGCCATGTTCGCAGTAAGAAACATCAAAACTATATTTTTGTGCATTTGTTTTGAGCCAATCATCGCTTGTGGTACCCTTTTGGACTATGATTTTTTTGCCCTTTAAATCAGATAGTTTTGTAACTCCGTCAGCTTTTCTGGTGACTACGACTTGCACATCTGCTAGGTATGGCACTGAAAAATCCACTTCCTTAGCGCGCGCTGGTGTGGCAGAAAAGTTGCCGACCACTAGGTCTAAATCGCCGTTTTTAAGCATAGGAAGTCTATCTTTTGCCTCGATGACTACTAAGTCGATTGAGCCGTCGCTTCCTACTAGCTTTGTGCCGATTTCTTTGGCCAAAGATACCTCAAATCCCTCGCTCCCTCCATTTACTTGCGAACTAAATGGAGGCAGGTTTTCTCGCACACCGATTTTAACCTTTTTGCTTGATTGAATTTCTTGCAAAGAGGCACCAAATGCACATGCACAGCCAAGTGATAAAAGTAAAAACTTTTTCATTATATACTCCTATAAATGAAATTTTAGTTTTTTTTAAAAAGATATTAGGAGTAATTTTACCGTGAAATTTTAAAATAAAATTTAAATTTCACGGCAAATGCGGGTAAATTTGAAGAATTTCTAGTATAAATTTTTAACCAAAAAGGCTATTTACGCTCTCGTCGTGATATACGCGACGGATAACCTCGCCAAATAGCGATGTTACCGAGATGACTTTGATTTTATCGCACTCTTGGCGCAACGGAATCGTATCTGTGACGATTAGCTCATCTAGCGCGCCCTCATTTAGCCTTTCATAAGCTGGTCCGCTTAAAACCGCGTGTGTGCAAAACGCCATAACGCTAGTCGCGCCCCTTTCTTTAAACGCAGCGGCGGCTTTGACGATAGTGCCAGCTGTATCGATCATATCGTCGATTAAAATCACATCTTTGCCATTTACATCGCCGATGATATTCATAACTTCGCTTTTGTTGGCTTCTTCGCGTCTTTTATCTACAATAACCATATCCAAATTTAACTTTTTAGCAAAGGATCTTGCGCGCGCCACACCGCCGACATCTGGGCTAGCGATGATAGGGTTTTTTAAATTTTTGTTTTTGAAATAGTCCAAAAATGCCAAAGATCCATATAAATTATCTACCGGAATATCGAAAAATCCCTGAATTTGTCCAGCGTGTAGATCCATTGTCACCACTCTATCAATGCCCGCTGTTTGCATCATATTTGCGACGAGTTTGGCGCTGATTGGCACTCTTGGGGCTGCCTTGCGGTCCTGTCTAGCGTATCCGAAATACGGCACCACGGCTGTGATTGATCTAGCGCTTGATCTTTTTAGCGCGTCGCTTAGGATTAAAAGCTCCATTAAATTTGAGTTAGCCGGAGCGCAGGTCGGTTGTATGACGAAAACATCCTTACCGCGCACACTTTCGCCGATTTGCACGCTAATCTCGCCGTCGCTAAATGTCTTGATAGAACACTCGCTAAGTGGCAGGGATAGGTATTTTGAGATTTTTTTTGCGAAGTCAGGATTGGCACTTCCTGATACGATTTTATAGCCACGCATATTTTGCCTTTGTGATAAGATGAGCCCTAATTTTACACCAAAGCTGATAAATTTAAGCTAATTTTCTACGATTTTACTCGGTTCGCCGAAAAGATTTGCAAGCTCGGTTTTTAAAATTTCTTCCTTGCTCACAGCCTCGCTTGCAAGCTTGGCAAGCTCGCTTCTGGTCTTTTGCATATCGGGCTTGGCTGCTTCGGCGCTGATTTCGTAATTGCTCAAATTTGTCTGATTTAGCAAATTTAGCTTGGGTAAATCCTTTGGCGGGGTTGTTAAATTCGGTTTTGGCTCCGCCTCGCGAAGTGGGGCATTTTGGGTGATTAAAATTTTAGCATTTTCGCCAAAAGTCATTTTCAAAACGCTATTTATCGCCTTTGACGCGGCGCGCAAATACTCTTTGTCCTCGTTTTTGGCGCGAGAAATCAGATACAAAGTGGAGTTTTCAAATTTGACAAATTCAATGCAATTATCAAATTTCTCGCCTAGCTCGTAGCTTCTATCGTATAAATTTGAGAGAAATTTATCATACGCCGAATTCGCATTTAGCGTATCTGCGCCTGTTTTTTGCGCTACTTTTTGCTCTAAATCGTTTAGTTTTTGGCTAGTGCTGTTTTGCGCAGGGGCTGGATTTTGCGCTGAATTTTGCGTAAAATTTGGCGCATTTCGCGGTGCGCTGAAATTTGCATTTGCCTGCGCGCTTTTTGGCGTAGCAAAATTTGGCGCAGAGCCCAAATTCGCCCCGCTTGCACCGCTATCACCAATGGATTTTGAAATTTCGATTAACTCGTCGATTTCTTGCAAATTCACAGCTTCCATCATCAAAAATATCATCATCAAAAGCGAGTAAGTATTATCCGAACTCACGCCTAGCATGCTTTTTGCGCCGGCTAAAATTCGGAAAAATCGCTCATAAATTAGCATGCTAAATTTGGTATCATTTCGCAAAAATTTCTCTTTTAAATTTGCAATCATCTCGTCGATTATGGTCTCGGCGTTGTAGTTTTCGATCTCTTTGACGATTTCGATAGCGCCCACGCGGTCTTGGCGCAAAACGATTTCTAAAATTTCATTGATTTTGGCGGGATCTAGGAGCCCCAGCATATCGGCTACTGCGGTTTGCGTGACATTTTCTTCGCTATAAATTATGGCTTGATCTAAAAGCGTGAGAGTATCTCTGAGCGAGCCAGAACCGCTTCTGGCTAGGATTTTGAGCGCGCCGTTTTCGTAAGAAATACCCTCGTTTTGCAAAATCGCTTCAAGGTGCGAAATAATCGCTAGTTGGGCGATTGGTTTGAAGCGGAAGTGTTGCGTGCGCGAAAGCACGGTCGCTGGTAGTTTGAGCGGGTCTGTGGTGGCTAGGATAAATTTCACATACGCAGGCGGTTCTTCAAGCGTCTTTAAAAGGGCGTTTGAAGCCTCTTTGGTAAGCATATGAACCTCGTCTATGATAAAAATTTTAAATCTCGCACTAGCCGGGGAGTATTTGGTCTGCTCGATTAGCTCCCTGATATCGTCGATTTTGCGGTGGCTTGCAGCGTCCATTTCGATGATATCGATATGGCGACCCTCGTTTGCCATTATGCAGTTATCGCAACTCTCGCAAGGCTTCGAAGTGGGTCCGTGATCGCAAAGCAGGGCTTTGGCGAAAATACGCGCGGTCGAGGTCTTGCCAGAGCCTCTAAGTCCGCTAAAAAGATACGCATGTCCTAGTCTTGCGCCGTCGAGTGCGTGCGCTAGGGAGCTTGCGATTGCGTTTTGTCCGATTAGGGCGTCGAAGTTTTTGGGTCTGTATTTTAGTGCGAGTGCTTGCAAAATTTCTCCTTGATTTAAAACCTTTAATAATACAAAAAAAACTATAAATTTAAAATTTATCGCTATATTACGCCAAATTTTTCAAAAAAGGATCAAAATGAAATCAATTTTTGTCGCAATCTTTGCACTTTTAATCGCAGGGTGTTCGAGCAATACGCCTGTTTTGGGGCTTAGTCCATATATTTCTGGTGTTGCGCCACAAGCAAAAACCAAAAGCGCTGGCGAGCTAAATATCAAAGACTCTCGCCAAAATACACTAATTATCGGCACTATCAACGATAATAGCGGAAATTTAATCGATGAGGTTTTGCTTAAAACAGATTTGAGTTCGTGGTTTGAAAACGCCCTTAAAACCGAGCTTGGCGCGCGTGGCGTAGCCATAGGCGCAGGTGGGGCTAGCATAAGCGTGGATATCAAAACCCTAAATGCCGCAATCGAGGGGTATTCTAAACAAAACATGAGCGCAAAAGCCGAAGTTTTCATCACTATCGTAAATGGCACCAGAACGATTACTAAGCGCGTAGCCCAAGATCAAAGCGAGTTTGCAGCCCTTCGCAATGCCCGCACAATGGAGCCTTTCGTCGAAAGTATGCTAAGAGATATCATCAAAAAATCAGCTGATCAAATCGTCTCTTCGCTCTAAATTTTAAATGCGTTGCATTAATTGTGGCGCATTTTCCCTGCGCCTTTTTTGCGCCTCTTGTGCGCGAACCCTCTCGCAAAACCGCCTAAACGCGCGTGTGGTGGAGGATTTCGTGGTATTTTATTATTACGGATACTCGGAGGTTAAAAATTTAATCCTTTCCAAGCACCATTTGCACGGAAGTGCGGTTTTATCGCGCTTGGCTAAATTTAGCCTGGCGAAATTTCCAAATGAATTTAAGGCTTTTTTAGATGAGAATTTGCCAAATATCACGCACGAAATACCAAATTTCAAATTTCAAGCCCTCCCGCTAGATGATGATATTGGCTCTGGATTTTCGCATACTGCCGTTTTAGCCCGCGCGCTAAACTCGCGCGAAATAACGCCAACTTATGGCGTAATCAAAGCCCAAAACAAGGTCAAATACGCAGGTCAGTCCTTGGAATTTCGCTTAAAACACAGGCGCGATTATAAAATTACAAAAGAGCCAAAATTTCCCGTGATTTTAGTCGATGATATCGTTACAACCGGGCTTAGTATGTTGGAGGCTAGGGAGGTTTTAAAAAAGGCTGGATTTAGAGTGGTTTTTGGCATAGTTTTGGCAAATGCACAAATTTAAGCAAATTTACGCGAATTTTAGGTTACTCAAAAGGTTTTTTTGCTAAAATCAAAAGTTTAAATTTGCAATAAGGAAAGATATGCAAGAAAGTATTTTTGACACACAAGAAATCATAGACATAGATGTTGAAGAATCAATAAAAACAAGCTATTTAGACTATTCGATGAGCGTTATCATAGGTCGCGCCTTACCTGATGCCAGAGACGGCTTGAAGCCTGTGCATAGGCGAATTTTATACGCTATGAACGACCTTGGAGTTAGCTCTCGCCAACCATATAAAAAATCAGCGCGTATTGTGGGCGATGTCATTGGTAAATACCACCCACACGGCGATACAGCGGTGTATGATGCGCTAGTGCGTATGGCACAAAGCTTTTCTATGAGAATTCCAACCGTCGATGGTCAGGGAAACTTCGGCTCGATTGACGGAGATGGCGCAGCTGCTATGCGTTATACAGAGGCTAGAATGACGCCACTAGCCGAAGAGCTTTTGAAAGATTTAGACAAAGAGACGGTCGATTTCATACCAAACTACGATGAGAGCCTAAGTGAGCCTGATGTGCTTCCTGCGCGCGTGCCAAATTTGCTTTTAAACGGATCAAGTGGTATCGCTGTGGGTATGGCGACAAATATCCCGCCACACAGCCTTGATGAGCTTGTTGATGGGCTTTTGCTTTTAATCGACAATAAAAACGCTAGCCTTGAAGAGGTCATGCAATACATCAAAGGTCCAGATTTCCCAACTGGCGGACTTATTTTTGGTAAAAAAGGCATAATCGATGCTTATCGCACTGGGCGTGGCAGGGTCAAACTCAGGGCCAAAACGCATATCGAAAAAAAGGCCAACAAAGATGTCATCGTAATCGACGAGCTTCCATATCAGACAAACAAAGCCCGCCTTATCGAGCAAATCGCGGATTTGGTCAAAGATAAGCAAATCGAGGGCATTAGCGAAGTGCGCGATGAGAGCGATTTCGAGGGAATTCGCGTCGTAATCGAGCTCAAACGCGACGCTATGAGCGATATCGTGCTAAATAATCTTTTCAAACAAACCACCATGGAGGGCACTTTTGGCGTAATTATGCTAGCAATAGATGGCAAAGAGCCAAAGGTATTCTCGCTAATCGAGCTACTTAAACTTTTCTTAAATCACAGAAAAACCGTCGTCATTAGACGCACGATTTTCGAGCTTCAAAAGGCGCGCGCTAGGGCGCACATTTTAGAAGGCCTTAAAATCGCGCTTGATAATATTGACGAAGTGATCGAAATCATTAGAAATTCAGCCGATACTGCGATAGCTAGGGAAAATTTAATGGCTAAATTTGGCCTAAGCGAGCTTCAATCAAACGCGATTTTGGATATGAGGCTAAGCAAGCTAACTGGCTTGGAGCGCGAAAAAATCGAAAACGAGCTAAAAGAGCTTTTGGTCGAAATTTCACGCCTTGAAAATATCCTAAAATCTGAAAATTTAATCGAGCAAATTATCAAAGATGAGCTCTTAGAAATCAAAGATAAATTTAAATGCCCGCGCATTACAGAAATCGTCGATGACTACGATGATATCGATATCGAGGATCTCATACCAAACGAAAATATGGTCGTAACTATCACGCACCGCGGATATATAAAACGCGTGCCAAGCAAGACTTACGAGAAGCAAAAGCGTGGTGGCAAGGGCAGGGTAGCAGTGACTACATACGATGATGATTTTATCGAAAATTTCTTCACTAGCAACACCCACGATACGCTTATGTTTGTTACAGATCGCGGACAGCTTTACTGGCTCAAAGTCTATAAAATCCCAGAGGGCTCACGCACAGCCAAAGGCAAGGCGATTGTAAATTTAATCAAACTCGTAGGCGATGAAAAAATCATGGCGATAATCCCGACTACCGATTTTTCAGATAGCAAATCGTTAGTATTTTTCACCAAAAATGGTATCGTAAAACGCACAAATTTAAGCGCGTTTTCAAATATCCGCTCGCTTGGCGTAAGGGCTATCAGCCTAGACGATGATGACGCGCTAGTAACCGCGCTAATCGTGCCAAATGAGGCAGGCGAGAGCGCACCGATTGAGAGCGATGATGAAAATGGACAAAATTTAGAAATTTCGCAAGAAATCGAAGAAGTTGAGAGCGAAATTTTAGATGAAAACAGCAGCGAAATCAACGAAAATATGATTTTCATCGCTACTAAAAAGGGTATGTGCGTTAAATTTAAACTCGGTAAAGTTCGCCAAATGGGACGCGTAGCCAGAGGCGTGAGAGGGCTTAAATTTAAAGAAGCTGGCGATGAGGTGATTGGAGCGACATTTATTTTAAATGATAATTTAGAAATTTTAAGCGTGAGCCAAAAAGGTATTGGCAAACGCACCACAGCTAGCGAATATCGCCTTACAAACCGCGGTGGCAAGGGCGTAATCTGCATGAAGCTCACAAACCGCACCGGCGATTTGGTGGGCGTAGTAATGGTCGATGAGGAAATGGATCTCATGGCACTAACCACAAGTGGCAAGATGATTCGCACAGATATCCAAAGCATACGCAAGGCCGGACGCAACACAAGTGGCGTCATCGTGGTAAATGTCGAGGGCGATGATGTGGTAAGCATTGCTACTTGTCCGAAAGCAGAAAGCGATGATGAGGGCGAAGTGGGCGAAGAAAATGGTGGCGAGAGCCTAAATTTAGAAAATAGCGAAAATCAAATCATACAAGGAGAGGGTGATGAATAGATATAACATCGCAATCGTTGGCGCAACAGGCGCTGTTGGCGAAGAGATACTTAGAGTTTTGTCTGAGTTAAATTTCCCAGTAGCAGATATTTTGCCACTAGCTAGCGCGCGCTCGGCTGGTGAGGTCGTAGAATTTGAGGGCAAAGAGTATGTGGTAAAAGAGCTTACTGAGACTACTTTTGAAGAAAACGAGATTGATATCGCGTTTTTTAGCGCAGGTGGCAGTATTTCGGCGCATTTCGCACCGCTTGCAGCAGCTAGTGGCGCAGTGGTAATCGATAATACAAGCCATTTTAGAATGCAAGATGATGTCCCTCTTGTGGTGCCTGAGTGCAATCCCGGCGATATCGAGCTATGGGAGCAAACAGGAATCATCGCCAATCCAAACTGCTCAACTATCCAAATGGTGCAAATCCTAAAACCACTAAACGACGCTTTTGATATCGAGCGCGTAGATGTGAGCACATATCAAGCCACAAGTGGCGCAGGTAAAGAGGGTATGAGCGAGCTAGTCGAACAGCTTCAAGCGTTTTTTGCCTTTAAGCTTGATGAGTGCGAGCCAAAGGTTTTCGCTCACCAAATCGCAATGAATGTAATCCCTCATATCGATGTTTTCAACGAAAACGGCTTTACCAAAGAAGAGCTAAAAATGGTAAATGAAACGCAAAAAATCCTACACAAAAACTTCCCAGTAGCCGCCACTTGCGTGCGCGTGCCTGTCATGAGAAGCCATAGCGAGGCGATTACGATTAAATTTAAACAAGATTTCACGCTTGAAAAGGTGCGCGAAATTTTAGCAAATGCAAAAAGCGTCGTGCTTTACGATGATCCAAGCGAGAAAAAATACCCTATGCCAATCGTCGCTACCGATACGAACGAGACTTTCGTAGGTAGAATTCGCCGTGATATTTATGATGATAAAATTCTCCACCTTTGGTGCAGTGCCGATCAAATCCGCGTCGGAGCGGCTACAAATGCCGTTAGAATCGCACTTGATTGGATTGAACTTCAAGAAAACAAATAAATTTATGGGCGCAAATTTAAGGCGCCCATTTTAAATTTTGCAAATTTCACTAAATTTAGCCTATTTAAGGAGCAATGATGATTTTTATCGACGCATGTTTGAAAAAGCCGACACCTTATACGCCTGTGTGGATGATGAGACAAGCTGGGCGTTATTTGCCAGAATACATGGCAGTGCGAAAAAGCGTGGGCGGATTTTTGGAGCTTTGCAAAAATTACAAAAAAGCTAGTGAAGTTACTATCCAGCCCGTGGATATTTTAGGCGTCGATGCGGCGATTTTATTTAGCGATATTTTGGTTGTTCCGCTTGAAATGGGGCTTGATTTGGAATTTGTCGCAGGCGAGGGTCCAAAATTTAAAAATCCTTTGAAAAATTTGGACGATTTAAAGGCTTTAAGTCCCGAAAAAGCCGTGAAAAATCTGCAATATGTCTATGATACGGTTGCACTAACAAGGCAGAATTTAAGCGATGATAAGGCGCTGATTGGCTTTTGTGGTTCGCCTTGGACGGTGGCGACATATATGATCGAAGGCGGCACGACAAAAACTTATGCGATTTGCAAAAAAATGGCGTATTCTAACCCTGAGCTTTTGTACGAAATTTTGCGAAGCGTAACCGAAGCCACCAAACTTTACCTTGAAAACCAAATCAAAAATGGCGTAAATGCCGTGCAGATTTTCGATAGCTGGGCGAGTGCGTTGGAAGAAAGCGCGTTTTTCGAGTTTAGCTGGAAGTATATTTTAGAAATTTGCGACTATTTAAAGGCGAAATTCCCGCAAGTGCCGATTATTGTCTTTCCAAAGGGCATTAGCGGATATTTGGATAAGATTAGCGGTAATTTCGATGTTTTTGGCGTGGATTGGAGTACTCCGATAGAGTTAGCTGCGGCAAAACTTGGGCAGAAATACACGCTTCAAGGAAATATGGAGCCAACCCGCCTTTACGATAAAAATGCCATAAAACAGGGTGTTTCGCAGATTTTGGAAGTTATGAAAAATCGCCCGCACATTTTTAATTTGGGGCATGGAATTTTGCCTGATATTCCTGTGGAAAATGCGAAATATTTCATAAATTTAGTGCATGAAATGAGCGCGAGATAATGAAATACATTTTCGGTCCCATAAGTTCGCGCCGTTTTGGGCAGAGCCTTGGGATTGATTTAAGCCCAAATTCGAAGCAATGCAACTTTAACTGCGCGTATTGCGAGTTAAAGGCGAAAAAGCCTATTTCGCAGATGAGCGAGATTTGCGATATTTTGCCCGTGCTTGATGAGCTAAAAACGGCTTTGGATAAATTTAAAAATACCCAAGTCATCACGCTTACGGCTAATGGCGAACCTAGCCTTCACCCTAAATTTGGCGAACTTGTAAGCGAAATTAAGGCTTTAAAATTGCCCCAAAAACTGCTAGTTTTATCAAATTCAAGCAGAATTTCGCAAAACCGCGAAGCGTTTTTGAAATGCGATATTTGTAAATTTTCCCTTGATAGCGTGGTTAGTGAAACTTTTAAAAAAATCGATAATCCGCATAGCAGTGTAAATTTGGACGAAATTATCTCAAATTTGATTAAATTTAGCTCTGAATTTAGGGGCGAATTAGTTATTGAAATTTTGGTTGTCGCAGGTCTTAATGATACTGCCGCCGAATTTGAAGCGCTAAATTCGGTGCTTGAAAAAATAAATCCCACTCGCATTGATTTAGGCACGATTGATCGCCCGCCTGCGTTTAAAAATGCTAAGCCAGTAAGCTACGAGAGGTTAGAATTTTTAAGCAAATTTTTGAAAAATCAGAGCGTAAATATAGTCGCAAAACCAAAATATGATAGCGAAAAGCTCGATTTTAGCGAAGATGAAATTCTATCTATGCTAATTCGCCGTCCCCAAAGCCTAAGCGATGTAAAAGCCAAATTTAGCGAACTCTCAAAGGCAAATTTAGCAAATTTGCTAAATTTAGGGAAAATCATTTTAAAAGACGGATTTTATAAAATTTCATAAATTTTGCAAAATACTGCCCTGAAATTTGCTTGTTATTGTCATTGCAAGAGTTTTGCAAATTTGTTTAATCTGTCATTGCGAGCTTTCGCAGAAAGCGAAGCAATCTACGAATTTAAAATTTCGGGGCAGTGTTTTTGCAAAATTTGTGTTAGGAATTTTATTTGCGTGAAAATTTTGCAATGACAAATCTGGCGCAGTGTCCCGCAACCCAGCTACTTCACACCTTCCCACCATCTGTTTTGCGGTAAATTTGACAGGTTGAAAACTTCTCCCACAAGCGGCGTTGCGATAGTGTATTTCGCCCCAGCTTCCTTACTAGCGCGCACCAATCTCTCCATTGGCTCGCTCCATTTATGATAGGCTAAATCAAATTTCGCCCAGTGTATCGGCAAAATTGCGCGCGCACCAAGCACGCTGGCGTTTTTAGCGCTTTGCTCTGGCATGGAGTGGATCTGCGCCCAAGCGCGGTTGTAGGCGCCGTTTTCTAGCATGGCGATATCAAAGTGTCCGTATTTTTGCGCGATTTGCGCGAAATGCTCGCCATCTCCGCTATCGCCTCCGTAAAAAATCCTAGCCTCATCAGCGATAATCGCATACGAGCCCCACAGCGTGGTATTTCTGTGAAATCTACCGCTAAAATGCCTAGCGCGTTCGAGCGTGAAACTCACACCATTTACGCTTGCGCTCTCTTCTAAATCTAGCTCCGTGATTTTCGCGTCCTGCACGCCCCAGCGAAGCAGGTGGGCGCGCACGCCAAGAGGCACGATATAGCGCTCTGCTTTGGCGTCAATCTCCCTGATAGCGCGCATGTCGAGGTGATCGTAGTGATCGTGGCTGATTACCACGCATAGCTTATCTGGCAGGTCCGAAATCCTAGGCGTTATCTCATACGCAAATGGCGCACCACCCACGAAAATGGGCGAGGCGCGGTAAAATACAGGGTCGGTGATGATATTTAAATCATTTATGCGAAATAGCACACTCGAATGCCCAAACCAAACAAAATCGCCGTTTTTGAGGGCGCTAGGCTCAAATTTCACGCTAGGAAGCGCACGGGAGGGGTTTTTGCCCTCGGGGGTAAAAATCATATCATAAAGCCAGCTTAGCATGCTTGGCATTTCATCGCTGGTCGCAAGCACCGTAGGCTGAGCGTTTTCGAAGGTTTTGCCATTGTATGCCTTGCTGGCGCGGATTTTCGCCATAGAAATCTCATCTGGCACTCCACCAAAAACAGGGTGAAATTTCACGAAGCAAAGCACGAGCGCGCCCAAAAACAAAACCGTAGCAAAAAACCAAAAAATCGATTTTAAAATCATTTTTTCCCTTTGAAATTTTTGGTTTATATTAGCGAAATTTTGAAATTTTGCTTAGACAAATTCTCCAAATTTATTGCCCAATTTTGCAAATTTTAGTAAAATGCGCCCAAAAATAGGAGAAATTTTGATTTACGATGTGATTGTTGTGGGCGCGGGTGCGGCTGGACTTTTTATCGCGATAAATTTGCGCGCAAAAAGCGTTTTGATTGTGGAGAAAAACGCCTTGGCAGGGCGCAAAATTTTAGCCAGCGGTGGCGGGCGGTGCAATATCACAAATGCGAATTTGAGTGCGAAAAATTATTTAGGAGATGAAAATTTTATCTCGCAAATACTGCGCCGGCTAAGCGTAGATGAGCTTTTGAGCGTATTTGCGCCTTTGGAATTTGGCTTAGAAAAAAACGCTCAATATTTTTGCAAAAACCACTCGCGCGCAGTATTGCAAAAACTACTATCTATGGCGCAAAAGAGTTGCGAAATTCGCACAAATTGCGAAATTTGCGAAATTTCAAAGAGTGGCGAAATTTTTAATGTGCTTAGCATTAAAGGCGAGAAATTTTGCGCCAAAAATCTCATAATCGCCACAGGCGGGCCTAGTTTTAGGGCGCTTGGCGCAAGTGATAGCGCGCTAAGCTTTGCGGTGAGTTTTGGCATAAAGTGCGAGAAATTTCGACCAGCACTCGTGGGGCTTTGCGTGCAAAAGAGCGAGTTTTGGTTTAAAAATCTAAGTGGCGTGAGCCTTGGTGTGCGCGCAAAGCTCGCAGGGCGCGAGATTGTAGGCGAGGCGCTATTTACGCACAGAGGCATTAGCGGGCCAGCGATTTTAAATGCGTCGCTGTTTTGGAGAAGCGGTAAAATCACTCTAAATTTCGCCCCAAATCACAATATGCAAAGCCTAGAAAAGGCCCTAAATGGCGGGAAAAAACAGCTTTCGAGTTTGCCATTTTTGCCAAAACGCTTTGTTTTGGAGTTTTTGCGCTCGCAAAATTTGCAGGATAAAATTTTCTCAAAATACAGCGAAAGTGAGTTGGAAAAAATCGCGCGAATTTTCTCTTACGAGTTTGCGCCTGCTGGCACTTTTGGCTTTGAAAAGGCCGAAATTAGCGCGGGTGGCGTTTGCACGGACGAGCTAGGCGCAGATTGTGAAAGTAGGAAAATCCCCAGGCTGTATTTTGCAGGCGAGTGTATAGACGCGTCCGGAATGCTAGGGGGATATAATTTGCATTTTGCCTTTGCTAGCGCTCTTTGCGTGGCACGCGCGATAAATTCTAAACTTAGCGCGTGAAATTTGGCTAAATTTGGTTAAATTTGCAAATTTGAGAAATTTTAAAATTCGCCAAATTTCGCAAATTTAGCCCAAAATTATCGCTCAATTTTTTCGATTATGATATCGCCTGATTTTAGCCCTTCGAGCGTGGTTTTGGCCTTTTCGTCGTCTTTAAACTCGGCGCAGTAAATCTCTAAATACTCAATCCCTTTGGCGTTGTTTTGATTCATTAGCTCGATTGCTGCGAGTGCCAAATACGGGCGTTTTGCGCCAAGAGCTGCGGCGCGAGATAAAATTTCTTTTGCCTTGTCTGTGCGAGTGGAATTTAGCAAAAACTCGCCATAAGTGGTTAAAACCTCGGCGTTTTGGCTATCGCGCGCTAGTATTCTCTCATAAATCGCGTCGGCTTTTTCCTTCGCACCTAGCACATCGAAATTGTGCTGGGATACATAAATTTGGGCGAATTTCATATCGAATTGCGTGCGGTCTTTGGCGTCGATTTTATCGGTGATAATCTCTTTGTTTATGTATTCAAAAACGCTCGCCATGAGCACGGAGTCGTTGTATCCTTGCTCGGCTTCGTCCTCGCTGTCAAATTTCAGCGGATACTCGCAGGCGTGTTTGCACAGCGCGTCGGAGTATTCGTAGAGTTTGGCGATGTCTAGGTTCGCACCACCATTAGGATTTTTTTTCATTACAGCGTCGTTTGAATACGCGCTATACGGCTCGGCGCAAAGTGCGCTAAATAGGGCGAAAATCGCGATTAATATGCGGTTTGTCATTTTCTTATCCTTAAATAAAAAAGTTACTAATTCTAGTGGAAAAATTTAAATAATTACTGAATTTAGACTAAATTTTTAAATTTCATTTTCAAACGCACTTTTTGGATACAGACCGATTAGTTTTTTTACCATTTTGCCGTTTTTATCGAAAATAAGCGAGGTTGGCGTGCCAAATATCCCGCCAGCGACATTTGATAGGTATTTCACAGAGGCTGGCGCGCTAAGCGTAGGGAATTTTACCCCTTTTTCGCGCGCGGTTTTAAGATCCGTTTCTAGCTCACCGCCACCACCTAAAACGCCGATTACAAGGGCTTTTTGTGAGGCGTGGATTTCATTTAGGATAGGGGTTTGCACCCCGCATGCCCCGCACGAAGCCGTGAAAAAAAACAAAATCACAGGTTTGTCGTTTCCGCCGACTATAAAAGAGCGAGTTTTTGGGTCAAATTTCGTCGCGATACTCTCGCCATTTAGGGCCAAATGGCGCTTTTCGCCATCACATGCACCAAGCATTAAAGCGCACGCTAGCCCTAGCGCAAATTTTAAAATTTTAAATTTCATTTAAAACCTCGATCTTATCTAATTTTCCGTGCCTTAAACGCACGACTTTATCGGCGTATTTGCCTAATTCTTCATTGTGCGTAACGAGTATGAGGCTCTTTCCCTCGGCGCGCAGTCCCTTAAAAAGCTCCAAAATCACAGCCTCGTTCGCCTCGTCTAGATTGCCCGTAGGCTCATCTGCGATGATGATATCAGGCTCGTTGATTAGGGCGCGCGCGATACAAAGCCGCTGCTGTTCGCCACCACTCAGTTCGCTTGGTCTATGCGCCAGCCTGTGCGCTAGGCCGACTCTTTCGAGCGCGCTTTTTGCACTTTTTTCATCGACACAGGAGTGGTAGTATTGATTTAGCATGACATTTTCAATGGCGTTTAGGTATGGTATGAGGTGGAATTGCTGAAAAACAAGGCCGATTTTTTTACGACGAAATTCTAAAATTTGCGCTTCATTTAGCGAGCTAGCATCATCTCCGCCTAGCAAATACTCGCCCTTTGTGGGGCTATCCATCAAAGAAAGTATATTTACAAGCGTGCTTTTGCCACTCCCGCTTGGACCCATTATGCTCACCCACTCGCCCTTTTTCGCGCCAAAGCTAATGTCATCTAGCGCTTTTACATCGCCAAAATATTTACAAATACCATTAAATTTTAAAATTTCCATATTATTCCTTTAATAAATTTGCCAAATTTGGATTTAGCGCCCGTTTTATGGGATAATAACTCGCACTAAGCGCGAAAATCAATGATAAAATCACCGCCATTACAAGCCCTATAAATCTAAAATCCACTCCGCTAGAAAATAAAATTTGACCCAAAATTATGGCTAAAAAATACCCGATTATCGCGCCAAATACTGCCCCGCTAACGCACAAAAGCAAAATTTCGCCCAAAATTATGTGAAAGATATTGGCTCTGTTTGCGCCGATTGCGCGAAGCAGGGCAAATTCTTTAATGCGAGAGAGTAGGACTTGGCTAAGGCTTGTATTTATGCAAATCGAGGTTATGGCTAAAATCGTAAAACCGCTTAGTAGCATTAAAAGCTTGATTTTATCTAGGATTATGCCTTGTGTTTTGGATACTTTGCCCACGACATTAAAGCTCATTTTCTCATCGCTCAAATTTTGTGAAATTTCGCTAAGACCCTTAAAATCGCTATCTACAATCGCTTCGGCGTAGTTAATTTCGCCTTTGGCGTTAAAGATATTTTGCGCCAAATTTAGCGAGATTAAAAGCAAGCCATCTTCCTTGCCTCCGTCAAAAACAATGCCCTTTATGCGGACTTTGTGAGTGAAATTTGCGCTCCCAGAGTGCGGAGAAATGCCGATTTCATCGCCAAGCTTCACGCCTAAAATTTTGGCTAAATCCTCGCCGATTAGGGCGTTTTTATCGTCGAAATCCACTCTGATTAGCTCGCCCTCTTTGAGTTGCAAAAATGGCATTGTTTTTGCTAAATTTGAAAACTCCACGCCCATTACCACAGCCGAATTTACCCCTAAATTCGCACTTTTAAACAGATAGCTATTGTGCGCTTTGAGATTTGGAATACTACGAAATTTCGCCCTTAGTTCATCTTCGCTAATGATAAAATTCTGCGAGGAATTTGGCGAGATTATCAAATTTGCCCCATAAGAGTTTAGCTCTCCTGCGACCTTTTTGTCGATATCTGCCCAGATATTCACAAACGCTGCGCAAACTGCCGAGCCAAGGGCGATTGCGATAAAAATCACAAACGAGCGCAAAGAGTTGGCAAAAATGCTTTTTAAGACTATCGTGCGATAAAATTTATTATTTTCTACCATATAAAACCTCCGCTGGTGGCAGTTTTAGCGCGCTACGAAGTGGCAAAATCGAGCCGATTAGACAGATTACAAACCCAAATGCAATGCTTAGTGGCAAAACTAGCAGAGCAAAGCCCAAAAACGAGCCAAAGATTTGCTGTGCGATAATTTGGCTTGCTAAGTATCCCGCGCTCGCCCCTAAAATCGAAGCGAAAAGGCACACGACGAGGGTTTCGGCGATGAATTGCAAATATATAGCCAAACCGCTAGCCCCAAGCGCCTTTAAAAGCCCGATTTCCTTTTTGCGCTTGAAGGTTTCGTTGCTAAGCAAGCTTGCAATGCAAATGCTAGAAATGATGAGCGAGAGGATACTCACCACGCCCATTAGGCCTTGGATTTTTTTGGTGATTCCGCTCTGGGCTTCGCTCACGCTAAGGACTGCTTTGGCGCTTGCGTTTGGGAAATCCTCGGCGATTTGGTATGCTATGGAGCTAACATAGGCTGAGCAATACCAAGTATCGTGCTCGACGGCGTCTAGGCTGTCTAAATTTCGCCTAGCCTTTACCGATAAATCATCTTCTGGGATTGTCATTGCAGATACTTCTGCTTTGGCGATTTGACCCTCGCGGTGAGTGAGCTTTTGCACGAAGGCTAAATTTGCGATAATTTTACCGCTGTATTCCTCCGCATCGTGCAAAATCCCCACCACGCGCACGGTGTAAATGCCTAGATCAATCTCATCGCCGATTTTTAAACCCAGCTTTTCGCCTGCGAGGACTTCATCATTTGCGCCATCCTTTGCCCACTCGCCCTCCATGCGCCAAAATGGATAAAGGTGCCTTACTCCGACCCTAAAATCAGGCTCATCGCTCACTCCTGCGGGTCTGTCGAAGTATGTCCCAACGACCTCAAATTCATCGATTTGCTCGGATAAAAACGGCGCGTAGCTTGTGATATTGTTGCGCCAAAAAATCTCTTTGATTTTTACCAAATCGCTTTCGGCTAAAAAATCATCGTTTGCAAGTGGCGAAAAATCGCGCCCTGCAATTTCGATATTTAGGTTAGCAGATCTGGGCAAAACCACGATATTTGCGCCATATCTTCCAAGCTCGCTTGCTAATTTGTCGCCGATTTTAAGAGTGATATTTAGCATGCAAGCGATTAAGCCAACAGATAAAAAAATCGTCAAAAACGCTAAAAATTTCGACTCCTTAGCCCCAAAAATCGAAGCTTTTAAAATTCTAAAAAACATTATTTAAGCTCCTTCAAAGTGCCGTTTTCATCGACGAAATTTTGTGGATTAAGGGTGAAAATTTCTTCGTTTTTTTCATTTTCGAAAAAGTAAATCCTGCCATAATACAAATAGCTAAATTTCGATGAATTTGAAATTTGCGCGCGCGAAACAGGGTCGATGACCTGTTTTTCGACGATTTCGCTAAAATAACTTGCCCCGCTTAAAATTTCGCTAAGCGCGATTTTTACGCGCTCGCCGTCAAAGTCAAATTTCATAGGGATTGGGTTGCAGCCACCCATTTTACCCACACTTGGCAAGAAAATTCGCACATTGCACGCTATGCAGATTAGCTCGCCCTTTTTTTTGACATAGCCCATATCTCCGCAAATCGAGCAGGCGTCAAAGACCGCAACCGGCGAGAGATGAGTGCTAAATTTATTTAGCAAAAAAAAGCGAATTTTATGCCCGTCGTCGCTGATATAGGCGTATCTGTGAAGGCGCCCGTCTTGCAAAGCCTGCGCGTCAAAGACAAACTCGCCATTTACGGGCTCTACGAGCGTAGGTGTATCGATCGTAGGCGGGCGAGAGGCCACTAGCAGATAATAGAGGCTAATAGCGCAAAATATGGCGCAAAGTGCGAGTGTGCAGAGGAAAGTGCGCCAAATTTTAAACCTTGCGCTTTTGTTTATGCGCCAAGCGATGATATTTTTATCTCGCGCTAGTTTTTTGGGGGCTAAATTTAGGTAGTAAATCCCCATAAATAGGGCGATTGCGCACAAAATCAATATCAAATGCTGGTTGTTGTGGTAGATGATTTTGGCGATTATGCTTAGAAATTCGCTCGAATTTATAAATTTTAGCGAGGCGAAATTTGCGAAGTATCCGCCTTGCCTAATCCCTAGCCCCACAAATCCGAGCTTTGCGATGAATAAGAGGGCGCAGGTTAAGGTAAGGGCGACAAAATTTGCGCGCGCACGATTTTTTAAAATTTCGCTATAAAGCAGGTAAAATAAAATTAGGCACGAAAGAGCTAAAATCACCATAAAAAGGTTGAGAATCGCCCCACTATCAAGGAGTTCGGTGCTAAAAATTTTAAAATTTGCGCTGATTAAAAAATACTCAAAACAGGCGCAAACGCCAAGAGTAAAAATGCAAAATTTAGCCAGTTTCGCAAGGCAAAATTTAGCGCAAAAAGGCAGTAAAAATAGCGCAACCAAAGCCAAAATATCAAAGAAAATTTTGCCCTCTTGCGCGATTAGACTATGATTTAGCGCGCTAAAACAGGCACCCCCAAACACTGCTCCAAAAAAGGCAAATGCAAAATCTTTTTTGCCAAAGTGCGCGGTGATGATAAATAGTGGCAAAAATGCCAAAACAAAATGGTAAAAAAATATCGACAAAACTGCAACCTAAATGTGAAATTTTAGAGCTGTTTGAAATAAAACGCAAATTTAAAATTTAAATTTTGTCTAATTTGTCATTGCGAGAATTTTGCGTTAGCAAAATTCGTGGCAATCTACGAGCTAAAATAACCAAAACATTTACAAGCGTGTCATTGCGAGCGAGTGTAACGAGCGAAGCAATCCAGAGAAATTTAAATTTAAAATTCAACCTAAATTTAGAATTGAATTATTTTTTAAATTTTAGGCAAAATTTTGCTTTTCTCGTAAGGGGGAAGGGGGCAATTACTCTGCTTCGCTTCGCTCGCAAGAAATGCCGGCTGTCGCCGTCGCTACGCTCATTTTGCGAGGTCGCGCCCCTTCCCCCTGCATTTAATTCGCACGCAAAAGCGCTGTTCGTGCCTTTTGCACCGTGCGAATTTCCCCCGACGACGCTTTACAAGGTGGCTAAATTTAGAAAAACGAAGTTTTTCTAAATTTAGCTGGTTTTATTTTTACGGAAATGCTTCGCATTTCTCACAACGCTAAATTTGCAAAATTCTTTTTCAAACACTTCTAAAATTTCACCCAAAAAGGGTGAAATTTCGTTATTCTTTTGGAGTTCCAGTGTATGCAAATGTGTATTTCACATCAAATGCGCCCCACCATTTGCCCACGCCTGTGGCCTTGTCAGCGTGGCGACCAAAGCCGTTTGCGCCTGGATTTTCGATATGGAAAATCAGCTCATAATTTCCCACGCCATTTTCCATTTTGACATTTGCGCCATAGTGTGGGCCGTCGCTTGCGACCATTGGCATGAAATTTCCCTTTTGGATTTTGCCGTTATCTAGGTTTTTTAACTCGTAGCCGATTTTTAGGTATGGGATCCACTCGCCCTCGCCAAAGCCGTTTGCATTGCCCTCGATCGCGTGGATATCAGCCTCTAAGTGAATATCAGCTAAGCTAGGGGCTAGATCAATGCCCTTTGGCTCCATATCGATTGGTTGTAGATACACAGCAGCGATCTCCATGCCGTTCATTTCGACTGGTTCGCCGATAGGTTGCTCGCCAGCGAAGGCGATACTTGAAGCAAGGCTTAAAGCCAAAACTGATGAAAATAATTTTTTCATAAATTCTCCTTTGAAATAGATTTGTTTTTTTGCTTAATTATCAAAATTCCAACTATTAAAGCCACGATTAGCGCAGCTTGCGGGATAAGGCTCTCTTTGTAAGGGTAAAATCCTAGCCATGTAATCGTAGGCAAGCCCTCGATTATGCTAGGCGTAAATACCTTGCCCTCGACTAACTCCATTATTCCCTTGCCGACAAAGACAATCGACATATAAAAAATAATCGCCGAAGTTATCATAAAAAACGGCTTGATTGCGATACGAAGCGAGAATTTTTTGATTAGGATATAAACCACGAGCAGTGCGATTACGCCTACGACAAACCCCGCGCCCACCATACCTAGCGCGCTCGGAGTTTTAGCGTCGATTATGAGCGTTAGATAAAACAGCACCGTCTCGGCTCCCTCGCGATATACTGCCAAAAAGACCATCCACCATAGCATTTTGCCGTCTTTTTCGCTCAGGCTTTGCGAAATTGCTCCACTGATATACGCGCTCCATTTTTTCGAATTTGCATTTGAAAGTAGCCAAAACCCGACATAAAACAGCAATCCCACGGCTACTAGCATGACCGCGCCTTCTAGGATTTCGCGACTTTGACCTGCTTTTGCGGCGCCAAAAATCGCGCTTATGCCCCACGCTGTGGCAAAACTAAGCGCAATTGCGACCGCAAGCGCGCTATAAACGATTTTTAGTTTGCCCTCGTTACCTGATTTGATAAGTAGGGCGATGACGGCAGCCACGATGATTAGGGCCTCCATACCCTCGCGCAAAATGATTATGAGCGAGTATAAAAACAGATCCCATGCGCTAGAATTTTGCGTCAAATTTAGGCTCTCTTCAAGTTGCGCAAAAAGCTCGTTTTGCGCTGCGATAATCTGCTCTTTTGGCGCGCCAGAGCTAATTAGGGCTGAAATTTTATTAAAGCTAGCCTCGGTGTCAAGTTTGAGCTGGGAGTTTTTCGCCCCCACGAGGGCTTCCATACCGCTTTCTTCGTATTCGTCGAAGTAGATATTTCCGCTCTCATCGATTGCCTCATCGGTTTTGCCAGCCTCATACAGAGCCAAAACCTGCGCCATTTTGGATTTTATGTTTGCTACGGTTTGGCTAAAATCTGCATTTTGCGCCACTTCGCTTTCGCTAGCCTCTTGCGCGCTTTGTGGGGCTAGGGCGTAAGTTTGGCTAGGCAAATTTTGTGTGGCACTAAGAAGCAAATCGTCTAAATCTTTTAGAGATTGGTTAAATTTCGCTTCGCCCGTATTTAGGCTATCGCGCAATAAATTTGAGATAATTCGTTGAATCATTTGGTCGTTTTTGCTAGAAACATATTTTCGCACGACCTCTTCGAATCTAGTGTTGCGATAAATGTCAAATTTAGCCTTGTTTAGAGCCGATTTTAGCGCGGTTTCGTCTTTGTTATCAAAGGCAGTTTTTGCATTATTTAACTCGGTGATAAAATCATTATAAACGCTAAGCCATGGAGAATTTGGGTCGGAATTTGGGGTTTGATTTGCCGAATTTGCACCCGAATTTGCACCCGAATTTGCACCCGAATTTGCACCAGAATTTGCACCAGAATTTGCACCTGAATTTGCGCTAGAATTTTGCGTGGTGTTTGGGGCAGAATTTTCGCTTTGATTTGCGTTAGTTTGAGGCTGTTCTTCGCCTTCGTTTTGATACTGGGCGACTAGTTTATGACCGCTTTCGATGACTGGCAAAATTTCAGTGATTTCGCTATTTAACTTCGCTATCATAGCCTCGATTTCGCCCCTTGGAGTGCCTGCTTTAAAGGCTTTGCGGATATTTCCAAACTGCTTTTCCATAGCGTAGGATTTTTTTTGCCCTAAATTTATGCGAATTCCAGCTTCTAAATTTTCAAAATGGCTAAAATACGCCTCTTGGGTTAGTTTGCGCGCACTAGCGCTATCGCCGCTATCATACGCGCTCAAAGCCTGCTCAAATTTGGCCTTTATCGCCTGGGCATGGACTTGGTAATCTGCGCCAAAAAGCGATGATAAAAACAGAAAAATCAGTAAAAAAGATGATTTTAGGATAAATTTCATAACCTGCCTTTTTGCTAATTGGTTTCAAAATCAGTTTGGGATTATACAGCAAAATACTTAAACTATAATAAAAATGTTTATCAAAAACAAGGATAAATGATAGCCGAAATTTAGCCAAATTTAAGGCAAAATTTATGCGGATTCAAAATCGAAATTTAGCAAAATTTAAAGATTAAATTTGAGAAAATTTATTGGAATTTAGGAGATAAATTTAAAAGTAGTCGGCGAACCGACTACTTAGTTTTAGTGAAGTTTCGACCAAACTTTGCTTTTCCAAAGTCCAGCGAAAACTGATAAAATCGCGAAATATAGCATTATGTAAAGTGCTGTTTTTTCGCGCTCATCTTTTTTGCTATCGCCGACTTCTTCGAGGTAAGCGACGACTTGATTTTCAGCTTCTTGTGTCAAGCCAACGCGAGGCATAGATGTGCCCGGGAGTTTCTTTTGTGTATCGTTGATAAACTCGTGCAAATAATCAGGCAACTTCGAGCGAATCATCATTGATAAATCTGGCGGTGTAGAGCCCATGTAGGCTGCGACTTTCTCCATATCGCTTGTGACTTTGCGACCAGCATATTTGACATCGTGGCATCTTTGGCATGAGTCCTCGAAAACCTGCGCGTTTTCCATTGCGCTTGGTGCGATTGAGCGTAGATATGCTACGATATCTGCGATTTCTTGGTTTATATCATCGCCAAGTCCGTAAAATGCTGGCATTGGGTGCGGGTTTTCATCGCCAAATTTATGATCTAGCTTCATCGCCATTACAGGATCTTTGATAAGAGCGGCTAGGAATTTTGGTGAGTATAGATATCCTGCACTGCTAAGATCTGGCGGATTTACGCCATAAGCTTCGCTAGCGCTTGTCGCGTCCATTGGAGCGTCCATGCCAAGCTTGCTTACGCCGTGGCATGCCACACAACCTGCGTTCATAAAGGTATCAGCGCCTCTTGTGGCATCACCTTTGATAATGTCGATTTTGTTGATTTCGTCCCAAAATAGCGTAACTTTGTCTTGCTGGTTTTTCGCGTCTTGAAGCGTTCTTGTCGCACTTGCGATCATACCCTCATCGCCTGAGTTTTGGGCTGTTTCTAGGGCTTTTTGCGCCTTTTCTACATTTGTAGTAGCAAGGGTGATATCCTCGGCTGCAAAGTCATAATTAGCAGGATCGACATGCGGGCTAAGTCTAGTATGAGCAAAAGGCTCAATCATCCAGTATAAAACCGCTACTAAAACAACGAGTATTGCTAATGTTTTTATCTCTTTCATCTTAACCTCTTTTCTTTCTTTCTGCGATTGTTATCAAAGGCAAGACAACTACTATCAATGCGATATAAAGTATCGATAAAATAAAGCCCCATTTTGTATTTGACATGCCAAGCTCTGCGCCGTCTGCTGGGAGTTTGCCAAATAGGCTTAAAAGTATCATATCGATTAGTAATACCCAAAACCAGATAAAATATGCTTTGTTTCTGTGAGCTGGGGCTACGACAGAGCTTCTATCCATCCATGGAACTATCATTAATGAAACGCCAGCGAACGCAAACGCCATAAGTCCGATATCTGCTGCCTTTAATGGTCCAACATCAAAGAAAAATCCGCGTAAAATTTCATATTGCCACAAGAAATACCACTCTGGGTAGATATGGTTTGGTGTTTTGAGGCTGTTTGCAGGGTCGAAATTTATCGGATCCATTGCGAAATTGAATTGAAAGCCAACTAAATAGAAGAAAAATATCATAAAGATTGAAAGATATAAAAAGTCTTTTGATAAAAATCCTGGCCAAAATGGGATAACTTTCGCATTTTTTGTATCGCCACTTAGGAATTTTTCACTTTCAACTTCAAAATCGATTTCCTCGCCGTCTAGGTTATTGACATGAGGGACGCGAAGCGCGTAGAAGTGAAGCGCGATGACAGAGATTACGACTATCGGAAGCAAGCAGACATGAAGCATAAAAAATCTTGTCAAAGTCGGATCGCTTACAGCGTAATCGCCTCTGATCCACTCGACCACAGCTGGTCCTATGACTGGAATTCCGCCGAATAAATTTGTAATAACCATAGCCGCCCAGTAGCTCATTTGTCCCCAAGGAAGCATATATCCGCTAAAAGCTTCGGCTGAAAAAAGTATGAAAAGTAGCATACCGCTGACCCAAATCATCTCTCTGCCTTGCTTATATGAGCGATAGTAAAGTCCCACAAAAGTGTGGATATAAATCACCAAAAACACGACCGAAGCAGCCACTGCGTGGATATGTCGCCATAGCCAGCCATATTCTACCTCTTGCATGATAGTTTTATTTACGCTATCAAAGGCCAAAGCGGCGTCTGGTTTGTAATACATTACAAGCATTAAACCGCTTACGAAAAGCACGATAAATAGCGTCATCAAAATAACGCCCATAGCCCATAAAAAGCTGATGTTTTTCGGAATCCAATACTCCGTCATCATAACTTTCATAAATTTATTAACAGCAAGTCTTTGATCTAACCAATCCAAGATGCCTGTTGATTTTCTTACATGCATATCAATCCTCCTACGCTTTGCCCATTAGAGCTTGATATTCAGGGCCCTCTTCGCCAAGGACAAGTTTAGTTCCGTCGATTTTAAACGGAGGTATATCCATACCGCGTGGTGGCGGACCAAACACAGCTACGCCGTCAGTGTTGAAAACGCCTCCATGGCATGCGCAAACGAATTGTTTAGAAGCTGGTTTGTAGCTAGGGATACAGCCTAAATGCGTGCATAAACCGATACAAAGCGTGTATCTAGCGCCACCTACGACGACATCTCGTTCATCGTTTTTGCCCATATCGGCTGTCTTTTTGAGAATAAATATTGGCTTTTTGCGCCACTCTGTCCTGTATAGCTCTCCGTCTTTAATCGGGCTTAAATCCACAGTCGTTACGCCGGCTGCTTTGACGCTAGGAAGCGGATCCCAGCTTTTTTTCATACCGCCTAATGCAAATACGCCACCCACAGCAGCGACCGCACCAAACGCAAGTCCGATAAAGCCTCGTCTATTTTCACTAAAATCAGATTTAACAGACATCTTTACCCTTTCTTTTTGTGAAATAAAAGGGTAATTCTAGCCAAATAAATATTAAATTTAATTGATTTGAGTTAAGAATTTTGGCTTAAAATGCCTATTTAAGGGAATTATTTAATGAAATTTTAAAATTTAGAGTTTGAAATTTTATTTTTGCAAACTCTAAATTTCATATAATAAATTTTACAATCTAGCCGATTTTCCCGAGCGAAAATATGCAACGATTGCCAAAATAAACATGGAAGCTGTCATTATATACGCCCAGCTTGGCACAGGGATTTTTTCGCCCGCTGCGTAAGAGTGCATACCTGTGAGGTAAAAATTTACTCCAAAATATGTCATTATGACGCTAAAATACGCAAACATCGATGCTACGGCGAAGGCAAATTGTGAATTTAGCTTTGGCATAAATCTAAAATGCACCACGATAGCATAGACAAAAATCGTAATCAAAGCCCAAGTTTCCTTCGGATCCCAGCCCCAATACCTGCCCCAGCTCTCGTTCGCCCACACGCCACCTAGGAAGTTTCCAGCTGTTAGCAAACAAAGCCCTAGAATCATCGACATTTCGTTGATTCTAGTGGCTTCTGTGATATTGCGCGCGATTTCTGGGTTGTTTTTGCCGAAGCAAAACATCAAAAGCGTGAAAATTCCAAGCAACATACAAAGCCCCAAAAATCCGTAGCTTGCGGTGATTACAGATACATGGATTGTCAGCCAGTGGGATTTAAGGACTGGTTGTAGGTTTGTGATTTGTGGATCCATATCGCTTAAATGCGCCACCATTAGCGTAATTCCCGCCATAATCGCCGTTAGCGCCAAAGAAATCGCAGATTTGCGCGAAAAGAAAATTCCACTTAATGCTAGCGCCCACGCGATATAAATCATCGACTCATACGAATTCGACCACGGCGCGTGTCCTGATACATACGCACGAAGCGCAAGTCCGAAAGTGTGGATCAAAAACGCCACTACATTTACAAACCAAACTAGATTAAACGCCCATTTTAAGCCTAAATTTGGCTTCATCATACGGATAAAAATAAAGATTAAAAGCAAAAATCCAGCGATTGTATAAATCGAAAAAAGCCGTTTGAAAATATGCGCGTTATTGTATAAAATTTCATATTTTATCGCACTCTCGCTAGGTGCTAACTCGCCACCATTTTTGAGTTGATAATCCTTGATAATGCTTAGCATTTTGTTTGCGCTTTGCCAGTCGTTTTTGTTTTGGGCGTAAATCACAGCTGTGGCAAACATCGCACTCATATCGCGCACCTTATCTCGCTCGCTTTCGCCTAGCATTTCAAGGGTTGCAAACGGCGAAATCCAGGTGCTATCGTTTGACTTTCCGGCAGGGATTATACGGAAGTATTCGCCCATAATCGCGCCGTAAAACACATTTACTCTCTCATTTACTTTGATGATTTCTTTATCGAGCGTAGAGCGGTTACCAAGGGGTTTGCGGTTGATTTCCTCGCTTAATTTATCAAGTTTATAAAAGCTCTCATTATCCTTCATTTCGAAAAAATCCATCATCGAAGCGTATTTTTGATTTTCGCTAAGACCTAGAATTTTGCGCAGTTCCTTATCGCCTACGCGTATGATTTTGGCGGTGCGCCAATAATCTTGATTTAGCATAAACGAAAGCAAAGCCTCGTTGTGATTGAGCGTAATCCCGTCCTCGCCCTTGTAGGTTTCGCCACGGTAAATTTTGTGCAAAATTTCGCGCGAAACTGTATCAAATGGCTCCATACGACCATTGAAACCTTGCACGACTAATTTGCCTAGTTCTTTGCTAAATTCCTTATCAAAATTTGGCAAATTTAGCTTGATTTCGTTTAAATTCACACTCTCGTTTCCCTCTGCATGGGCTAAATTTGGCGCAACACAGGCGAAAATTACAGCCAAAATCGCCACGCTTTTTGCTAGGTGAGTGTTTTCGCTGATGAGTTTAGAAAGCTTGAAAAAGCGCGAATTTGGGTTTAAAAAGTTTAAAAACATGCCAAGGCAGAGCAAAAAATATCCTAGATATGTCGGGAATTTACCAGGGTCGCGATTTACAGATAGCACGGTGCCTCCCTCGTCCCTGTCATACGAGCTTTGGAAAAATCTATATCCGCCGTGATCTAGGACATGGTTCATATAAATATCGTAATCATAGCTGTTTGCGCCGTCTTTGACTGCGACTTCGCTCTTGTATCCTGAGGGCGAGTTTGTGCCTGGGTAGCGATCCATGACGAAATCGCGCAAAGCTAATTTAAACGGCAAATTTACCATTTTTGGCCCCAAAAGCGTGATAAAATTTGCGCCACCGACTTCGTATTGAAGCCCCTTTTCGCCTTGGATTACTAGCACCTCTTTGCTTTCGTTGTTATAGCTAAGATCTGCGATAATGCCACCCATACCGGCTAAATTTTCCTCGACCCTAACAAATTTTTCCACAGCTGAGCTTAGCAGGCTAACTGGGGCGAAATTCGTCCCCTCAAAGCTATAAAGCGATAGATCATCGATTAGATTATCCTCATTTTTATTTAGTGCGATTTTTTCGCTAGTGCCCATTTTAGTGGCGTTTATGTCGAAATTCGAGTTTATATAGAATTTATCGGCGTCGTTTTTGACATAGATAAAATATTTGGTTTTTGGCATGGTATTAAAGCTAATGCTAACCTCGCCTAGCTCGATACTCTGCCCAGAAAGTAGCGAAAGGGGCTGTTTTTGGGTATCGTTTGAGAACAAAAACTCGATTCTAGCGGGTGCGCTTTGGCTCTCGTCTTTGACCCATTTTAGCTCGCCGTGCGGGATAAATTCTTTAAATTTCAAATTTGCGTTTTTGCCATTTACATCTAAATTTAGATCAAATTTCATCTTTCCTACGCTGCTTAGGTAGTTTTTTTCATCGGCTGAGATGAAATTTTTATCCTCGCCTATGCTGATTAATTGCACAAATTCGTCCTTGGTGCTAATTAGCGAGCTTTCCTCTCCCTCTCTAATGTGCAAATTCCCCTCAAATCCAAAATATCTCGTAAGCCCAGCCCCAAGCAAAATAAAAAGAAAGCTTAAATGAAATATAAAGGTCGGAAGTTTTTTGATATCGCCGAGGCGATAGCGGTAGATATTGTAGGCCAAATTTAGCCCCAAAAGTAGCATTATCAGCCCGAACCACCATGCATTATACACACTCGCCCACGCTACTGGCGTGCCAAATGCAGTCTCCACAAATGTCGCCACCGCGCACGCGATAGCCAGCAGGGCAAGCATAATGCTGGCAGATTCCATGCTAAAAATAGATTTCATATTTTTCCTTGCTAAATGATAAATTTTATTAAAGGGGCGATTTTAACAAAAAATTCTTAAATTTTCGTTGCGATAAATCAATAAATAAATCATCACAAAAAGCGTATCGATACCAATGCAAAATTTAGCGAAATTTTACATTAAATTTTACCCATAAGCATAATTGCAAAGAATTTTGCGAAGCAAAATTCCATAAATAAGCGCGTGCGTAGCACGCCACTTTGCAAGCGTCGTCGGGGGTTAGGGGGTTGGTAAGGGGGGAAGGGGAGCGACCTCGCAATTCAAGCCCCCTTCCCCCCTTACAAAAAATTTAAAAGAATTTTAAAATTTTATAGAATTTAAAATTTTAAAATTTTTTGCCATTTTGGCGGTTGGCAATTTAAAATTTGGCGATTGCTTCGCTTTGCTCGCAATGACACTTAAAAGCAAAATTTCGGGTTAGTATTTCATGGTTGCGGACAGCGAAATTTTTATTTTTTATATGCAAATTCACACACCTTGCCTACGGCTTGATTGCACGGAATTGCTGAGATAGAATTATCTGGTGAGCCGTCGATGATTTTATCTGAATACACTAGATAAATTATGCTCTGGCTTGCTTCGTCAAACATACGCACGACATGGGTTTTTTTAAAGATTAGCGAGGATTTTTTCGCAAATATATCTTCTTTTTTAAGCTCCTCTTTGATTATGATTTTTGGGGCTGTTTGGCTGCATGAAACTGAGGCTTCTGAGCGGTCTTCTTCGACGCCTACAATCTCTTTGGCGCCACCTTTTTTGGCGTATGAGATAAAGCATGTAACCCCGTCGATTTTAGGGTCGCTGACACTGATAACCTCGATTCTATCGTTTTTGCCAAAAATTCTAAACGAAGTATTTACGCTATCAATCACCTCATAATCCTTAGCAAAAACTGCGCCCAAAATCGCACAAACAAGAAAAATTTTTTTCATTTTGACTCCTTAAATTTGACAAATTTTAACATTTATAATTTAAAATATTGTAATTTTTTTGTTAAGGAATTTTATGATTGAAGATATTTTTAGAGAATACGATATCCGCGGAATCGTGGGCGAGGATCTAAACGAAGAGAGCGTTAAGGCGATTGGTTTTGCCTTTGGTATGCATTTGCGCCATTTAGGCCGTGAGCGCATCAGCGTAGGCTATGATGCGAGGCTAAGCGCACCAGATATGTTTGAATACCTAGTAAGTGGGCTTAATTACGCTGGGCTTAGGATTTTTGATATTGGTCTTTTGCCTACGCCTGTGGGGTATTTTGGCGTATTTACGCACAAATTTGACGCAAACATTATGATTACAGGCTCGCACAATCCGAAAAATTATAACGGCTTTAAAATCACAATCGGCACGGATAGTTTTTTTGGCGCACAGCTTAAAACACTCGGCCGTCAAGTGGCTGAATTTATGGCTAGTGGCGTAGAGATTCCAACAAATACATTTTGCGAAAAATATAATATCTTAGGCGAGTATTTGGATTATTTTGAAAAAGAATTTGCAAATTTGAAAAATTTCAAAACACCATTTGTGATTGATTGCGCAAACGGCGCAGCAGGTGTTACGGCGTGCAAAATCGTAGAAAGATTGGGCTTAAACGCTAAAATTTTATTTCCAGAACCTGACGGAAATTTCCCAAACCACCACCCAGATCCAAGCGAAGAGAAAAATTTAGTCGATTTAAAAAATGCAATTAGCGAAAACGGGCTAAATTTGGGCTTTGGTTTCGATGGAGATGCCGATAGAATCGCCGTGCTAACAGCGAAGCGAAATATCAAAGGCGACGAGCTAGCCTGCCTTTTATCACTAAATATGAAAGAGCCGAAAATTTTGGGCGAGGTGAAATGCTCGCAGGTAATGTATGATGAGATAAACCGCCGTGGTAAGAGCTTTATGGGCAAAACAGGTCATAGCAATATCAAAAAGGCTATGAAGGAGCTTGGCATTGATTTGGCTGCTGAGGTGAGCGGGCATATATATTTCAAAGAGCGATATTTCGGCTTCGATGACGGCGTGTATGCGATGATGAGAGTGCTAGAACTCGTCGCAAAGGGCATTGATTTAGACGCCGAGCTTGACGCTTTGCCTGTAATGCACAGCACCGATGAGATTAAATTTAAAACCACAGATAGCGCAAAATTTGAGATAATTGAAAAATTTAAAAATTTAGCCAAAAACGGCATTTCTGGGCTTCCAGCCGTGCGCGATATGATAGAAATCGACGGGGTTAGATTGAGGTTTGATGATGGCTGGGCTTTGGTGAGAGCTAGCAATACCACACCGATAATCGTAACGAGATTTGAGGCTAAAAGCCCTGAATTTCGCGATGAAATGCAAAGGGTGATAATGGGCGCATTAGAGGAGATTGCAAAATAATGGAAAAAGAGCTAGTCGAGCAAAATATAAAAGAGCTTCTTGGCGCTAGGGCTGAATTTTTCGCGCTACTAGACGAAAAAGTGCCAAAAATAGGGGGCACAGATGTGTTTGATTTCGCAAACGCAAAAGAGGCAAATTTAAAGGAAATTTACGCCAAATTTTACGGCTATGATTACGCTATTCGCAAGCTTTTGCCGTATTTATACAAGGCGTATGGAGTGAGCTTTAATGTCTGAAATTTTGATTGATAAATCAGCGTATTTTCACAATCTTTCGCAAATTTCGCAAAAAGTAGCCAAAGAGCGCATTATGCTGGTGCTTAAAGACAACGCTTACGGGCATGGCATGCGCGAAATCGCGGGTTTGGCGCGCGAGTTTGGTATTAAAAGAGCCGTTACTAGGACACAAGTTGAAGCAAGCGAAATTTCGGAATTTTTCGAGAAAATTTTAATTCTTTCGCATATCCCAAACGGAAACGAAAATCCAAATTTCATCTATGCCGTAAATGATATGAGCTATTTTTCGCGCCTAAAAACAGGCATGAATATTCATATTGTCGCAGATACAAATATGCATAGAAATGGAATTTGCGCGCAGGATTTGGGTGAGGCTTTGGCACTTTGTAAAAAACACTCGCTAAATTTGCGTGGATTTTTTACCCATTACCGCGCCAGCGATGAGCTAAGCTCTGATTTTTACGCGCAAAGGCAAAATTTCGCCGAATTTAAAAAAATCGCCAAATTTAAAGCAAATGAAGCTGGATTTAATGAGCTTATTTTCCACTCTTCAAATTCAGCCGCGATCGAGCGTAGAGCGGGGTTTGATGATGAGTTTGTGCGCGTGGGTATGGCGCAGTATGGATACGCTCAGTTTGATGAGAGCCTAAATTTGCACCCTGTGCTTAGCTTGTGGGCTGATTTAATCAGCCAAAGAGTGCTTAAAAAAGGCGAAAGGGTAGGCTATGGCGGGGTGTTTTGCGCGCCGTGCGATATGAAAATCGGCACCTATGATTTAGGCTATGCGGACGGACTTTTGCGATACTCTGGGCTTGGGGATTTGCGATTAGCTAGTGGCGAAAGGCTACTTGGCAAAATGTCTATGGATAGCTTTTGTGCTGAGTTTGGTGGCGAGCGAGTGTGCGTGATAAATGACGCCAGAGAGTGGGCGAGATTTTTTGGCACGATTGAGTATGATGTGTTAGTTAAACTTCATGAAAAAATATCAAGGAGAGTGGTATGAACGAGTTAGAAAACCAAAATGGCGCCGAACAAATCGGCTATGACGGCGAAAAAGGCGCAAAAGGTGCAGAGCAAAGCCAAACTTACAATGGCTCTGCTAATGTCGAGAAAAAATCATCAAAAGGCTGGCTAAAATGGCTGATTATCGCTGGCATAATTTTGGCTGTGTTTGCGATTTTCGCCGTGCCTGTGTATAACAAACTGACCCTAAAAGACGAAGATGTCAATGCGGCCTGGGCGCAGGTGCAAAACCAATATCAAAGGCGCGCTGATTTGATTCCGAATTTCGTCGAAACCGTCAAAGGATACGCAAGCCATGAAAGAGGCACCTTAGAAGGCGTAATCGAGGCTCGCGCGAAGGCAACGAGTGTGAAAATCGACGCAAACGATATCGCAAATAACCCAGAAGCCTTTACACAGTTTAACAACGCACAAGGCGAGCTAAGCTCGGCTCTATCGCGCTTAATGCTGGTTGTAGAACGATACCCTGAGCTAAAAGCAAACTCAAATTTCACGGATTTGCAAAACCAGTTAGAGGGCACCGAAAACCGCATAGCTGTGGCTCGCAAGGACTATATCGCCGTGGTGCAAGAGTATAACAAGATGATTAGGGTTTTCCCTACAAATATCATCGCCAAACTCGTAGGCAAGGGCGGAGCTAAGCCTGTATTTAACGCAGGTGAAGCCAATCAAAACGCGCCAAAAGTTTCGTTTTAGATGATTGAGCAAATTTACAAAGACGCCATAACGGATAAAATTTCAAAGGCCGAAGATGCAAGCGACGCTGAGATTATCTGCGTGCTAAGTGGCGAGGCTTTGGACTTAGAGCCCCTTAGCTGGGGCGTGGCTTGCACGATTGCCTTTGTAGTGGGCACTGCGCTGATGTTTTTCCAGCAAGTAGGCAAAGTAGGCGCGTTTGAGTTGATTGCGATTGTATTTTTGCTCTTTAAATTTCTATTTTCTAAATTTCCTAAATTTTTAGAATTTTTTATCCCTAAATTCTTTAAATTTAGGCTTACTTACGACTTTGCCGTGAGTAAATTTGAGCTGTTTGGATATGATAAAATCCCAAACGCTGTGATTTTTTGCGTTTGCAAAAATGAAAAAATCGCGCATATAGTCTGCGGTGAAAATATCAGCGCGAAGATTGATGATTCTGAATTTTTGCAGATTGTGCAGGAATTTTGTGTCCAGGCAAAAACTGCGAATTTTGGCGAGGCTGTGAGTGCGGGTATAGATAGGCTTTGTGCGCTAATAATGGCGAAAATCCCCCATGAAATGGGCGATAAAGATGAAATAAAAGAAAAGATTGTGGAAATAAAATGAGAAGAATTTTACTTTTTTTATTTTTGGCTTTATCTTTTTCGCAGGCTAAAATTTCAGACTATCTAGCCTTGCCAAACGACACGGCTATTATCGACGAGGCGGGTATTTTGCGCGCCTCTACGGCTGGTGCGTTAAATGAAATTTTGCTTAAATTTGACGAAAATTCCACCAATCAAATCATGGTCGTAACCCTAAAAACGCTCGGGGATTACTCTATCGAAGAGGTCGCGAACGAGCAGGCTAGGGCGCTTGGCATAGGGCAGAAGGGCTATGATAACGGCGTGCTTTTGCTTGTCGCGCCAAACGAGCGCAGGGTGCGTATCGAGGTCGGATATGGCTTGGAGGGCGTGCTGACTGACGGTGTGTCAAAACGCATAATCGAGTATAAAATTTTGCCCCATTTTAGGGCTGGGGATTTTGAGGGCGGAATAGTTTCTGGGGTGCTTACGATCCTTGATTTTATCGAGAGTGGCGACATAAAATTCGCCAAAATCGAGCGCGCTCAGGGCGAGGAAATCGACATTGATTTCATAATCTTTATGCTTTTCTTTTTCTTTGTATTTTTTATGATGATGAGAAATAAATCACGCTCTCATGGGGATTATGGCAACACTATCATTTTAGGCGACGGGCTTGATGAAATTTTGCGCGGTGGCTTTGGTGGCTCTGGCGGATTTGGTAGAAATGGCGGATTTGGCGGTGGTTTCGGTGGCTCGCGTGGCGGTTTCGGCGGTGGCTCTGGTGGATTTGGGCGTAGTTCGCGAGGAGGTGGCTTTCGCGGTGGCGGAGGCGGGTTTGGCGGTGGCGGTGCCAGCGGTGGGTGGTAAGCCTGCAAATTTCAAATTCAAATTTTAAAATTTAATCAAAAAGGCGAAAATGTATATCATACAGCGCGAATTTAGCGCGAATTTAGAGGTCAAAAAGTCAAATTTCATCGCGCATTTGGTGCCGTTAGCTGAGTTTGAGCGCGTGCGTGAGCGACTAAAAGACGAACACCCCAAAGCCCGCCACATCGTCTGGGCGTATCGAGCGCTAAATGAGTATTCCCAAATCGTCGAAAACCAAAGCGACGACGGCGAGCCAAAATCCACGAGCGGGCCATCGTGCCTAAATGCGCTTCGTGGCGCAGGTCTGATTGACACGGCTGTGCTTGTGGTGCGGTATTTTGGCGGGATTAAGCTAGGCACTGGCGGGCTGGTGCGCGCGTATGGCGGGGCTGTAAATTTGGCGATAAATGCGAGCGAGCTAGTATTATACGAGCTCAAAAAGCCTTGTGAATTTTTCGTGCCGTTTGCGCAAATTGCGAAATTCGAGCATTTTATGAAAAAACAAAATTTCGCTTACACGCTAAATTTCACCGACACAGGGGCTGTATTTTCGTGCGCTCTCTCTCAGGCGCAAACAGCGATTTTCGTGGATTTTGCGCAGGGTTTCATCGCGCCATTTGAGATAGTTAAATTGCCTGAATTTTAAAATTAGCGCATAATATTATTGTTATTTTTTTATTTTAAGTTAAATTTTATAAATCACTTTGTAAAATTGAGAGAAATTTTATCGTAAAGGAAAAAAATGCCAAGACCAACCCCTAAAAACAACGAAATCAAGCTAGATCCAGGCAGATATATCGTCTCGCGCACCGATCCTAAGGGTATCATCACATTTGGCAATGTGTATTTTTGCGCTATTTGCGGGTACAGCGTCGAGGAGCTACTCGGTCAGCCACACAACATAATCCGCCACCCAGATATGCCAAAAATCGCGTTTAAGCTTATGTGGGAAACGATCCAAAAAGGTCGCGATTTCGTCGCAGTCGTCAAAAATATGGCCAAAGACGGTAGTTATTACTGGGTCATGACCGAATTTATCCCTAAAAAAGACCCCGCCACAGGCGAGATTGTCGAATACACAGCCTATCGCAAAGCCCCGCCACGCGCTGCTATCGACATCGTCGAACCGCTGTATAAAAAGCTTTGCGCCGCAGAGGAGCAAGGCGGTATGGAGGCTAGCGAGGCGCTTCTAAACGAGTATCTCAAAAAACAAGGCGAGACTTATGAGAGCTGGATTGTGCGCATTACTGGCAAGTCAAATCCGATTACTGCGCTGTTTTTCAAGGCGATGAGGAAGCTTTTCGGCTAAATTTGGCTTGAAATTTGATGATTTAAATTTGCATGAATTACGAATTTTGATTGTTTAAATTTTAGTTATTTAAATTTTGGTTTTTTAAATTTTTGGTTTGAAATTTTGGTCATTTAAATTTATGATTGAAATTTTGATTATTTGAAATTTTACTTGAAATTTTGTTTGAATTTTAAATTTCATTTCCCCCTTTTGCCTAGACCTTGCGTCTAGGCTTTTTTATTTCGCATTTTTTTCCGCTAGCGCAACTTCTAAACACTGCCCCGAGTTTTTTGTATGCTATTGTCATTGCAAAAGCAAAGTAAATTTTGCCTTGATTTGTCATTGCGAGCATAGCGAAGCAAATTTGCCTTAATCTGTCATTGCGAGGAGCGAAACGACGAAGCAATCTAGGGAAATTCTAAAAAATTTTAATTCACAGATAAATTTCTAATCAAAAGTAAAATTTTTAGAATTCTTTCTAAATTTTTCTGGATTGCTTCGAAATACTTCGTATTTCTCGCAATGACAGATTAAATGTTATTGCGAGGAGCGAAGCAAAATTGTTTTGATTTGTCATTGCGAGGAGCGAAGCGACGAAGCAATCTAGGGAAATTTAGATAAAATTTAATTCACAGATAAATTTCAAATTATCAAATGAATTTTGACAAATTTTAGAATTCTCTCTAAATTTTTCTGGATTGCTTCGCTACGCTCGCAATGACACACAAAGGCGAATTTTAAATCTCATAATACAAATCAATCCATTTTGGATTTACGCTTTCAATCAAAGCTAGTTTTTGTTTTCTGCTTCCACCTTTTAGCTGTTTTTCGCGCAAAATCGCGCTCTCTACGCTATCGCAACTCTCAAAATACCCGAGTTTATCTACGCCATATTTTTCGGTAAAACCTTTGAAAATTTTGTTTTTGTGCTCGTAAATTCTGCGTTTTAAATCATTTGTTACGCCGATATACAAAGTGCCGTTTCGTTCGCTAAAAAGGATATAAACGAAGTATTGTTTCAAATTTTTGCCTTTATTTTTGTAAAGTATATCAAAATTCGTCTGATTTGTCATTGTGAGGGGTAAAGCAAATTTGCCTTGATTTGTCATTGCGAGGAGCGAAGCGACGAAGCAATCTAGGGAAATTCCGATAAATTTCAATTCACAGATAAAATTCAAATTATCAAATGAATTTTGACAAATTTTAGAATTCTCTCTAAATTTTTCTGGATTGCTTCGCTACGCTCGCAATGACAGATTAGGCAAATTCTCAAAAATGACATAACTAGCGAAAATTTCCATGCTCGCAACCCTCAAAATTTCCCCAAAATTTCCCCCAAAACGCCGCAAAAAAAAAACGGCGATAAATTTTATCCTTTACAAATGTGTAATTAAACTTCGTTTAATTTTTAAAGAGTTAAAATACGGAGTTATTTATCACATTTTGCGATTGAGTTCGCAGAAAAAAGGAGTTTTTCATGAACAAGGTCTATAAGCTCAAAAGGAGCTCACACGGCGTCAAGGTCGTTAGCGAGATCGCTAAGGGACACAGTGGCGAAAAAACTGTGCGCGAGGGGTTCGGTAGCACGATTTTTTCAAGCATTGGCAAGATAGCGAGCGCGCCTGCTCTGGGACGGCTGGCTATGTCGCTAGCTACGATAGTGGCTATCAGTGCGCCATTTGCGCCAGAGGGTTTGTATGCAGAACAGATTGAGAGAGGCACTGGTGCTCATGCGAACAAGTCCCAGTCAGTTGCGATAGGTGATGGCTCGATAGCAGGTGCTGGTGAGGGTGCGCCAGCAGTTGGACTTTTTAAAGGTGCATATAGAGATGCGCCTTTGGTAAATTTAGAGGTTAAAAGATATACTAGCGAAGAAATGGATGCTTTTGGTCATGCTGGTGCGACTAAAAATTTCTACTATTTAGGTTATACAGATTCTTCTGGTCGATTTATCAAAATCGGCGGTTTGGCTGATGATACTGATTTGCGTGATAGCAATGGAAACTTACGCCCAGATGTAATCCAAGCGTATAATTATGATACTGCTATGGAGAGTGATCCTAATCCAAGACAAAATTGGGTTGGCGACAATAACAATACAGTCTTTAATAATATAAAACAATTTATAAAAAATAATAAAAAAGGCATTTTTACGGCTGATACTGGTAGTAAAGCATTTGCGTTTGGCGTAAATTCTATCGCTTATGGCAATAATGCATTAGCTGGTATGGGCGGGGTTGCGTATGGTGAAGACTCTATTTCTGTCGGAGGTAACTCAGTGACAACTGGCGATAAAAGCACAGCCATAGGTAAAAATACATTTGCAAAAGATGCCGGAACCGTAGCTATCGGTGGCGGAGATAGGAGTGCAACTGCTTGGATGCCTGCTGATAAGAACCAGAAGATGTATTGGAACGGCGTAGAGATTTCAAAAGATAGATTTGGAAGATATGAAATAGGGATTGCTGGCGCACAAGCAATTGGTGAGGGTAGTGTTGCGTTAGGCTCTAATTCTTGGGCTGATAGTGGTACCGGTCAAGGCAATGTCGCTATCGGATACCTAGCTATCGCAAAGGATTTATCAGAACGCTCTGATAATGCCGGACAAAGCGTAGCTATCGGAACGCAAGCTAAGGCTATTGGTTCGCAAACATTAGCGATCGGTGCAAATACTGTGGCTAGTGGATATGGTTCTATCTCTATCGGCGGTGATGATATCGGTGCTCATACAGATAAAGATCCTAACAACCCATACAATAAATATAAACTAATAACTGATTATATAGAAGTTGTTGGCGGACCTAACAATGTTTCCGAGAGAGTTAAACTTTTACAAGAAGCCTTTTATAGTGACGATAGAATAGAGGACTCTAATCCTGAGAGCAGATGGATGAAAGGTAAAGGATACAAGGCGACAGAGGCTAGCGGGCTTTCTTCTATGGCGATAGGTCAGAGCTCTGAGGCTAATAACACATTTGCAAATGCTCTTGGTTTTACAAATACCGCTGGTGGTATCGCCTCTAACGCTATCGGTGTAAATAATATCTCCGCGGGTAACCTCTCTACCACAATCGGTGTAGAAAATAAAGTCTATGACGCAAATTCTACTGCAATCGGTGTAATAAACTATATCGACGAGCGCTCTCAAAATGCTATGGCATTAGGTAACCGTAATAGGATGTATGACTCTAACTTCTCTATCGCAGCTGGTTACTATAATACAAACAAAAACGAAAATACTATTACCGTCGGTTTGGAAAATACCGCAGATGGTAACACTAGTTCAGCCGTAGGTCTAAAAAACTATGCTCATGGCAATGGTGCTATTGCTGTGGGTGGAGGAAATATAGCGTGGGATGCAAATTCAACCGCATTTGGTATCAGAAATGAGGCTTGGGTTGCAAATACCCTAGCTATCGGTTCAGAAAACAATGCGACTGGTTTGCATTCTATGGCGTTGGGTTCAGAAAACAACGCTACTACGAAAAATTCTGTTGCTGCTGGTATGAGAAATTTAGCTGCTGGTGAAAAATCGGCTTCTCTTGGTTATGAAAACAAAGCATTAGCGTCGGAATCTTTCGCTGTGGGTTCTGGTAATATCGTAACTATAGATGGCAATAAATCTATCGCTCACGGTTTTGATAATACCGTAAGCGGTAAAAACTCTATCGCTATGGGTTCTGGCAATACCGTAAAAGGCAATCGCTCAGGTGTGTTTGGTGATCCGAGCAATATCGACGGTGATGATAGCTATGCCATAGGTAATAATAATAAAATCAAAGACGACAAAACATTTATTTTGGGTAATAATGTCCAAATTACTACTGAAAATTCTGTCTTTTTGGGCGATGGTGCAGCGTATGTAGCTGCAAATGCAAATTCTAGCGTAATAACAGGTAGCACGGCAGGAAATACAAATTATGCCACTAATTATTCTACAATAGGGAGAATTGCGGCAAACAAATTAAGCTTTGCAGGTGCTAAACCTGAGGGCGTAGTGAGCATAGGCAACGCCACTGCTCCACGCAGAATCCAAAATGTCGCCGCTGGTCTGATCTCTGCTGCTAGCACAGACGCAATAAATGGAAGCCAACTATACTCTGTGATAGAGAATTTGCCAAGTGGCGGTAGTATCACTAGCGACAACAGAGTCGTAAGAATCGATGATGATAAAATAGTAAGCCCATATATACACATAAACGGTGTAGGCTCTGCGACTAATGTTACTTCTGCACAAGCAAAAGCTTCAAATGCTATTGCAATCGGTATAAATTCAGAAGCCAATAAGACAAGTGCCGTAGCGATAGGTAATGGCTCTAAGGCAGGGGGCGAGAACTCTGTGGCGCTTATGGGAACAAAGGTAACTGGTAATAGAGCTATGGCATGGGGCGATGCTGGCAATCAAGCTACTAATTGGCGTTCTACTGCTTGGGGTAAAGGCACAGAGGCTAGCGGGCAACAAGCCACAGCATTTGGCGAGGGAACAAAAGCAACCAAAGATAATTCTACTGCTTGGGGTAAAAATACAACAGCTAAACAAAATCAAGCTACTGCATTTGGCGATGGCACAACAGCTAGCAATTATCGTGCTACTGCTTGGGGTAAAGACACAGAAGCTAGTGGTAGCGACTCTACTGCATTTGGAACAAACACAAAAGCAACTAAAAATAACGCGACAGCCTTTGGTTCTAGCACGGCGGCTAATTCCACAGGCGCAACTGCTTTTGGTGCGAACACAAATGCAGGAACGGTATTTACATATAAAGGCGAAGTCGTTACACCTTTAAGAAGAGTTATAACGCTAGAAGATGAAGCGGGAAAAAGAGAAAAAGAAGTTTGGGTTCTTTTAAAACAAGATGGCACTATTCTTAAAGAAAAAGTGATGTTCTATAATGAAGGCGATACCTATAAAGATCATGTTGCAGTTAATGGCGAAGCATACGCTTATAGTTATAGTGCATTATTTAATAAAAATACCAATCCTAATGCACTAGGCGATGGCGATAAAGATGCAAATAACATTGCCACTTATGCTACTGCTTTTGGTGAGCATACGATAGCCTCCGGTCAAGACGCTACTGCGTTTGGTTGGCGTTCAGCAGCTACTGCATGGAATGCCACTGCATGGGGTCATGAAACTGCTGCTACTGGCAAGAGAGCTACTTCTTTCGGAACAGAAACTTGGGCTAGTGGTAGTCAAGCAACCGCATTTGGTTATAGAACAGAAGCTAGCAATGAGAACGCTACTGCTTGGGGTTCAAATTCAAAAGCCACAAGCACAGGAGCGACAGCATGGGGAAGTCATACCTTAGCAGGCGGTGATAATTCTACTGCATGGGGTAAAGATTCGGAAGTTTATTCTGGTGAATGGACAGACCCTATTACTGGCAAAAAATATACAGACATTAGTATCCAGTTTGAATTAAGAACAGGTGATAATCCTGATGGTGATACATATAAAGTGCCAGTGCTTGATGAAGAAGGCAATCAAAAGCTTGATGAAAATAACGAACCAATATTTGAAGAAAAAATTGTTCAAGTCCAATTAGGTACTTACTGGGTGCAAGGTCGAAATGAGGCAGGTGAGTTAGTAGAGATTGAAAGAAAAGATGAGTGGGAATGGGTCTATTCAGGAGAATTTGACCAAGACCATAGAGAAGATGTCAAAAGATGGATTAGAAAAAATGGCAATACAGCAGGAGATTACTCTACTGCCTTTGGTGATAGCTCAAAAGTATATGCCGAAAATGCACTTGGTGCATTGGGTGGTATCGTAGAAATAGATGGTATAAATTCAGCTGCTATCGGCAAGGGCGCGACTGTATCTGTGGCTGATACCATAGCGCTTGGTAGCGGTTCGGTGGCTAATAGAGATAATCTAGGCGAAAATAACGCTACTTGGCTTGCTCAAACTTATAAAGGCTACGATGTTCAAACAAAAACAGCAGGCGATAAGAATTTAAAAATGCCTGATAATGCTGTATGGATTGGCACACGCAATGCAATCTCGGTAGGCGATTTTGATAATAATATCACTCGCCAAATCACAGGCGTAGCAGCTGGTTGGCATGATACAGACGCAGTCAATGTCGCTCAACTAAAACGAGCAGTGAGCGGTGCTGGCACAATCTGGTCTGTGGGTATAGACAAAAATGGCACTGGCACGAACAAAGACGGAACTCTTACATTTGGCAAACACACAGTAGGCACTGAGGATTATAATAAAACTGGTCTTGACTTTATCGCTGGGGATAATGTAGATATCTCGTATGTCGAGCTAAGCAAAGATAATAATGAAACTAGTAGTGCGTATGGCATTAAATTTAGCGCGAAAGATACAAATGTAACTTCTAAAAACGGAACAGTTATCATAGCTACTACACGCAGCGATGATAATATGACAACAAACTATGATTTGAAAGTCCCTGTTAAGCTAGGTGGTGATAACAATGACACTATTACTCTTGTTTCATATAACAAGGCGGGCGAGCCTATATATGATAAAAATGTAACATTGACTAATGTCGCACCTGGCGTAGATGACACTGATGCTGTTAATGTATGGCAGTTGAAAAAAGGCGTAGAGGGTAATAAAACAAAAGTTACTGTAAATGGTGGCACAGTCGCTCCGACAGACGGCACTTACACAGATGGTAACCTAAAACTTACTCATGGCGGTGAAGATAACAACACCTATGACCTAAAACTTGCTAATAACCTAGTAATAGGCAACGATGGCAAAGACGGAC
>NZ_JAOVUB010000009.1:0-3095 GCF_027737825.1 Campylobacter sp. VBCF_06 NA8
TTAAATATTGTAAAAGCAATTTATCAAATTTAAAATTTATAAATTAAATCTTTTATCTTTAACAAGGAAGTAATGCAAATTAGAATATTAACATAGTCTAATACTTCATTTTATTATGAAGTAAAATAAAAGGTAAGCTACTAAGAGCAAACGGTGGATGCCTTGGCTAGTAGAGGCGATGAAGGACGTGCCAGGCTGCGATAAGTCTCGGGGAGCCGTCAAGGGGCTTTGATCCGGGAATTTCCGAATGGGGCAACCCAGTTAATAGTAATATTAACTACCTACGGGAGCGAACGAGGGGAATTGAAACATCTTAGTACCCTCAGGAAAAGAAATCAAAAGAGATTACGCTAGTAGCGGCGAGCGAACGCGTAAGAGGGCAAACCACTAGCTTGCTAGTGGGGTTGTAGGACTGCAATAAAGACTAAAAGCAGATAGCAGAATAAACTGGAAAGTTTAATCATAGAGGGTGATAATCCCGTATGCGAAATCTCCTTTTTACTTAGCAGTATCCTGAGTAGGGCGGGACACGTGAAATCCTGTCTGAAGCTGGGTAGACCACTATCCAACCCTAAATACTACTACTAGACCGATAGTGCACAAGTACCGTGAGGGAAAGGTGAAAAGAACTGAGGTGATCAGAGTGAAATAGAACCTGAAACCGTTTGCTTACAATCATTCAGAGCCCTATGATTTATCAGGGTGATGGACTGCCTTTTGCATAATGAGCCTGCGAGTTGTGGTATCTGGCGAGGTTAAGGAAACCCGGAGCCGTAGCGAAAGCGAGTCTTAATAGGGCGATTAGTCAGATGCTGCAGACCCGAAACGATGTGATCTATCCATGGGCAGGTTGAAGCCGGTGTAAGAACCGGTGGAGGACCCAACCGACGGCTGTTGAAAAAGCTCCGGATGACCTGTGGATAGGGGTGAAAGGCCAATCAAACATCGTGATAGCTGGTTCTCTCCGAAATATATTGAGGTATAGCGTTGTGTCGTAATTATAAGGGGTAGAGCACTGAATGGGCTAGGGCATACACCAATGTACCAAACCCTATCAAACTCCGAATACTTATAATGTAATCACAGCAGTCAGGCGGCGAGTGATAAAATCCGTCGTCGAGAGGGGAACAACCCAGACTACCGACTAAGGTCCCTAAATCTTATTTAAGTGGAAAACGATGTGGAGTTACTGAAACAACCAGGAGGTTGGCTTAGAAGCAGCCATCCTTTAAAGATAGCGTAATAGCTCACTGGTCTAGTGATTCTGCGCGGAAAATATAACGGGGCTAAAATAAGTACCGAAGTCGTAGATTTGCACCTAGTGCAAGTGGTAGGAGAGCGTTCTATTCAGCGTCGAAGCCATACCGGCAAGGAGTGGTGGAGCGGATAGAAGTGAGCATGCAGGCATGAGTAGCGATAAAATATGTGAGAATCATATTCGCCGTAAACCCAAGGTTTCCTACGCGATGCTCGTCATCGTAGGGTTAGTCGGGTCCTAAGCAAAGTCCGAAAGGGGTATGCGATGGAAAATCGGTTAATATTCCGATACCAATATTAGTGTGCGATGGAAGGACGCTTAAAGTTAGGGGAGCCAGCTGATGGAAGTGCTGGTCTAAGTGTGTAGGTTGAGTTATAGGCAAATCCGTAACTCTTTATCCGAGACATTAAAGGCTCTTGACGCTCTTCGGAGTAGATTGAGAATCCTTGATACTATCGAGCCAAGAAAAGTTTCTAAGTTTAGCTAATATTGCCCGTACCGTAAACCGACACAGGTGGGTGGGATGAGTATTCTAAGGCGCGTGGAAGAACTCTCTTTAAGGAACTCTGCAAAATAGCACCGTATCTTCGGTATAAGGTGTGCCTAACTTTGTTAAGGATTTACTCTGTAAGCAAAGAAGGTTACAACAAAGAGTCCCTCCCGACTGTTTACCATAAACACAGCACTCTGCTAACTCGTAAGAGGATGTATAGGGTGTGACGCCTGCCCGGTGCTCGAAGGTTAATTGATGATGTCAGCTTTTGCGAAGCATCTGATCGAAGCCCGAGTAAACGGCGGCCGTAACTATAACGGTCCTAAGGTAGCGAAATTCCTTGTCGGTTAAATACCGACCTGCATGAATGGCGTAACGAGATGGGAGCTGTCTCAAAGAGGGATCCAGTGAAATTGTAGTGGAGGTGAAAATTCCTCCTACCCGCGGCAAGACGGAAAGACCCCGTGGACCTTTACTATAGCTTGACACTGCTGCTTGGATAAAGATGCGCAGGATAGGTGGGAGGCTTTGATCCATATACTCCGGTGTATGGTGAGCCATTGTTGAGATACCACTCTTCTTTATTTGGGTAGCTAACTAGCCTAAGTTATCCTTAGGTAGGACAATGTCTGGTGGGTAGTTTGACTGGGGCGGTCGCCTCCCAAAATGTAACGGAGGCTTACAAAGGTTGGCTCAAAGCGGTTGGAAATCGCTTGTAGAGTATAAAGGCATAAGCCAGCTTAACTGCGAGACACACAAGTCAAGCAGAGACGAAAGTCGGTCTTAGTGATCCGGTGGTTCTGTGTGGAAGGGCCATCGCTCAAAGGATAAAAGGTACCCCGGGGATAACAGGCTGATCTCCCCCAAGAGCTCACATCGACGGGGAGGTTTGGCACCTCGATGTCGGCTCATCGCATCCTGGGGCTGGAGCAGGTCCCAAGGGTATGGCTGTTCGCCATTTAAAGCGGTACGCGAGCTGGGTTCAGAACGTCGTGAGACAGTTCGGTCCCTATCTGCCGTGGGCGTAAGAAGATTGAGGAGAGTTGACTCTAGTACGAGAGGACCGAGTCGAACTGGCCACTGGTGTATGGGTTGTTCTGCCAAGAGCATCGCCCAGTAGCTAAGCCGGGATGTGATAAGAGCTGAAAGCATCTAAGCTCGAAGCCAACTCCAAGATGAATCTTCTTTTAAGAGCTCAGAAAGACTATCTGTTTGATAGGCCGGATGTGTAAGTGATGAAAGTCATTTAGCTGACCGGTACTAATAGCTCGTTTGCTTATCTTTTTAAGCATTACTTCCTTGTTAAAGGTATTAGAAATCCTTTAACAATATGGTAAAAGATTT